>JAKOWB010000264.1 GCA_029781795.1 Pseudomonadota bacterium | reverse complement strand
GATTGCTCCTTTCCCACTCATGGCGTACCGGGTATTAGCGGCAGTTTCCCGCCGTTATCCCCAGCCCCAGGGCATATTCCCACGCGTTACTCACCCGTGCGCCGCTCCCCTTGCGGGGCGCTCGACTTGCATGTGTTAGGCCTGCCGCCAGCGTTCGTTCTGAGCCAGGATCAAACTCTCAGGTTGATCTCAGGCAGGAAGTCTCAAAACCCCTCGCGGGGTTCAAAGCCCTCCACCCTCGTATCAGGGCATCTCAAAGGACCGCTCGCTTGCTTGCGTAGCATTTCTCAGGACCCAGACCCTCGCAGCGCAGCCAAAGCCACACCACGCGAACCAGGTCCAAGAATACGTCAGCAGCTCAGCAGTCCCTCCAGACACCGGCCCCAAGGCACCAAACAAGGCACCCCAGCACCAACCATCCAGAGGACGGCTACCACGCCGCCCACGCATCCCTTCCTCGATGATCACTTGTCAAAGAGCAGGTGCCGCGGGGTTTCCCCTTTGGCGTCCCTCAGGCCGACTCGCGGTCCGAAGGGGCAGAGAGCTTATCCGACACAGACGCGACGATCAATGGCCGCTTACGCGGTTCCATCCATCGGCGTTTCGGAGGGCCGGTCCCGAGGCGTTTCCGTCTCGGCGACGGCGAGCGGTGATATAGGGGGCTGCCGCCGGGCTGTAAAGAGGGAAAATGAAGTCCCCGTGACAGCCTTGTCGCACCCCCTCTGGGGTCAGCCTCACCAGACCCCGAGTTGCCGCAGTTCGGCCGCCAGGGCCGGCGGCAGGCCGGCCCCGCCACTGTCCTTCAAGTCGCGCGGCGCGCGCGCCGGGTCGAGATAGCGCCAGCCCTGGAAGGCGCGATGCGGCGTCGGCTCGGTCGCCACCAGCTCGGGTTTCAGCATCAGCAGCGTCAGCGCCCTGCCCTCGTCGTCCAGCGCCCTCTCGAAGCCCGTCAGCGGCTGCCGGCAGAGGATCATGCCCTTGATGACCCAGTAGATGGAGCCGCCGGGCAGGATCTCGTCGGCGCGCTTCGGCGTCATGCGGGTGCGATGATAGAGCTTGCCCTCGCGCCGCAGCCGCTCCTCCTGCCAGCGCTGCAGGTCCGCGATGTCCTCGGTGCCGACCGAGAGCTTGATCATGTGCAGCGCCATGTGGAAGCGCCCTCCCCGGCTCAGGCGGCCTGGCGCGCTGCCAGGGCCCGCGCCGCCTTGGAGACCGGCGGCCGGCCCAGCGCATCGGAAATGAAGCGCCCGGCTGCGGCCAAGCGCTCCAGGTCGATCCCGGTCTCCAGGCCCAGGCCCTGCAGCAGGTAGGCCACGTCCTCGCTCGCCACGTTGCCGGCGGCCCCTTTCGCATAGGGGCAGCCACCGAGCCCCGCGACCGAGGAATCCACGACGCGCACGCCAGCTTCCAGGCAGGCCAGGATGTTGGCCAGCGCCTGGCCCCAGGTGTCGTGGAAATGCACCGCCAACTGCGCCATGGGGACCGAGGCCGCCACGGCCTGGAGCATGGCGCGCGCCGCGCCGGCCGTGCCGACGCCGATGGTGTCGCCGAGCGAGATCTCCGCCGCGCCCATGGCGGACAGGGCCTCGGCGACCTCGACCACCTTCGACAGCGGCACCGCGCCCTCGTAGGGGCAGCCAAGGACACAGGAGATGTAGCCGCGGATCGCCACGCCATCGGCCCTGGCCTGGGCGCAGACCGGGCGGAAGCGCTCCAGCGATTCGGCGATCGAGCAGTTGATGTTCTTGCGCGTGAAGGTTTCCGAGGCGGCGCCGAACACGGCGATCTCGTCGACTCCGGCGGCGCGCGCCGCGGCGTAGCCCTGCAGGTTCGGCACCAGCACGGGATAGCGCACACCGGGCTTGCGGTGGATGGCCCGCAGCACCGCGCCGGAATCGGCCATCTGCGGCACCCACTTGGGGCTGACGAAGGCGCCCGCCTCGATCACCGGCAGGCCGGCCTCGGCCAGGCGCTCGATCAGCGCCACCTTGGTCGCCAGCGGCAGGATTTCCTTCTCGTTTTGCAGGCCGTCGCGCGGCCCGACCTCGACGAGCGTCACGCGATCGGCGGATGTCCCGGCGGCCATTACTTGCCCTCCTTCGCCTCGAAGGAAATGAGCTCGGCGCCTTCCTTCACAAGGTCGCCCGGCGCATAGCGGACCGCTGTCACGCGGCCCTCGGCCGGAGCGACGATGGAGTGCTCCATCTTCATCGCTTCAAGAATCATCAGCAAGGCGCCCTTGGCCACGTCCTGGCCCTCCGCCACCGATACGGCGATGACCTTCCCCGGCATGGGCGCGACCAGCCGGCCGCCGGCGCCGGCATCCAGCGCCTCGCCGCCGTGCGGATCCTCGAGCTCCAGCCGCACCAGGCCCTGCGGCCCCAGCACCCATAGCAGGCGCCCGTCGCGCACCACGCGCGCCTTCAGCCGCCGTTCGCCCAGCGTCGCCTCGATGCGCGCGGCATCGGGACGGACGGCGCTGGCTGTCAGGCTGCCGCCCGGCAGGGCCAGCCGGTAGTGCCCGGCGCCGTAGCGTACCGTCACCGGCGCCCGCCGCTCGCCCTCCAGGAAGACCAGTTCGACGCGGGTATCGAGGTTGAGCCGCCAGCCGTCGGTGGAATGCCAGGGCGAATAGGGATCGCCCGAGCGCGCCGCCGCCGCCCGCGCCTCGGCAGCGCGATCGCCCAGGACGGCCAGGGCCGCCAGCGCCAGCGTCGTGTCGTCGGCCGGCGCGGCCGGCGGCACCAGCGCCGCGCGGTGCCGTCCGATGAAGCCGGTGTCGACCGCGCCGGCGACGAAGTCCGGGTGCCGCAGCAGGCGCGCCAGGAACTCGAGGTTGGTGGTGGAGCCGACCACCGCGCTGCCCTCCAGCGCCGCGGCCAGGCGCGCCAGCGCGCCGCGCCGCTCCTCGTCCCAGGCGATGACCTTGGCGATCATGGGATCGTAGTGCACCGAGATCTCGTCGCCTTCGACCACGCCGGAATCGACGCGCAGGTCGGGCAGGCCCTCGGGCAGCGAGAGATGCAGCAGGCGGCCGGTCGCCGGCAGGAAATCCTTGCGCGGATCCTCGGCATAGAGCCGCGCCTCCACGGCGTGGCCATGGATGCGCAGCTGCTCCTGCTTCAGCGGCAGCGGGCGGCCGGAGGCGACCAGCAGCTGCCACTCCACCAGGTCCTGCCCGGTGATCAGCTCGGTTACCGGATGCTCGACCTGCAGCCGGGTGTTCATCTCCATGAAGTAGAAGTCCTCGCCCTCGGCGATGAACTCCACCGTGCCGGCGCCCTGGTAGCCGATGGCCTTGGCCGCGGCCACCGCCGCCTCGCCCATGGCCCGGCGCCGTTCCGCCGTCATGCCAGGCGCCGGCGCCTCCTCGATCACCTTCTGGTGGCGGCGCTGCAGCGAGCAGTCGCGCTCGAAGAGGTAGACGCAGTCGCCCTGGCCGTCGCCGAAGACCTGCACCTCGATGTGGCGCGGCCGGGTCAGGTACTTCTCCACCAGCACGCGGTCGTCGCCGAAGGCGCCCTTGGCCTCGCGCCGCGCACCGGCGAGCTGGGCGCCGAAGTCCGCCGCCGTCTCGACCACCCGCATGCCCTTGCCGCCGCCGCCGGCCGAAGCCTTGATCAGCACGGGATAGCCGATGCGCGCCGCCTCGCGGGCCAGCAGCGCCTCGTCCTGCGCGGCGCCGTGATAGCCCGGCACCAGCGGCACCCCGGCCTTCTCCATCAGCGCCTTGGCCTCGCTTTTCGAACCCATGGCGCGGATCGCGGCGGCCGGCGGGCCGATGAAAATCAGGCCGGCCTCGGCCACGGCCTCGGCGAAGGCGGCGTTCTCGGAGAGGAAGCCATAGCCCGGATGGATCGCCTCGGCGCCGGAGGCCAGGGCGGCGGCGATGATGGCATCGCCCTTCAGATAGCTCTCGCGCGGCGGCGGCGGACCGATCAGCACGGCCTCGTCGGCCTGCAGCACGTGCTGCGCGCCGGCATCTGCCTCGGAGTGCACGGCCACGGTGCGGACGCCGAGGCGGCGCGCCGTGCGCATGACGCGACAGGCGATCTCACCCCGGTTGGCGATCAGGATCTTGCGGAACAAGGCTCAACTCTCCCTGGGCGATCGCCCAAGCTAGCCAGCGGCGGTCCCCCTGCCAAAGGGATTCAACGTCAGCTCAGGGCAACCTCAACGGTCGCCTCGCTCGCGCAGGGCGCGCTGAATCTCGGCGAAGCCGAACAGCAGCAGCAGCAGGCCGGTGACGGTCTGCACCGCCACCAGGATGCGCGCTCCGGCGGCGGCCGGCACCACGTCGCCATAGCCAAGCGTCGCCAGCGTCACGAGCGAGAAATACAGCGCCTCGGAGAAGGTCAGCTCGCGCAGCACGCCGCCGACGGCGAATTGCGGCGTCGTTGCGAGGTGCGCCAGCAGGCGATAGACCGCGCCGAAGGCGATCACCAGCAGGGAATAGAAGCTGAGGAAGGCAAAGGCGGCCGTCATGAGGCGCCCAAGACGCTGGAACAGCTGCTCGAACAGCAGGCTGGAATCCAGCAGGAAGACTGCGATGTTGGTGCCGAGCCAGGCGACCGCCAGGGCGATCAGCAGCATGGCACCCAGGAAGACCAGGTCGTAGCCCGCCTGTTCCAGTTGCAGCGCGGGCACCAGGAAGCTGGCGGCGCCCACCAGCGCCACCGGCACGGCCCAGAGGAAAAGCCGGTAGGGATGGCGCGTGTCGCGCGGCTGGCTGGCGGTGACAATCTGCTGGATGCGTCGGCGCTGGACCCCCGCCGAGCAGAGGAAGCCGGCGACCGGCAGCAGGAAGCCCAGCAGCCTGGCCCAGAGCTCGACCGGGCCGAAGTTGGCCTCGAGGAAGTAGACGAAGAGGCAGGCGTAGACCGCGATGCCGTTGGTCAAGCCCACGGCGAAGGCACGGCTGCCCGGGAAGACCAGCACGAAAAAGGCGAAGGAGCCGCCACCCGCTGCCAGCAGCGCGATGCCGAGACCGCCGAGTTCCGGCCCGATGGCTGCGGCGACCAGCAGCAGCAGTCCCACGGTGTAGGCCAGGGCATAGATGAAACCACGATCGGGACGCTGCATGGGACTCCGGACGAGGCGCCCACCAGGGAAAGACGAGAGTAGCCGGCCGGCGGGATCGGGCAAGGCTCCAAGGCCTGGGCCGGCAGGATAACGGCCAAGGAGCGCGATGTCGCTTGGCCTTGGCCGACAGCCGTTGGCCAAGGCCCGACTTGACTACCAAAGTACTCCAATTGCGCTGAACCGCGCAGGCGCGGAAAGTCTCGGGCATGCCGACCCTCCTCGACCGCTATCGCACCTGGCGCGCCTTCCATCGCCGCGATCCCGCACTGGCCCTGCTCTTTGCCGAATGGCCCTGGGCCGATGGAAGCGAAGCACGCTTGCCGGGGCTACTGGCTCCCTGCCGCCTGCCGGCAGGACTGCTCGAGGCTTGGCTGGCGCAGCCAGGATCCGGGAGCGCCGAGGCCGCGGCGCGCGCCGGCGACCACGCTGGCCGCCCACGGCTGCTACTGCTGGGACTGGCAGGCCGTCTGGCTGCGAAGGCCGGCGACGAGGCGGCAGCCCGGCAGCATTTCGAAGCGGTGGACCGCGAAGCGCCGCGCGAGCGCTGGGCCTACCTGGCGCTGAACCACCTGCTGCTGCCGGGGCCGGGCCACGTAAGGCGCCTTGCGGAGATCGTCGAGCGGCGCGGCGCGGAGAGCTATGTGGAGATCGGCGTGTCGCGCGGCGACTCGCTGCTCGCGGTGAAGCCAGGGCGCATTGCCGTGGGGATCGACCCGCGCCCGCGGCTGGCCGCCGCGCCGCCGCCGGGCGTAAGGGTCTTCCGCGAGACGAGTGACGCCTTCTTCGCACGGCATGATCTGGCCGAGGTCCTGGGCGCGCCCGGCTTCGACGTCGCCTTCATCGACGGGCTGCACCTGTCCGAGCAGGCGCTGCGCGACGTGGGCAACCTGGAGCGCCAGTCCGGGCCGCGCTCACTGCTGCTGCTGCACGACACACTGCCGGTCACGCCTGGCGCCGCCAGCCGCCGGCCGATGGGCCCGGACTGGAGCGGCGACGTATGGAAGGTCATCGCCTGCCTGCGCCGTTTCCGCCCCGACCTGGACATCGTCACGCTGCGCGCCCCGCCCAGCGGCCTGACGGCGGTCTCGCGCCTCGACCGCTCGTGGGACTGGACCCCGGCCAGGCTGGCGGAAATGCAGTCGGCCATGGCGGCCCTGCCCGATGCGCCGGACTGGCCGCTGCTCCTGCGAGAAACCGCAGCCGTGGCCAACGACGACGCATCCCTGGCCAGACTGGCCGGGACGATCAGCCGCTGATCCAGCCTGGCTTGCGCCGCTCGAGGAAGGAGGCGATGCCTTCCTTGCCCTCGGGCGTGACGCGGATGGCGGCGATGCGACGGGCAGTCTCTTCCACCAGGGCATCGTCCAGCGGCCGGCGCCCCACGGTGAAGATGAGGTCCTTGGCCGCGGTCACGGCCGCCGGACCGTTGGCGGCCAGGATCGCGACCATGCGATCAACGGCGGCGTCCAGGTCCGCCGGCGGCACGACCTGGTGCAGCAGGCCGATACGCTCGGCCTCCGCCGCCGAGAAGCGTTCGGCGGTGAGGAAATAGCGTCGCGCCTGGCGCTCGCCGATGGCGGCGACGACGTAGGGACTGACCACCGCGGGAATGAGGCCGAGCTTCACCTCGGAAAGCGTGAAGCTTGCCTCGTCGGCGCCGATGGCGATGTCGCAGGCCGCGACCAGACCGACGCCGCCGCCGAAGGCCGAGCCCTGGATGCGGCCCACCACCGGCTTGGGCAGCCGGTCGAGGGTTCGCAGCAGCCTGCCAAGCTGCTGGGCGTCGGCTTGGTTCTGCGCCTCGTCATAGGCCGCCATGGCCTTCATCCAGTTGAGGTCGGCGCCGGCCGAGAAGGACTTGCCGCTGGCCGCCAGCACCACGACGCGCACCGCCGGATCGTCGCCCAGACGCTGCAGGGCCTGGGTCATCTCCAGGATGAAGGCATCGTTGAAGGCGTTGTGCAGCTCCGGCCGGTTCATCGTCAGCCGGGCGACACCCTGTCGCTCCATCGTCAGGTCGAGCATGGACTTCCTCTACATCCGGAAGACGCCGAACCTGGTGTCCGGCACCGGGCGGTTCAGCGCGGCGGAGATGCCGAGCGCCAGGGTCATGCGCGTGTCGGCAGGATCGACGATGCCGTCGTCCCACAAGCGCGCCGAGGCATAGGCCGGGTTGCCCTGGTGCTCGAACTGCGCCAGCAGCGGCGCCTTGAAGGCCGCCTCCTCCTCCGCCGACCAGCTGCCACCCTTGGCCTCGATGTTGTCGCGCCGCACCGTGGCGAGCACCGAAGCCGCCTGCTCGCCGCCCATCACCGAGATGCGGCTGTTCGGCCACATGAAGAGCAGGCGCGGCGAGTAGGCCCGCCCGCACATGCCGTAGTTCCCGGCGCCGAAGGAGCCGCCGATGATGACGGTGAACTTCGGCACCTGCGTGGTCGAGACGGCGGTCACCAGCTTGGCCCCGTCCTTGGCGATGCCGGAGGACTCGTACTTGGTGCCGACCATGAAGCCGGTGATGTTCTGCAGGAAGACCAGCGGGATCCTGCGCTGGCTGCAGAGCTCGATGAAGTGCGCGCCCTTCAGCGCGGATTCCGAGAAAAGGATGCCGTTGTTGGCGACGATGCCGACCGGATAGCCGTGGATGTGGGCGAAGCCCGTGACCAGAGTCTGGCCGTAGAGGTGCTTGAACTCGTCGAACTCGCTGCCGTCGACCAGTCGCGCGATGATCTCGCGCACGTCATAGGGCTTCTTCAGGTCGTTCGGCACGACGCCGTAGAGCTCGGCCGGGTCGTAGAGCGGATCGCGCGGCGCCTGCACCTGGACGTTCAGGGTCTTCGGGCGGTTCAGGGCGGCGACGATGCGGCGCGCGATGCCGAGTGCGTGGGAATCGTTCAGCGCGTAATGGTCCGTCATGCCGGACTTGCGGGCATGCACGTCGGCGCCGCCCAGCTCCTCGGCGCTCACCACCTCGCCGATCGCCGCCTTCACCAGTGGCGGGCCTCCCAGGAAGATGGTGCCCTGGTTGCGCACGATGATGGACTCATCCGACATGGCCGGCACATAGGCGCCGCCGGCGGTGCAGGAGCCCATGACCACGGCGATCTGCGGGATGCCGGCGGCCGACATGTTGGCCTGGTTGAAGAAGATGCGGCCGAAGTGCTCACGGTCGGGAAAAACCTCGTCCTGGTTCGGCAGGTTGGCGCCGCCGGAATCCACCAGGTAGACGCAGGGCAGGTTGTTCTGCAGGGCGATCTCCTGCGCGCGCAGGTGCTTCTTCACCGTGATCGGGAAATAGGTGCCGCCCTTCACCGTGGCGTCGTTGGCCACGATCATGCACTCGCGACCCGAAACGCGGCCGATGCCGCAGATCATGCCGGCCGCCGGCACCTCGTTCTTGTACATGTCCCAGGCGGCGAGCTGGCCGATCTCCAGGAACGGCGAGCCCAGGTCCAGCAGCGTGCGCACGCGGTCGCGCGGCAGCAGCTTGCCGCGCGCCAGGTGCTTCTCGCGCGCCTCGGCACCGCCGCCTTCCTTGACCCTGGCGACCTTGGCCTGCAGCTCCTGGACCAGGGCCTGCATGGTCTTCTGGTTGGCCTGGAACTCGGCACTGCGCGTGTTCACGCTGCTCTTCAGCACGGGCATGGGGCTTCCCCTGGCGGTCCTGCGGCAGCCAGAGTCCGCAGCTT
>JAKOWB010000263.1 GCA_029781795.1 Pseudomonadota bacterium | reverse complement strand
TCATCGTGGTCGAGATGGCGCAGATCACGCCGCCGGTGGGCTTCAACCTGTTCGTGCTGCAGGGCATGACCAAGCGCGACATCGCCTACATCGCCCGCGTCACGCTGCCCTTCTTCTTCCTGATGTGCGCCATGGTGCTGCTGCTGTGGTTCTTCCCGCAGATCGCCACCTGGATGCCGGGGCACATGTGAGCCCACTATGATGACGACCCGGCCCGCCACCGCGCGGGCCGTGTTTTTTGGAAGTCTTCATCGTGTTCAAGAATCTGATGCTCTACCGCCTGGCGGGCGCCTGGCCCGCCTCGGCGGCCCAGCTCGAGGAAGCGCTGGCGCGCGAGCCCTTTGCCGAATGCGGCGCCACGCAGCAAAAGTCCTGCGGCTGGGTGCCGCCGCGCGGCCAAGAGCACGGCGCGCTGGTCGAGGCCGTGGACGGCCAATGGATCGCCCGCCTGGCCATCGAGACCAAGGCCGTGCCCGGCGAGGCGGTGCGCCGCAAGGTGCAGCAGGCCGTGGACCACATCGAGCAGACCAGCGGCCGCAAGCCGGGCAAGAAGGAGCTGCGCGACCTGCGCGACGACGCCCTGCTGGCGCTGCTGCCGCAGGCCTTCGCGCGGCGCACGCAGGTCACCGCCTGGATCAACCCGCAAACGCGCCTGCTGGCGCTGGACGCCGGCAGCCAGGGCAAGGCCGACGAGGTGATTGCCAGCCTGGTGCGCGTGGCCGGGCGCGACTTCACCATCGCGCTGCTGCAGACGCAGCAGTCGCCCCAGGCGGCCATGACAGCGTGGCTGGCCGCGCCCAGCCCCGACGAGTGGCCCGCCGGCCTGCACGTGGAGCGCGAGTGCGAGCTCAAGGGCAGCGGCGAGGAGCCGGCGGTGGTCAAGTTCAGCCGCCACGAGCTGGTGACCGACGAGGTGCGCCAGCACATCGCCGAGGGCAAGCTGCCGACGCGGCTGGCGCTCAGCTGGCAGGGCCGCGTGGGCTTTGCGCTGACGCAGGCGCTGCAGCTCAAGAAGATCGCTTTCCTCGAAGGCGTGTTCGAGGAAAAAACCAGCGCCTCGGCCGACGAGCGCTTCGACGCCGACGTGGCGCTGGCCACGGGCGAGCTGACGGGCCTGATCACCGACCTGGTGGCCGCCCTGGGCGGCGAGGCCGAGCCCGGCCAGCCCTCCGGCTTCACCGACGCGCCGGCGCCCGGCGACCGCGCGCACGACGAGGCTGCGGCCAGCGCCGACGATCCGCCGTTTTGAATAAATGCACCCCGTCATCGCCATCAGCCTGGGCGCCTGCATCGGCGCGCTGGCCCGCTGGCGCCTGGGCCTGGCGCTCAACCACGACGGCGCCTGGCTGCCCTGGGGCACGCTGGCGGCCAACCTGATCGGCGGCTACGTGGTCGGCCTGGTCATCGGCCTGCTGGAGCAGCACCCCCAGCTGCACCCGGCCTGGCGCCTGTTCTGGGTCACC
>JAKOWB010000262.1 GCA_029781795.1 Pseudomonadota bacterium | reverse complement strand
CTTCTATCTGGGCATCGCGGCCACGAACAAGTACGGCCGCGGCGGTGGCGTCCAGATACAGGCGGCGGGCGAACTGAAGGCGCAATGGTTCGGCACAGCGGTTGCATTCAAGTCGAGGGAGGCCAAGTGATGTTGCACGTAACCTATTCCGATGAAGGTCGGACTCTGAAAATTGGCAACCGCAACATACAGATTCCCGACCTTTGCCGAATCTACGATGTGGCAGCATTCGATGACCGCGCTGTGGTGATTCTCGATGTCTATGATTGCCCATATGATTTCCCCAATCGCGCACGCAACGTTGTCGCCTTCGATGCCGAAGGCAATCTGCTCTGGCGGATCGAGCCGATGAAGGTGACCTTCACCGGCCGTGACGGCAAAGAGCACCCGCACCCCTACTTCGGGATCGAGAAGCATCCGGACGGCACACTCTGGGCCTTCGGCGCGATGGGCTCGCTGCGACCGGTGGATTTGGCGACCGGTAGGACCGGCAAGCCGATCCGCGTCGACAAATAGAGGCCCCTGGTTCGATCTGCCTGCGCCCAGGGCATCGGCTCTGGGGCGCTCGTTGTTTGCGCCGCCGCGCGCGATGAGCTGGCGGCGCTGGAGGAGGCGACGGGCTATCGCTTCCGGCCCGCGGCGCCGGGCACTGTGGCGGTGCTGGACAGTGCCGGCCGCGCGCTGCTGGAGCTGCCGCTGAAGGGCCTCGACGCTCTGCCACAGACGAAGCTCGGGCAATACCTCGGCGACATCGAAGGCTTGCTGTCGGGCGAACTCTCACCGAAGGTGGTGGCACAAGCGCTACGCCCAGGGACAGCCACGCGCGCGCAGCCGGCGGCAGAGGCGCCTCAGCGCGCGTGACGATCCGGCCGGGTGACCTCCGCTGGCGCGGAGGCCAGGCCCTTCCTAGACGTTGAAGCGGAAGTGGAAGATGTCGCCGTCCTTGACCAGGTAGTCCTTGCCTTCCTGGCGCAGCTTGCCGGCGTCGCGGGCGCCGGCCTCGCCGCCGCAGGCGACGAAGTCCTCGAAGGCGATGGTCTCGGCCCGGATGAAGCCGCGCTCGAAGTCGGTGTGGATCACACCGGCGGCCTGTGGCGCGCGGGCGCCACGCTTCACCGTCCAGGCGCGCGCCTCTTTCGGCCCGACGGTGAAGAAGGTCAGCAGGTCGAGCAGGCGGTAGCCCTCGCGGATGACGCGGGCGAGGCCCGGCTCCTCCAGCCCCAGGGTGGCGAGGAAGTCGGCCTTCTCGGCCGGGTCGGAAAGCTGCGCCACCTCGGCCTCGATGGCGGCGGAGATGACGACGAAGCCGGCGCCCTCGGCCCTGGCGCGCGCCTCCACCCGGGCGGAGAGCGCGTTGCCGGTGGCGGCCTCGCCCTCGGCCACGTTGGCGGCATAGAGCACGGGCTTGGCGGTCATGAGGTTGAGCTGGCGGAAGGCCGGCAGCAGCTCGTCCGGCACCACCGCACGGCGCGCCGGCTGGCCGTCGGCCAGCAGCTTGCTGGCGATCTCCAGCACCTCCAGCTTCTGCTTCGCCTCCTTGTCGCCGCCACGCGCCTTCTTGGCGGTGGAGTCCTTCTGCTTCTCGACCGAGTCGAGGTCGGCCAGCATCAGCTCGGTCTCCACCGTCTCGGCGTCGCGGATCGGATCGACCGAGCCCTCGACGTGCGTGACCTCGCCGCCGAAGCAGCGCAGCACGTGGACGATGGCCTCGACCTCGCGGATGTTGGCGAGGAACTGGTTGCCCAGGCCCTCGCCCT
>JAKOWB010000252.1 GCA_029781795.1 Pseudomonadota bacterium | reverse complement strand
GTGGCGGCCAGCTGGCCGTTCTTGAACACCATCAGCGTCGGGATGCCGCGGATGCCGTACTTGGCCGGGATGTTCTGGTTGTCGTCGACGTTGACCTTGGCGATGGTCAGCTTGCCGTCGTAGGTGCCGGCCAGCTCGTCCAGCGAGGGCGCGATGGCCTTGCAGGGGCCGCACCATTCGGCCCAGAAATCCACCAGCACGGGCTGCTCGGACTTGAGCACGTCGGCTTCGAAAGAGGTGTCACTCACGTGTTTGATCAGTTCACTGGCCATGAGGCAATCCTTGAGAAAAGTGGGCGCCGGCGCTGCGGCTACAGTGCGGATCATTGTGACAGAAACCCGCATTCACTGACGCGCCGATGGTTGCCCCCAGCGTGAACCTTCAGGCGCCGGCCCCCTCCGGCTGGACCGATCTGCTGGCGCGCATCGACGCCAGCCTGCGCGAGCAGGCCGCGCATCCGGCGCGCAGCGTGGTGCTGCTGCCGTATGCGCAATTGGCGCCGCTGGCGGCCCGGCTGTGGGCGGCGCAGTTCCCGGCCGGCTTTGCGCCGCGCGGCGAAAGCACGCGCCCCTGGGCCGCGCGCGTGAGCGCGTTCAGTCCCGCGCCCACCGACCTGAGCGGCGAGCACGGGCGCGACTGGCTCACCGCCGCCGGCCTGCTGGAGGCCGCCGGCCTGGGCGCCCAGCGCCAGGCGCTGGCCGGCCTGCTGCTGGAGTGGGCCGCGCCGCTGGCGCCCGTGGCCGCCAGCCTGCCGCCCGCCTTGCGCCCCGACTGGGCTCAGCAGGCGCGCGCCGCGCTGCCCCCGCTGGGCGATGGCCCGATGGCGCTGGAGGCCGCGCTGGGCCGCATCGCCCTGGCCTGGGCCGGCAGCTCGGACTACGCCACCGACGTGCTGTTCGGCCCGCGCGTGGGCCAGGCGCTGGACGCGCTCGTCATCGTGCCCGGCCTGCAGCCCGACCTGCTGACCGCCCACCTGGCCGAGCATTACGCCGACAAGGTCAGCTGGCTGCCCCTGC
>JAKOWB010000238.1 GCA_029781795.1 Pseudomonadota bacterium | reverse complement strand
CAGGGCGATCGGCTGCCTCACACGGTTCGCACCCGTCGTCGCGCCATGGTCCAGGCGAACGCCAGCGCCGGCACCGACACGATCAGGGCGCTCAGCGTCATCTGCATTGGTGAGAAGGGCATGAGTCCGCCGCCCGGCGCCGCGAACATCAGCCCGCCCAGCACCAGCGCGGCGCGCACCGGCCATTCGAGCGGGCCGCAGGCGCGCAGGTCGCCGATGCCGCTTTGGTAGCCCTGCAGGCCGCCGCACACCAGGGTGACGCCGACCACCGCCGTGGCGAAGTGGCCGAGGAAGTCCAGCATGTCGCCCTGCAGCACCAGCGAGGGGTTCATCACGAAGAAGAACGGCACGAAGTAGATGATGCTGCCGATCTTCATCGCCTGCAGGCCGGTGTCCATCGGGCTGGCCTTGGCCACCGAGGAGGCGGCGAAGGCGGCCAGCGCCACCGGCGGCGTGATGAACGAGACCATGCCCCAGTACATGATGAACATGTGCACTGCGAGCGGGTTCATGCCGACCTGGGTCAGGCTGGGCGCCAGCAGCACGGCGAGGAAGATGTAGCAGGCGGTGATCGTCATCCCCATGCCGAGGATGAAGCTGGTCAGCGCGCCCATCACCAGCAGCAGCAGCGGCTGGTCGCCGGCCATGTAGAGCAGGCCGTTGGTCAGCGAGCCGGTGAGTCCGGTGAGCGAGAAGGCGCCGACCAGCAGGCCGACGCCGGCCAGGATCGCCACCAGCTCGATGAAGATGCGGCCGTTGCCCTCGAGGAAGCCGAGCAGCTCCTTGCGGCCCCAGCGGTGCTTGGAGAACGCCTGGTTGAGGATCAGCAGCACGCCTGTGGCGAGCCACGGCGCCCAGTTCTCGCGCTTCATCACCAGCAGCAGCACGACCAGCAGGATGATGACGAAGATGAAGTACCAGCCTTCGCGGAAGACTTGGCCGATGCGCGGCATCTCCTCCGGCGGCAGGCCTTTCATCGCGTTGCGCCCGGCGTTGAAGTCGATCTGCATGAACAGCGCGAAGTAGTAGAGCGTGGCCGGCACCGCCGCGGCCAGCGCCACCTCGGCGTAGGAGATGTTGAGGAACTCCGCCATGACGAAGGCGGTGGCGCCCATGACAGGCGGCGCCAGCACCGCGCCGGTCGAGGCACAGGCCTCGATCGCGCCGGCCACCGAAGGCTTGAAGCCGGTGCGCTTCATTGCCGGGATGGTCATGGTGCCGGTGGTCAGCACGTTGGAGATCACGCTGCCGCTCATCGAGCCGAGCAGGCCCGAGGAGAAGATCGCCACCTTGGCCGCGCCGCCGCGATAGCGTCCGCACAGCGCGAAGGCGAAGTCGATGAAGAAGCGGCCGGCGCCGGTGTACTGCAGTGCCGTGCCGAACACGAGGAAGCCGATCACAAGCTCGGCGAAGGCGCGCATCGGGATGCCCAGCACGCTCTCGCGCGAGAAGATGTGATACGAGGCGGTCTCGAGCAGGCCGACCGACGGCGCCGTCAGCGGCGCCGGCATCCAGGCGGCGTAGAGCGGGAACAGCGAGAAGGTGCCCATGACGATGAACAGGGCCCAGCCGCCGGCGCGCCGCAGCGCCTCCAGCACCAGCGCCCACATCGCCACGCCCGACCACACGATCCAGGAAGGCGCCGCGTCGACGGCGCTGTACTCCCAGCCCGCGGCGGCCGATTCGCGCCCGGTCCAGATCAGCCCGGCCGACAGGAGTGTGGCGATCAGGAACAGCGCGATGTCGTAGAGCGGCACATGCTCGACATGCAGGCCCGGCTTCAGCGGATAGACGATGAAGGCGAGCGGCAGCAGGACGAGCACGAGTCCCCAGAAGTACTCGGTGTCCAGCAGCGTGAAGTCGATGAAGAAGCGCAGCGTGAATTGCTGGTTGAAGCACAGGACGATCGACACGACCGTCCAGGCGATCAGCAATCCGCGCCACGCAGGGGAAAGGTGCCGGGTGCGGGAAGGTCCCGTACCCGGCACGTCGTCAGCCGACGACTCCGACATCGGTCGAGCCGGATTTCGTCAGTCGAAGACCGTGTCCATGCCGGCCTTCTCGAGCGCGGCATTGCGCGCCTTCATCCAGGCCTTGGTGAATTCCGCCTTGTCGGAAGGCGGATTGGTCTTGAGGAAGGCGGTCCAGGCCGCGCCCAGAGCGTCCTGGCGCTTGATCAGCATGTCGTTGTGCTTCTGCGCCGCGTCGGTCCATACGCCGGCTTCCTTGAGCGCCTTCACCGTGCCCGGATGGTAGGGCAGCACCCAGTTCAGGATCTGCCGCTTGACCTCCAGCCCGTCGGCGCCCGGCGCGCCGGCCTTGTAGGCGTCGTAGTTGACGATCATCGACTTGGCGATGCTGTAGACGAGATCGGTCGACTGCGTCGCATAGGCCATGAAGATCGGATAGGGATAGGCCGGCAGGGTGAGCGGGTTGCTCGCCGACAGGCCGCCGGCACCGCAGGTCACCTTGTGCGGATAGAAGTAGGGCCCCAGCTTGTGCAGGCGCGCCCAGCCTTCCTTGTCCTCGGCCGGGGCCTGCGGCATCACGATGCCGCGCGGCGAGGCGTCGACCTCGCGTACCTGGCCGGTGATGGTCGAGGCGATGGCGGCATCGACCTCGTTGTTCAGCATGCCTTTCCACATCGCGCCGAAGCTGGAGAACTCGACCAGCTTCACGTCGGCCTTGGTCAGGCCGCCGAAGGCGAGGATGGCGAAGGCGTTCTGGTTCAGCGCCGGCGAGCCGACGACGATGCCGATGCGCTTGCCCTTGAGGTCCTTGAACTCCTTGACCCCAGTGTCCTTGGCGACGTTGAGCGTGATGCCGTTGCACGAGGCCGACGACAGCAGCAGCTGCAGCTTCTGCGGGCCCCAGTCCTTGGTGGCGAACTCGAACACGCCTTCCTGGGCGAAATAGCCGCCGATGCCCATGGCCGAGGCCTGGGCGCGGTTGGCCTTCATCGGCGCCAAGCGGGCGATGTCGTTGCCGGCCGGCAGCACGCGCACGTCCGTGTTATGCTTCTCCTTCATCATCTTGCCGAGCGCGACGACGATGTTGAAGCCGGAGGTGCCCGTGTCGTAGGCGGTGAAGGTCAGCGACGTCGGCAACTTTACCTGCGCGGTCGCCTGTCCCGCGATCATCGCCGCCGCCGCCAACGCGCCGGCCATCAGCATGGATCTACGCTGCATCGTCTCACTCCCTGTTGTTCGAACACACCGCCCCTTGTGCGGGGCTTGCGACCGTCGCGTCACGGCGGCAGATCCGCCACGACGCGCCCGTCGGTCGCTCGGGACACTAGCTTAGTGGCCGTGGCGAGAGAAGCGGGTATGGTCGGGTGCGTCGGCCCGCATCGCGAAAGGGCGCGGAACTGAGGCTGTCCGAAAGTCGCCACAAACCGGCGGCAAGCGGAACATGAAGTCGCAGAGGAGGGAACCCATGCGCGCGTCGTTGGCCGTGATCGCCGCAGCCGTTACTCTTGCATTCGCCGCGCCGGCGCTGGCGGAGAAGCCCGACTTTGCCGGACGTGGCCGCGGGCACGGGCAGGGCGGCGGTCCGCCCGGTCAGGCGCAACCCGTCCCGGCGCCGTCGACGGCACCGCGCGGCAGCGTGTCGATCGGCATCTCGGTGGGCGACCACACCACGATGCGCCAGTACTACACGCAGCAGGCGAGGTCGGGCTTTTGCCCGCCCGGCCTGGCCAAGAAGCACAATGGCTGCCAGCCGCCGGGCCAGGCGAAGAAGTGGGCCGTCGGCTATCCGCTGGCGCCGGGCATCCCCTATTACCCGCTGCCGCCGGCACTGCTCGGTCGCCTGACCCCGGCGCCCGCCGGCTACCTCTATGCCCAGGTCGGCAACGACGTGCTGATGCTGTCTGTCTCGACCCGCATGATCGTGGCGGCGGCCAGCCTCTTCT
>JAKOWB010000237.1 GCA_029781795.1 Pseudomonadota bacterium | reverse complement strand
TCATGGCAGACTGTCGGGTTGACATGCGACGCGGCGGGCCGACGCACCGCCCTCCTCCCATCCCCGTTTTCCCGGAGCTATCCCCATGAAAGAGCATCTGCAGTTCTACATCGACGGCCAGTGGGTCGACCCTGCCAGCGCGCGCAGCCTGGACGTCATCAACCCCTCCAACGAGGAGGTCGTCTCGCGCATCAGCCTGGGCTCGGCTGCCGATGTGGACAAGGCCGTGCAGGCCGCGCGCCGGGCGTTCGAGAGCTTCTCGCGTACGTCGCGCGAGGAGCGCGTGGCGCTGCTGGAGAAGGTGCTGGACGTGTACAAGCGCCGCGCCGACGAGGTGGCGCAGGCCATTTCGCTGGAAATGGGCGCACCGCTGTGGCTCTCGAAGGCCGCGCAGGCCGCCATGGGCGTGGCGCACCTGAAGACCACGCTGGGGGTGTTGAAAAACTTCGCGTTCGAGACCGTGCAGGGCACCACCGCCACGCTCTACGAGCCGGTCGGCGTGGTGGGCATGATCACGCCCTGGAACTGGCCCATCAACCAGATCATGTGCAAGGTGGCGCCCGCCCTGGCGGCCGGCTGCACGGTGATCCTCAAGCCGTCCGAAATCGCACCGCTCAGTGGCATCCTGCTGGCCGAGATCATGCACGAGGCCGGCGTGCCGCCGGGCGTGTTCAACCTCATCAACGGCGACGGCCTGGGCGTGGGCGAGGCCATGTCGGTGCACCCCGGCATCGACATGATGACCTTCACCGGCTCGACCCGCGCCGGCATCGCCGTGGCCAAGGCCGCGGCCGACACCGTCAAGCGCGTGGCGCAGGAGTTGGGCGGCAAGTCGGCCAACATCATCCTGGACGATGCCGACATCGAGAAAGCCGTCAAGCAGGGCGTGCAGGCCTGCTTCACCAACTCGGGCCAGAGCTGCAACGCGCCCACCCGCATGTTCGTGCCGCGCGCCCAGCACGCGCAGGCCGTGGCCGTGGCCAAGGCGGTGGCCGAGCGCACGCAGGTGGCCGACGCCATGGCCACCGAGGGCATGGCCATGGGCCCGGTGGTCAGCCAGGCGCAGTTCAGCAAAATCCAGGGCCTGATCCAGAAGGGCATCGACGAAGGCGCCACCCTGGTGGCCGGCGGCACCGGCCGGCCCGAGGGCCTGAGCAAGGGCTATTTCGTCAAGCCCACGGTGTTTGCCGACGTGCGCAACGACATGGCCATCGCGCGCGAGGAAATCTTCGGCCCGGTGCTGGTGATGATCCCCTACGACAGCGAGGAAGACGCCATCCGCATGGCCAACGACTCGCCCTACGGCCTGTCGGGCTACGTGCAGTCGGGCAGCCTGGAGCACGCGCGCAAGGTGGCCGCCCGCCTGCGCACCGGCATGGTGCACCTGAACGGCGCCGGCCCCGACGTGGGCGCGCCCTTTGGCGGCTACAAGCAGTCGGGCAACGGCCGCGAATGGGGCGAGCACGGCTTCCGCGAGTTTCTGGAAGTCAAGGCCGTGATGGGCTACGAGCCCAAGCCGGCCAAGGCCTGATGACGGGCGCTGGCGCGCCCATGACCTCGCCGCTGCGCGGCGTCGATGACGGCGGCTGCACCGCCATGACGGGGTCATGAATGCCGCGCAGCGGCGACGTCATCGAGCGCCAGCGAGGTCACATGGCGCGCCAGCGCCGTCATTCGTCATCGGAGGGCTTGCGGTGCGCGCGCGGGTGCGCCGCGTCGTAGGCCTTGGCCAGGTGCTGGAAGTCCAGCCGGGTGTAGACCTGCGTGGTGCCGATGCTGGCGTGGCCCAGCAGCTCCTGCACGGCGCGCAAGTCGCCGCTGGACTGCAGCAGGTGGCTGGCGAACGAGTGGCGCAGCATGTGCGGGTGCACGGGGGTGGCCAGGCCCGCCTGCAGGCTGCGCCGGCGCAGGCGCTGCCAGATGGACTGGGCCGTGAGGCGCGTGCCGTGGCGGCCGATGAACAGGGCGCCGGCGGCGGCGTCGTGGGCGGCCACCGTGCCGCGCACGGCCAGCCAGCGCTGCAGGGCCTGCACGGCGGCGGCGCCCAAAGGCACGGTGCGACGCTTGCTGCCCTTGCCCTGCACTTCCACCTCGGCCGCGTCCAGCGCGATCCAGCCACGGCCGGCGCGCCGCGCGGCGTCGCTGGCGGCGGCGTCCAGGCCCACCACCTCGCCCACGCGCAGGCCGCTGCCGTACAGCAGTTCGACCATGGCGGCGTCGCGCGCCTCCAGCCAGGGGTCGGTGGCGTCGTCCTCGACGTGAAAGTCGGCCAGCCGCACGGCGTCGTCCACGCCCAGCGCCTTGGGCAGGGGGCGCGGCTGCTTGGGCGCGCGCACGTCCTGCACCGGGTTGGCGGCGATGCGGCCTTCGCGCCCCAGCCAGGCGTAAAGGCCGCGCCAGCCCGACAGGATGAGCGCGATGCCGCGCCCGCTGCGCCCGCCTGCGTGCATCTGCGCCACCCAGCGGCGCACGTGGGCGGGCTGCACGGCCAGCAGGCCGACGCCGGCGGCGGCGGCGAACGCGCTCAGCTTTTCGAGGTCCAGGCCGTAGAGCGTGACGGTGCGCGCGGCCAGGCGCCGCTCGACGCGCACGTGCTCCAGGTAGCGCTCCAGCAGCGCCACGTCGGCGGGCGAAGCCGGCAGACGTGGAGCGTCATCGTTGCTCATCGATTGATAGCTGTCTGGGCTTGATCCACAACCGCCAGAACCCGATTCGGCTTCAGAATCACATGCTGCGCAGGCGCGACAGCGAGGCGCTGGCCAGTTCGCCGATGCGCTCCAGGAAGTCGGTGGCCATGCCGGCCTCGTAGCGCGCCGCGTCGGGCGAGGCCAGCACCAGCAGGCCGAAGGCGGGCGCGCTGGCGTTGGGGCGCAGCGGCAGCAGCACCAGCGAGGCGGCGGCCTGCGGGTCTTCCAGCCACTGCACGGCCTCGAAGCCGGCGTTGACGCCGCAGTAGGGCGCGGTCAGGGACGAGGCCAGGCTCCTGACGTCGTCGCTGGCGCCGACCGCGAAGGGCTCCTGGGCATAGACCTCGGCCACGTCCCACAGGCGCAGGGCAGCCTGCGGCACGTTGAACTGGGCGCAGATCTCGCTCAGCAGCACCACCGGCAGGTCGACCGCGCGGTGCACCAGGAAGAGCTGGCGCGCCCAGCGCTGCAGCTTGTCGCCGATCAGCATGTTCTCGTTGCCGTGGCGCATCAGCTCCATCAGGCGCTGCTCCAGCACCTTGATCTTCTCGCGCAGCATCTCGGCCTGGCGCTCCTGCAGGCTGACGGCACGCCCGCCGTGCGGGCTGGTCAGCTGCACGGCCGTCAGCAGCTCGGCGTGGCGCTCGAAGAAGTCGGGCGTCTGGATCAGGAATTCGGCGATGTCTTGCTCGGTGATGGGGTTCATGGCGATGCGGGCCGCGCGGGCCGGGTCAGGAAAGCTCGTCGGGCAGCTCGATGCTGCCTTCGAACACGGTCTCGGCGGGGCCGGTCAGCAGCACCGGGTCGGCGTGGCCGCCGGCCCATTCGATGGTCAGCAGGCCACCGTGCATGGCCACGTCCACGCGCGCGTCCAGCAGGCCCAGGCGAATGCCCGCCACCACGGCGGCGCAGGCGCCGGTGCCGCAGGCGAGGGTCTCGCCGGCACCGCGCTCGTACACGCGCAGGCGGACGTGCGCGCGATCGACGACCTGCATAAAGCCGGCGTTGACGCGGCGCGCAAAGGCCGGGTGGCGCTCCACCAGCGGGCCCTGGCTGAGCACGGGCGCCAGCGCCACGTCGTCGACCAGGGCGACGGCGTGCGGATTGCCCATGGACACCAATGCTACTTGAATGATAGCTGACTGGGCTTGTTCGGCGCCGGCCAGGGCCTGATCTGGCACCAAACGCAGCGGCCACATGCGCCACGGCCCGTCGGCCCGCGGCGCGGGCACCGGCGTGAGGCCGGTGGGGTCGAAGGGCAGCGCCGCCAGATCAAACACGGGCGCGCCCATGTCCACCGTGACGCGGCCGTCCTCGGCCTCGGTCAG
>JAKOWB010000233.1 GCA_029781795.1 Pseudomonadota bacterium | reverse complement strand
TCCGGAAGTCGGCATCACGCCGGGCGTCGAAACCACCACCGGGCCGCTCGGCCAGGGCATCAGCAACGCGGTCGGCATGGCGCTGGCCGAGAAGCTGCTCGCCGCCGAGTTCAACCGCCCCGGCCACGCCGTGGTCGACCACCACACCTACGCCTTCCTCGGCGACGGCTGCCTGATGGAAGGCATCAGCCACGAGGCCTGCGCCCTGGCAGGCGCCTGGAAGCTCGACAAGCTGATCGCGCTGTACGACGACAACGGCATCTCCATCGACGGCCAGGTCGCGCCCTGGTTCGTCGACGACACGCCCAAGCGTTTCGAGGCCTACGGCTGGAACGTGATCCGCGGCGTCGACGGCCACGATGCGGCGGCGGTGAGCGCCGCGCTCGCCCAGGCCAAGGCGGCCACCGGCCGGCCGACGCTGATCTGCTGCAAGACCACCATCGGCAAGGGCTCGCCGAACCGCGCCGGCACCGCCAAGGCGCACGGCGAGGCGCTGGGCGCCGAGGAGATCAAGCTGACGCGCGCCGCGCTCGGCTGGACCAGCGAGCCCTTCGTCATTCCCGAGGCCGCCTACTCCGCCTGGGACGCCAAGGCGCGCGGCGCCGAGCTGGAAGCGCAGTGGGATGCGCGCTTCGCCGCCTACCGCGCCGCCCACCCGGAGCTGGCCGCCGAGTTCCAGCGTCGCATGGCTGGCGAGCTGCCGGCCAACTGGGCACAAGTGGCGGCCGAGGCGCTGGCGGCCGCCAACGCCAAGGCCGAGACGGTGGCCAGCCGCAAGGCCAGCCAGCTCGCGCTCGAGGTCTTCACCAAGGCGCTGCCCGAGCTGCTCGGCGGCAGCGCCGACCTGACCGGCTCCAACCTCACCAACACCAGCGCCACGCCGGCGCTGCGCTTCGGCGCGGATGGCGCGAGCAACGGCGGCCGCCACGTCAACTACGGCGTGCGCGAGTTCGGCATGGCCGCGATCATGAACGGGCTTGCGCTGCACGGCGGCCTGATTCCCTACGGCGGCACCTTCCTCACCTTCAGCGACTACAGCCGCAACGCCATCCGCATGGCGGCGCTGATGAAGCAGCGCGTGATCCACGTCTTCACGCACGACTCGATCGGCCTCGGCGAAGACGGCCCGACGCACCAGAGCGTCGAGCACGCCGCCGCGCTGCGCCTGATTCCCGGCCTCGATGTCTGGCGCCCCGCCGACACGGCCGAGACGCTGGTGGCCTGGCGCGCGGCGATCGAGAACCGCAGCCGCCCGACCGCGCTGCTGCTGTCGCGACAGAACCTTCCGTATCTTCCCAAGAGCACGCTCGACGACATCGCCAAAGGCGCCTACGTGCTGGCTGAGCCGGCCGAAGTCGGGTTGAAGAAGAGGGCCCAGGCGGTGATCGTCGCCACGGGCTCGGAGGTGCAACTTGCCTTGCACGCCCAGGCACAGCTCGCCCGCGACGGCATCGCCGTGCGCGTCGTCTCGATGCCTTCGACCAGCGTGTTCGACCGCCAGGCCACGAGCTACAAGAGCGCCGTGCTGCCCCAAGGCCTGCCCCGCATCGCGGTGGAGGCCGGCGTGAGCGACTACTGGTGGAAGTACGGCTGCGCCGCCGTCGTCGGCATCGACAGCTACGGCGAATCGGCGCCGGCCGGCGTGCTCTTCAAGCATTT
>JAKOWB010000230.1 GCA_029781795.1 Pseudomonadota bacterium | reverse complement strand
AGCACCGCGATGCGATCACCGGGCAGCGGCGGCTTGGACTTGGCGAAGAGGTCGCCGACCATCTCGCAGGCCGAGAGCGACAGCAGCATGGCGCCGAGCGCGAGGAAGCGTCTCATTTCGCGGCCGGCTCGCCCAGGGCGCTCAACAGCTCGCCGGCGCGCTCGCGCAGCACCTGGCTCGCCTGCGAATCCTCACGCAGCTCGGTGAGCAGCGTCCTGGCCTTGGCCGGATCGTTCTGCTTCAGCGCCACCGCCGCCAGCAGCTCCAGCGCCACCGCGCGCCACGGCCGGTCCTTGCCCGTGAGCGGCTGCAGCTGGCTGGCGAGATCCTCGGGCTTGGCCGTGTCGAAGGTCTGCATGGCGCGCAGCACGACGGCGAGCTCGCGGCCGTCGGCGTCGCGCGCGCCTTGCACCGCCGTACCGTAGGCCGCCTGTGCGCCGTCCTTGTCGCCCACCTCGGCCTTCAGCCGCGCGATGCGCAGTCGGGCCAGCTCGTCGTAGGGCGCCACGCCGGCGCCGGCGACCTTTTCCAGCGCCGCGATGGCGCCGGGCTTGTCGTTGGCCGCCTGGCTCAGCGCCGCCTGGAAGGCGTCGCCCGCCTTGCCGCGCTGGCTGGCCTGGTACCAGTTCCAGCCGTTCCATGCCGCGATCGCCACCACGAGCAGCACGGCGGCACCGATGATCGTGGTGCCCCAGCGCCGCCACCATTCCTTGGCGCGGTCCTCGCGCAGGGCCTCGTCGACTTCCTGGAAGATATCCGACACGCCGTTACCCGCGTTTGGAGGGATCGGGGGCGGGCGTTCTAGCCGGCCGCGGCCCGTGCGGGAAGCCTTTACCACGGCTCGGGTTTTTGCGACATTTTTCGGTAACGATGGACAATCTCCTGCGATTGCCCGACAGCCGCGCCAAGCGGCGTGTCGTCACCTTCGACCGGCGCGAGCTGCGTCAGCTTCTGGCGTTGTACAGCGCCCGGGTGGCGACCGGCGAATGGCGCGACTACGCCATCGACTTCCGCCCCGGCATGGCGCTGTTCTCGATCTTCCGCCACACCGCCGAGCAGCCGCTGTTCGCCATCGCCAAGGCGCCGGGCGGCGGCGCGCGGACCTCCCCGTGGACGGTCTATGCCGGCCCGCGCCGGCTGGCCCAGGGCGACGACCTGGAGGCGGTGCTGAGCATCTTCGACCGGCGCCTCAGGGTGCTCGCCGGCGGCTAGAATCCGCTTGTGGGATCAATACGTTAAGGCCCGCGCATGAAGCTGCCGCTCGACGACCGCCTCAAGGTCGGCATCCAGACCATCCACCGTCGTACCGAGCCGGCGGACGGGCCGTGGCTGCCGCGCATCGAGGAACTGGTCGAGCTGGTGCAGCTGGTCGATCGCTGCGGCTACGATTCGCTGTGGGTCGGCGATCACATCGCCTTCGCCATCCCGATCCTCGATCCGCTCTTGCAGCTGGCACAGGCCGCGGTGGCGAGCCGGCGGCTGCTGCTGGGCACCAATGTCTATCTCCTGCCGCTGCGCCATGCCGGGCCGGTCGCCAAGCAGGTCTCGACGCTCGATCACCTGTGCGAGGGGCGGCTGATCTTCGGCGTCGGCGTCGGCGGCGAGTTCCCCCGGGAATACCAGCTGGCCGGCGTGCCGATCGGCGAGCGCGGCGCGCGCCTCTCCGAGGCCATCCGGGTGCTGCGCAAGCTGTGGTCCGGCGAGACCGTGTCGCATGACGGCCCGTTCTACCCCTTCCCCGAGCTCAGCATGCAGCCGCCTGCGTGCCAGCCGGGCGGCCCGCCGATCTGGTGCGGCGGCCGCTCGCCCGGCGCGCTCAGGCGCACCGGTCGCCTGGCCGACGGCTGGATGTCCTACGTCGTGACGCCCGAGATGT
>JAKOWB010000222.1 GCA_029781795.1 Pseudomonadota bacterium | reverse complement strand
CTCATCCTCTCGCTGCTGCTGACCCTGGCGATCCGCTGGCTCGACCGCCGCCTGGCCCTGCGCTTCGGGAGGCTGGCGTGAACGACATCTTCGACCTCGACTTCGCCATCTCCATCCTGCCGAAGCTGGCCGACGCCGCGCTGGTGACCTTGGAGATGACCTTCGCCGGCTTCCTGGTCGCCTTGCCGGTCGGCCTGCTGCTGGTCTGCCTCAGGCTCTACACCCCGGCGGCGGTCTCCTATGCCACGGTCGGCCTGATAGAGTTCCTGCGCTCCACGCCGCTGCTGGCGCAGCTCTTCTTCATGTACTTCGTCTTTCCCACCTGGGGCCTCAACCTCTCGGCCACGGTCATCGGCATCATCGGCCTGGGGCTGCACTACGGCGCCTACTATTCCGAGGTCTTCCGCGGCGGCATCGAATCGGTGCCGCGCGGCCAATGGGAGGCGACCACCGCCCTCAACCTCAGCCCGCAGCGCGCTTTCCTGCGCATCATCCTGCCGCAGGCCCTGGTGCCGGTGGTGCCGGCGGTCGGCAACTACCTCATCGCGCTGTTCAAGGAGACGCCGATCCTCTCGGCCATCGCGGTGGCCGAGCTGATGCAGCGGGCCAAGGTGATCGGCGCCGATACCTTCCGCTACACCGAGCCCATCACCCTCACCGGCATCTTCTTCCTGGTCATGTCGCTGCTCTCCGCCGCGGGGGTGCGCTGGCTGGAGCGCCGGATGCGGAAAGGAA
Source organism: Pseudomonadota bacterium (assembly GCA_029781795.1). Lineage (GTDB taxonomy): Bacteria > Pseudomonadota > Alphaproteobacteria > Kiloniellales > JACOMY01 > JAKOWB01. Next base: position 20,080 of record JAKOWB010000222.1, on the reverse strand, counting down.
CGCGCTGATGGATGAGCAGCCGATGGTGTGCTTCGACAAGGTGACCAAGGCCTATGGCGAACTGGTGGTGCTGCGCGAACTGGATCTCAGCGTCGCCGCCAACGAGAAGGTCTCGCTGATCGGCCCCTCGGGCTCCGGCAAGACCACGGTGCTGCGCACCCTCATGACGCTGGAGCCGATCCAGGGCGGCGTGATCGAGGTCGACGGCGAGCCGCTGACCCACATGAAGCGCGGCGAGCGTCTGGTGCCCGCCGACGCCCGCCACAAGCGGCGCATGCGCGGCAAGATCGGCATGGTCTTCCAGCAGTTCAATCTCTTCCCCCACATGACGGCGCTGCAGAACTGCATCGAGGCACCGATGACGGTGCTCGGCCTCGGCCGCGACGAGGCCGCGCAGCGGGCACAGGAGCTGCTGCGCCTGGTCGGCCTCGCCACCAAGGTCGACAGCTATCCTGGCCAGCTCAGCGGCGGGCAGCAGCAGCGCGTCGCCATCGCCCGCGCCCTGGCCATGCGGCCCAAGGTGATGCTGTTCGACGAGGTGACCAGCGCCCTCGACCCCGAGGTGGTGGGCGAGGTACTGGCGGTGATCCGCGACATCGGCCGCGACCACAACCTGACCATGCTGATGGTGACCCATCAGATGGGTTTTGCCCGCGAGTTCTCGGACCGGATATGCTTCTTCTCGGACGGCGCCATCGTGGAGCACGGCACGCCGGACCAGATCTTCGGCAATGCCCGCCACGAGCGGACGCAGCAGTTCCTGCGCGCGGTCCTGGCGGGCCAGTAGACTGGCCTCGATATGGCGCAGAAAGAAGTCCGCAAGACTCCCTCGCAGATCCGCTTCGACACCATCTACAACACGATCCGGCAGCATATCTGCCTGGGCCACTACCCGCCCGGCGCGGCGCTGTTCGAGGCAGAGCTGGCCGAGGAGTTCAAGGTCAGCCGCACGCCGGTCCGCCGGGTGCTGACGCGCCTGGAGTCCGAAGGGCTGATCGAAAGCCGGCACGGCGCCGGCACCTTCGTCACCTCGATCGACTTCGAGGCCCTGGCCGAGGCCTACCAGTTCCGCATGGCGCTGGCGGCGCTGGCCGGCGAGCTTTCTCCCCGCCGGCCGGACGCCGCCTTCCTGGAGCGAATGGAAGGGCTGCTCGCCGAATGCGAGGCCGAGAAACGGGCCGGCTCGCTGGAGCGCTTCGGCCTGCTCAACATGACCTTCTCGCAGATGTGCTTCCAGCTCATCGGCAACGGACCGCTCAGGCGCATCTCCGAGCAGCTCTACTTCCTTACCTCGCGCATCATGCTCAAGCTGACGCCGCCGGATAAACTGGAACCCGAGTTCGACTTCTTCATCCTGGAGATCCGCGAGGTGCTGGCGGCGCTGCGCATCGGCGACATGCCGGCCTTCGGCTACATCCGCCGCGCCCACCTCTCCATGAACGTCAGCCGCCTGATGCTCTACAAGCAGGAGCAGGGGTAACCCCTGGCCTGTAGCCCGGGCGCACTCTATTATCGGTGAAGCCGATAGGAGACAGCCCTTGGACCTGCAGGATTTCCGCGTCTTCGCCGCCGTCGCCGGGGCCGGCGCCATGAACCGCGCCGCCAAGCAGCTCAACACCGTGCAGTCCGCTGTGACCGAGCGCATCCAGCAGCTTGAGGCGCGCCTCGGCACGCGGCTCTTCCAGCGCTCGAGCCGCGGCGTGGTTCTGACCGACGCCGGGCGGCGCCTGCTGCCCTACGCCGCCGCCGCCGAGCGCCTGCTGGCCGAGGCCCGCCAGGCTGTGGCCGACGGCGGGCCGCCGACGGGTCCGCTGCTGATCGGCAGCCTGGAGACGACAGCCGCCCTGCGCCTCTCGCCGCTGCTCGCCGCCTTCGCCGCTCGCCACCCGACCGTCGAGTTGACCCTGCGCGCCGGCACCACGGCGGAACTGGTGGAGGACGTGCTGGCGGGCCGACTGGAGGGCGCCTTCGTCTGCGGCCCGGTGCGCCACCCTGAACTGCTGGCCGAGCCCGCCTACCGCGAGCGCCTGGTGCTGGTAACGCCGCCGGCGGTCGAACGCCCGCGCGACCTGGCGCAGCAGGCCGCGCCGCGCCTGGTGGTGCTGCGCGCCGGCTGCTCCTACCGCCAGCGGCTGGAGGAGATCCTGGCGCGCCAGGGCATCCTCACCCCGCGCATACTGGAGTTCGGCACCATCGAGATGCTGATCGGCGGGGTCGCCGGAGGCCTCGGCTGCACGCTGCTGCCGGCGCCGCTGGTCGAGGCCGCGGCCGATGCCGGACGCGTGCGTCTGCACGCCCTGCCCGCCCGTGACGGCCAGGTCGACACGCTCTTTGTCCGGCGCCGCGATGCCTACGTGACCGGCGCCCTGGCCGCCTTCCTGGCCACGAGCAGGCCGCTGGACGCGGCGGCCTAACATATCGGCCTCGGCGATAGCGGCTCTCGACAGGCACCGTTACCGGAACAGCGTGCGGCGCCCTAGATTCAAGGCGAGCCTTCAAGGGATCGCCGCCATGACCACCGCCCTCGTCCGCCGCCTCGGCCTACGCCATCCCATCGTGCAGGCGCCCATGGCCGGTGGCGGCGACACCGCCGCGCTGGTCGCAGCGGTCAGCGAGGCCGGCGGCCTCGGCTCCATCGGCGCCGCCTACCTGGCACCGACCGAGATCGTAGCGCGCGGGCGGGCGATCCGGGCCCTGACCACGCGACCCTTTGCCATCAACCTCTTCGCGCCGTCACCCGCGCCCGCGCAGCCCGATCCATCGGCTGCCCTGGCCGCCGTTGCGCCCTTCTACAGGGATCTCGGCCTGCCGCTGCCGGAAGCACCGGGCAGCGGGGGCCTCGACTTCGACGCGCAGCTCGATGCGGCGCTGGAGAGCGGCGCCAGCCTCTTCAGCTTCACCTTCGGACTGCTGCCGGACACCGCCATGCAGCGCATCCGCGCCAAGGGGCTGCTGATCGCCGGTACCGCCACCACGCCGGGCGAGGCGCGACGCCTGGCCGCGGCCGGCGCCGACATCGTGGTGACGCAGGGCGGCGAGGCCGGCGGCCATCGCGGCTCCTTCGAAGCCGACCAGCGCAGCCACGAGATCGGCAGCCTGGCGCTGGTCCCCCAGGCGGTCGACGCCAGCGGCCTGCCGGTCATCGCCTCGGGCGGCATCATGGACGGGCGCGGGATCGCCGCCGCCCTGGCGCTGGGCGCCGCGGCGGCGCAGCTCGGCACCGCCTTCCTGGTGACCGAGGAGGCCGGCATCCCCGAGGCCTACAAGGCGGCTATCCTGGCGGCGCGGGCCGAGGATACGCGGATCACCCGCGCCTTCTCGGGCCGCCCGGCGCGCGGCATCGCCAACCGCTTCATGGACAGCGTGGAGCGCCAACCCGGCGCCACCCTGCCCTTCCCGCTGCAGAACGTCCTGACCCGCCCGCTGCGGAGCGCCGGGGCAAAGGCCGGGCGCGCCGAGGTGCTGTCGCTCTGGGCCGGCCAGGGGCTGGAGCTGGCACGACGCCTTAGTGCCGGCGCCCTGGTCGCGGCACTGGCCGAAGAAACGCGGTCGGCGCTGGAGCGCCTTCAGGCCCTGGCGCGCGAGGCGTAGCTCGCGTCGTCGATCACGAAGCGCCAGAGGCCGTCGGCGCCACGCCGCAATACTTCGGCCGAGGCGCCGCTCATCACCTCGGCACCGTCCGGTCCGGCGAAGCGCCAGACCGATTGCACCAGCGCCAGATCGCCGGCGACATGGCAAAGCCCGCAGCGGATCGTGAGCTTCAGCGGGCTCTCCATCAGCGGCTGCATCATTGGGCCGATCTGACCCAGCCCGTTGGCCACCTGCTCGCCGTCGATGGTGAGCAGCGCGCCCGGCTCGTAGAGCGCGGCAAGACCGGCGCCATCGCGGGCATTGAACAGGCGCCCGAAGGTCGCCGGCATCTCGGCTGGATCGCGCACGGCCATGATCGCTCTCCCCGCTGAAGGCAGCATCAGGCTAGCCCCAGCGGCGCCTTGCCGGGAAGCCGACAAGCGGCCACCCTCGCCAGACGCCACGCCGAGGAGCCAGCCCCATGCCAGACCCCCGCCTGCCCGCCTTCGACCCGCTGTCGCTGCCCGAGAGCAACGCCACCGGCTATCCGGACCCCTACCGCGCCGACAATCTGCAGCGCTGGAACCGGCGCCTCGGCAACCACGCCGGCATCACCAACTTCGGCGTGAACCTGACGCGCATCGTGCCGGGCGGGCAGTCCTCCGCCCGTCACGGCCATACCAGGCAGGAGGAATTCGTCTGGGTGCTGGAGGGCGAGGTGGTGCTGGAGACCAACGACGGCGAGCAGCTGCTGCGCCCCGGCCACTGCGCCGGCTTCCCCGCCGGCCGGGGCGAGGCGCACCGCTTCGTCAACCGCGGGAACCGCGACGTGCTGCTGCTGGTGGTCGGCGACCGCACGCCCTTCGACGAGGTCTACTACCCTGCCCTCGATATGCACGCCCGCGCGGGCGAGGACGGCAAGTACGTCTTCACCCGCAAGGACGGCAGCGACTTCTGAGGTCAGGGGCCAGCGGTCTCAGCCGCCCTTCACCTCGATCTGCACCTCGACGTTGTTGCGCGTGGCGTGGGAATAGGGGCAGACCTGGGTGTGGGCCTTGTCCACGAGTTCGGCCAGCGTCGCCTGCGGCACCGAGGGATCCTCGACCGTCAGCTTGACCGCCAGGCCGAAGCCGCCGCCCTCGCGCGGGCCGATGGTGACGGCCGCCGTGACCTTGGCCTTGCTGGCGTTGACCTTGGCCTGGTGGCCGACATAGTCGATGGCGCCGCCGAAGCAGGCGGCATAGCCGGCGGCGAACAAATGCTCCGGCGTCGCCGTGTCGGGCTTCCCAGGCCCGCCCATGGCCTTGGGCACCGAGAGATCGGCCGAGACCACATGGTCGTCGGATTCGGTGTGGCCGTTGCGGCCGCCGACGGCGCTGGCGGTCGCGGTGAAAAGCGGCTTGATCCTGTCCATGACGTTCCTCCGGGCGGGTAGGACGAAGACAGGCATGGTTGCACGGCGCGGCCCGCAGGGCAGCCTTGATCTACCTCAAGCCTCCGCTCGCGGCGGCGGAAGACTATGGTGACGGAATGTTCCCGCGCTCGCTCTATCACTTCATCTGGCTCATCACGCGTCGGCGGCAGATCGCGATCTGCCTGCTGACCGGCATGCTGCTGCCGCTCTCGACCGTGCCGCTGGAGATCCAGCGGCGGATCGTCGACGAGGCCCTGGTCGTCGGCGACCTGCGGCTGCTGCTCGTGCTCGGTGCCGGCTACATCGGCGTGATGGTGGCGCAGAACGGGCTGAAACTGGCATTGAACATGACCAAGGCCCGCGCGCTCGAGGACATCGCACGCGACATCCGGCGCCGCATGCTGGTGCGGATCGAGGCGCGGCACGCCCCGGTGGCGGCCGGCACGGTCGCCGACGTGCTTTCGGCCGAGGCCGAGGAGGTCGCCTCCTTCGCCAGCGACAGCATCTCGGTACCGCTGCTGCAGGGCGGCACGATCCTTTTCATCCTGGGCTACCTGGTGTGGGTCCAGCCGCTGATCGCGGCCCTGGCCTTCGCGGTCTTCCTGCCGCAGGGGCTGGTGGTCCCCTACGTCCAGCACCGCATCAACCGCCTGGCGCGGCTGCGGACCAGGATCATGCGGCGCCTGGCCAGCCTGGCGATCCGCGAGACCTATGTTCCCCACGCCGGACCTTCGCTCAACGGCCTCACCGATCGTCTCTACCGCCTGCGCATCGCGATCTGGTGGCGCAAGACGCTGCTGACCTTCATCGGCAACCTCTTCGACGCCGCCGGTCCGATCTCGATCCTCATGCTGGGCGGCTGGCTGGTGCTGCAGGGGCAGACGCCGGTCGGCACGCTGATCGTCTTCATCTCCGGCTTCCAGCGCATCGCCGAGCCCTGGGACCAGCTCATCACCTTCTATCGATCGGTCTCCAACGCCCGCATCGCCTATGGCCTGGTGGGGGCGGCGATCGACGGCGAGCGGCCGCCGGCCCTGCTGACCGCCAGCGATAGCTGATCAGGGCAACGCCTGGAGCGTCACCTGCTCGACCCTGAGGCCCAGCGTGGCCCCGCCGGTGGCGCCTGGCAGCGATACCGGTTTCTCGTTGTGGATGCCGATCAGCAGCAGGCCGTCGCTGGTGGCGTTGCCCGAGGCAAAACGCAGTACCGCGCGGAAGGGCTTGTCCGAGGGCTCCTGTCGCCAGCGCCCCAGTTCCTTGCCGTTGACCGTGATCCACAAATCCTGGGCCTCGACGCCGGGCGCCGCCGGTAACACGGCCTGCAGGACGAACTGCAGCCCGCGCAAGGGCAGGCTGTCAGGCCGCAGGACCAGCCAGGCCGAGCCGTTCAGGGTCCAGATCGCCTGGGCCCCCTCGCCCCAGCCCGGGCCAGTCAGCGCCGCCATCTCGCCCTTCAGCGAGGGACGGAAGCTGCTACCCAGGTGGAAAGCGGGAAAAAGCTGCGCGGCATTGGTCTGCACCGGCTTGAAGTAGTCGTCGACCAGGCCGAGCGCCGGCCAGGTCCGACTGCAGGCGATGCCGAACTTGAACTGACGGCAGATGTCGGCCGCGTCGCGCAGGCCGACGCTGCTGAGGGCCAGCTTGACCAGGTTATCCTGCCGGCCGACCACGACCAGAAGGTGGTCGGCCGGCAGGTCACGAAAGAAAAGCCCTTCGCTGGCGATCTGCGAACAACTGCGCGGCAGGGGGCGCGCGCTGTAGGCGGTGCTGGACGGGGCCAGGATCTGCGACGCGCGATAGACTGTGGTGTTGACCAGGGCCTTCGCCTGCTCATCGCGTGAACAGCCGAAATCGGGCTGGATCTCGACCAGCGCCTTTTCGGACATCAAGGCGTTCCAGGGCGCCGCCGGCAGGACCGGCCCCTCGTGCTGCGCGAAGCGCTGGCCGAGGTTGTCCCGATAGCTCTGGCTGTCCAGCACCTGCAGCGCGGCGAGCAGCACCAGCAGCATCACGCCGGCATTGCCCCAGCGGCGCGGCAGGGTCAGCAGGGACGCCAGCAGCAGCAGGTAGACCAGGATCCAGACCATGCGCCCGCTGGAGCGGAGAGCGCCCAGGAAGCCCGGCGCCTCGCCCAGGTCCAGCAGCAGCCACGATCCGAGATAGACCTTGTTCGACAGCGCCAGCAGCAGCAGCGCCAGGACCGCGAGCAGCAGCGCCCAGTGCCGCCGGATCGGCCCCCAGAGTCGCCCGCGCACCGCCACCAGGCTGGCCAGCAGGGCCAGCAGCAGGCCCAGTCCCAGGTAGCTGAAGCCCTCGTACTGCCCGCCGGTCGCATCGACCATCGGCGCATTTGGAAAGAAGAAGCTCTCCTGCGGCAGCACAAGGGACAGCGGGTTCCAGGAGTAGAGCCCGAAGCCGACCCCCGCGCCCTCGGCCGCGAGGAACCCGCCGGCCCACATGATCGCCAGCGAAACGCCGAGGTGCAGCGCCAGCAGCAGCAGCGCGCGCAGCGGCTTCAGGGCGCGCTCGGCCAGGGCGGCCAGCCAGAGCGCGCCGAACAGCGCGCTGACCATGACGTAGAGGTAGGCGTTGATCAGCAGCGTCAGCCAGCAGAGCAGCAGGCCCCACTCCAGCATCGCCGCCGCCTGGCCCGGCTGACGGCCGCGGAAGTAGAGGCCGAGGCCCAGCAGGATCAGACCCTGCGTGCAGAGCGGCGTATGGCTGAAACGCAGGATGAAGCTCGGCAGCGCCAGGGCGAAGACCGCGCCAAGCAGCAGCACCGGGACGCGACGCACGCCGGCCAGCAGCAGGGCGGCGACCGCCGCCAATCCTTGCAGCGCGTAGCAGAGCACCATCCAGAGCGCGAGGAAGTTGCTGTCCGGCCAGAACAGGATGCCACGCAGCAGACGCACCAGCAGGGAGAAGGCGGGCAGCCCGTCGGTGAAGACGATGTTGGTGCCTTCCGGCGCGCCGAGCGGCCGTGCCAGGAACAGCGGCCAGCGCCAGTCGTCCCACGCAAAGTAGCGGATCGCCGCGAGGTGCTGCTGCTGGTCCGGCTCGAAGGCGAAGCGGTCGGCCGGGCCGAAGATCGCCCCCAGCGGAAAAGTCAGGGCGCAGGCCAGCAGCCCCAGCAGCGCGCCATAGAGCAGGCAGAAGCGCGGGGTCGTGGGCAGCGGCAGGAAGGGCGGCCGCGGCCCGGCCATGCCAGCCGCCTCGCCATCGTCGCTTCCAGTCATCACGCCGTTCCGACTCCGATCACGCCTGGGCCTTGAAGCACACTGTAGGACGTGGCGCGGTCGTCAGAAAGCCGAAGGGCGGCGCCGGTTTCCCGGTGCCGCCCTGCATCATGAGCCCTGCCCGATCACGGTCAGAAGGCGAAGCGCCCGCCGATGCCGATGACGTGCTGGGTATCGTTGCTGCCGAAGCGGCCGTCGTAGTCGACGAAGACCTGGATGGCGTCGTCGACGTTGAGGGTCAGGCTGGCGCCGACCAGGGCGCTGTCGCTCGACACCTCGCTGCCGACCACCGTGAAGGGGCTGTTCGGCGCCGCCACGAAGGCGTTGGTCACCTCCGGCTCGTCCAGGAAGTCGTGCTGCCAGCCGGCCCGCAGTTCCGGCATCAGCATCATCCCGTCGCCCACCGCGAAGCTGGTCGAGGCCCGCAGCATGATCGTCGTGCTGAGCTGGTCGGCGTCCAGGCCGTCGCTCTTCAGGCTCATGCCGCCCGCTCCGGTCTCGGTGAAGGCCTCGCTGCCCACGCTGGTGTAGGCGATGCTGGCCGACGGCGTCAGCTTGATGCTCGACAGGTCGAAGCCGTAGCCCACCTCGCCGTAGAGGCCCCAGGAGGTGCCGTTGTAGTCCGCCTTCGCCTCCGTCGTCCCGCCGCCCAGCGGCACCGTGCGGCTGGTGTCGTAGTTGTTGAACGACACGTTCGCACCGACGTCGATGTAGAGCGCGCCGGGCTGCCACGAGCCGTAGAGGCTGAAGCCCCAGCTGTCGACATCGACCTCGTCGCTGTAGCTGTCGAAGTCGGCGTTGGTGTGCAGGTAGTGCGCCGCAACGCCCACCAGGAACTCGGACGACGCCCGGTAGTCCAGGCCCACCGTGCCGCCGAAGTTCGTCCGGTCGTAGCCGGCCGCGTTGCTGTCGCCGTCCCGGCTGCCGAAGCCGCCGATCGCCTCGCCCCAGACCGCGAAGCCCATCGGGCCCGTCGTGCCAGGCGCCGCAGCCTCCTGCGGGCCGACGTCCGCCAGGCCCAGCGCCGCCATCTGGCCGCGCTCGGCCGACTGGCCCCCGCCGCCGCCGCCGTGCGTCTTGGAGAGGTGGTTCGACAGCACCCCGAAGATCGCGTCGACCACGTCCTGGCCGACGTAGCCGGCCTGCGCCAGCGTCTGGCCGCCCCACTGCGCCATCAGGTCGTTGGCATCGGCGCTGCTGGTCGAGAACAGCGTCTGGATCGCCGCCTGTACCGTCGGATCCAGGTCGCCGCCACCCAGGTAGTCCTGGTAGAGGTCCTCCAGCGCGCCGCCCACGCCCTGCGCGTTGTCGCCCAGGCCGCTGGCCGCGTTGAAGGCCGTACGCGTCACGATCAGGTCGAAGTTGTTGCCGTTCTGCACCAGCTCCGTCTCCAGGAAGGCCGAGGTGTCGGAGACGTTGGTGAAGGCACCCGCCACGCCGCCGGTTATCACCACGCTGGTATAGGTCTGGGTGTTGTCATAGAGGTCCGGCGCGAAGACGGTCAGGAAGTTCCCGTCCACCGTCGTGCCGGCGCCGAACTCCCAGACACCGTAGAGCGAGGTATCGGCCGTGACCTCGACGCCCAGCGTGCCGTCCGGGTTCGCCGTCCAGGGACCGCTGAAGGTGGCCTTGCCGTCGTGGCCCATCACCGCCGTGGCGCCATCGGCCAGCGTGAAGTCGGTCGAGTTCGTGATGCTCTGGCGGAAGATGGTGAAACCCGAGTTGACGTTCAGCTCGGCCAGCGAGTCCATCGAACCGAGCAGCTCGAAGGAGCCCGCCACGTTCACGATGTCGTCGCCCGAACCGAGGACGTCACCGTAGAAGGTCCCGCCGTTCAGGTTCAGCGTGCCGACGCCGGCGGTCGGCATCCTGATATCGCCCTCGACCCTGCCGGCGTCGAAGTTCATCGCGATGTCGGAGCCAAGGTTCTGGGCATTGATCGCGTAGCTCGAGCCAATGATCGTGCCAGTGTTGGTGATCCCGCCGCCGATCGACGCCGCCGTCAGGTAGATGCCGGTGGTCGGATCGATCACGCCGCTGTTCACGATGCCGCCGGTCATCGTCACGTTGGTGACGTAGATGCCATAGTCGACTGCCAGGATCGTACCGCTGTTGGCGATCCCGCCGGTCATGGTGTCGACGGCACCGATGTAGATGCCGGTGTCCGCCTGGTCGATCAGGCCGGAGTTGAGGATCGAGCCGACGAAGGTGTCGACACTGTAGACGTAGATGCCGGTATCGTAGTCGGCGAACAGCGTGCCGCTGTTGGAGATGTCGCCGCTGAACGAGGTGATGTTCGAGACGTAGATCGCCGTGCTGTCGGCGTCGATCAGGCCGGAGTTGGCGATGCCGCCGACGAAGGTGTCGACGCTGCTGACATAGATGCCGTAGCTGTCGATCGAGACGATGGTGCCGCTGTTGCCGATCCCGCCATCGAAGGAGTCGACGTCGTAGACGTAGATGCCGGTGTCCGAGGCCTCGATGTAGCCGCTGTTGACGATGCCGCCGGTGAAGGTGCCACTGGTGATGACTTCGATACCGGTCGAGGTGGCGTAGATCGTGCCGCTGTTGGTGATGCCGCCGCCGAAGCTGGTGTTGTTGTAGACGTAGATGCCGGTCGCGTCGGCGATGATGACGCCGCTGTTCAGGATGCCGCCGGTGAAGGTGTCGTTGCTGTAGACGGCGATGCCGGTGTCGTCGAAGGACTCGATCAGGCCGGAGTTGACGATGCCGCCGCCGAACGAAATGTTCCCGTTGGCGTTGATGCCTGTGTAGTAGCTGCGGATCGTGCCGCTGTTGGTGATGCCGCCGACGAAGGTATCGATGCTGTAGACGTAGATGCCGTAGCTCGACTTGCTGTCGATCAGGCCGCTGTTGACGATCCCGCCATCGAAGGAGTCGCTGTTGTAGACATAGAGGCCCGTGGAATAGACGTCGATCGTGCCGCTGTTCAGGATGCCGCCGACGAAGGTATCGACGCTGTAGACCTCGATGCCCTCGGCGTCGCTGGAGTGGATCAGGCCGGAGTTGACGATGCCACCGTCGAAGGAGGCGACGCTGTAGACGTAGATGCCGGTCGAGCTGGAGTCGATCTCGCCGCTGTTGGTGATGCCGCCGACGAAGGTGTCGACCGAGTAGACCTCGATGCCGTAGCCGTAGCGCGAGTCGATCGAGCCGCTGTTGTGGATGCCGCCGGCGAAGGAGTCGGTGCTGTAGACGTAGATGCCGGTGTAGTAGCTGTCGATGATGCCGCTGTTGGTGATGCCACCGAGGAAGGTGTCGACGGTCCCGACGTAGATGCCGGTCGACGAGCGCGAGTCGATCGTCCCGCTGTTGGCGATGCCGCCGTCGAAGGAGGTCGTGTTGTAGAGGTAGATGCCGGTCGAGTAGCTGTCGATATGGCCGGAGTTGCTGATGCCGCCATTGAAGGTATCGACGCTGTAGACCTCGATGCCGTAACCGCTGTGCGACTCGATCAGGCCGCTGTTGACGATGCCGCCGGAGAAAGAATCCGAGTTGTAGACGTAGAGGCCGGTGTACTCGGCCTTGAGGGTGCCGCTGTTGTTGATCCCGCCGACGAAGGTGTCGACGGTTCCGAGGTAGACGCCATAGGAAGTGTCGGACTCGATCAGGCCGCTGTTGACGATGCCGCCGGAGAAGGAGTCCGTGTTGTAGACATAGACGGCGGTGTAGCTGCCGTGGATCGTGCCGCTGTTGTTGATGCCGCCGGTGATGGTGTCGACGGAGTAGATGTAGAGGCCGTAGCTGAAGGCCGACTCGATGTCGCCGCTGTTGGTGATGCCGCCGCCGAAGGAGTCGACGGAGTAGATGTAGAGGGCGATGTCGGTGGCGTCGATCAGGCCGCTGTTGGTGAAGCCGCCCGAGAAGCTGGAGATGTCGTAGATGTAGACGCCGGTGTCGTCGTCGGCGCGGATCGTACCGGTGTTGACGATGCCGCCGGTGAAGACGTCCATGTCAGAGACCGTCAGGGCGGTGTAGTAGGACTGCAGGTAGCCCGAGTTGTTGATGCCGCCGGTGAAGGTGTCGATCGAGGAGATGTAGATGCCGTAGCTGCTGTCGGAGCGGATCGTGCCGCTGTTGCTCACGCCACCGCCGAAGCTGGTCATGTCGTAGAGATAGATGCCGGTCGAGCTGGCGGTGATCCGGCCGCTGTTGTGCACGCCGCCCGTGAAGGTCCCGATGTTCGAGGCGTAGATGCCGATGGAATCGGTGACGATCGTGCCGCTGTTGCTGATCCCGCCGTTGAAGACGCTGATCGACGAGACGTAGATGCCGCTGTCAGAGCTGTCGATGCGCCCGCTGTTGACGATGCCGCCGTTGAAGGTCCCGATGCTGTAGACGTAGATGCCGGAATCGTCGTCGCTGATCAGCGTGCCGCTGTTGCTGATGCCGCCGTTGAAGACGTCGATGTTTGATACGTAGATCGCCTGGTCGTCCGCCTCGATCCGGCCCGAGTTGACGATGCCGCCATTGAAGGTGTCGATCCCCGAGACGTAGATGCCGTAGCTGCTGTCGGAGCGGATCGTGCCGCTGTTGGCGATGCCGCCCAGGAAGGTGCCGATCGACGAGACGTAGATGCCGGTCGATACGGCGTTGATCACGCCGCTGTTGTTGATGCCGCCCACCGCGGTCGAGTCGGTGAAGTAGATGCCGCCGTCCGAGCTGTTGATCGTCCCGCTGTTGAAGACGTTGCCGCCGATCGTCGAGCTGGTGACGTAGATGCCGGACGAGGAGGATTCGATGCGCCCGCTGTTGCCGACGTTGCCGGCGACCGTGCTGGTGGAGACGTTCACGCCGTAGCCGACGTACATCGTGCCGCTGTTGGTGACCGAGCCGCCGATCGAGGACTGCGAGACCCAGATGCCCGACTTCGTGCCGACGTCGATCGTCCCCTGGTTGGAGACCGAGCCCGTCACCGTCGACTGCGACACCGCGATGCCGGTGTTGGTGCTGGCGTTGTGGATATGGCCGTTCGGCAGGTTGGTGACGCTGCCGTTCACCGTCGAGTTTGTGATGGTGATGAAGTCGAGCTCGCCGGCGTTCGGCACGTTGCCGACGCTCTGCCCGTTGATCGTGATGTCGACGGCGCCCGCCGGGTCCGCGATGCCGAGCATCGCCAGGATCGCCAGGGTCGAGCTGCGGGTCAGAAGCCAGGTTGCGCATTGGACGAAAACCCCCCGTCAAAAACAATCCGATCACGTGCCCGGCAAACCCAGCGCACACGCCGATACGTGTGCCGCTTGCCCGAGTCTGGACACAGCTAGCTATTTTTTAGGCGGACGCCTGTATGATTGGCAAGCATGAAGGCGTCGGGATTCCTGAGAATACAGCGGGAAATCATTTATCTATGGGATCGGCCGCCGATCTGTTGCATAAATGCACCACCTCCTGTGCCGGAGCCCTGTGTTATGCGGTTTTAGCCCGGTCCAAGGCCCGCTGCGCCATCTGAAAGAAGGATCAAAGGACGCCCATGCAACCGTCAGGTGACGCCGTGTCCGAGCGCCGGCATGGGGCGCCCGAAGCCCTGCCGCCCCTGATTCCCCTCTGGAGCGAAGGGCGGACAGCCGAGGCGCTGGACGCCGCCCGGGCGCGCCTCGCGCAGGGTCCCAGTCTCTCCGCCCCCGCGCGCGCCGAGGCGCTGCTGCTGCTCAGCATGGATGCCGAGGCCCGGGACGACTTCGACAGCGCGACTCGCCTGGCCATCGAGGCGGCGGCGGCTGAGCCGCGCTTCATCCACGCCCGACTGCGGCAAGCCTCCATGCTGCGCCGCACCGGCCGCTGGCAGGAGGGCCTGGCCCTGGCCGAAGCCGCCCTTCGAGACTGGCCGCGCCAGCCGGTGTCGCGGATCGAAATGGCGCAATGCCTGACCGAGGCGGGACGGCATGAAGAGGCCAAGCGCCAGTATCTGCTCACCGTGCGCCTGGCGCCGGACAACGCCGCCGCGCACATGGGCCTGGCCGAGACGCTGCTGATGACCGAGGACTGGATGCCGGGCTGGCGCGAGTATGCCTGGCGCACCAGGATGCCGGCGGTCGCCAAGGACAAACCAAAGCTATCCCAGCCGCTCTGGAACGGCATGCGCCTGCCGGGGCGGCGGCTGGTCCTGATCGCCGACCAGGGCTATGGCGACTGCATCCAGTTCTGCCGCTTCCTGCCGCGCGCCGCCGAGCGGGTGGGCAGCGTGACGCTGGCCGTCTCGGAAAAGTTGTCCGACCTGCTCCGCCGGATGCCGGGCGTTGCCGACTTCGTCAACCGCTGGGAGGACATCCCGAAGGACAGCGAAGCCTATGCCACGCTGTCGGATCTGCCGCTGCTGTTCGGCGGCAACGAGCCCGATCTTGTGGCACCCGCCTGCTATTTGCCGATCGAAGTGCCGCGCAAGGAAGCGTGGCGCGCCCGCCTGAACCGCGAAGCCGGCAGCACATTGAAGGTCGGCCTCTGCTGGTCGGGTCGCACCGGACACCTGCACAACCGCCTGCGCTCCCTCAGGCTCGCTACGCTGGCATCGCTGGCTGGCCTCCCGGGCGTCACCTTCTTCAGCCTGCAGTTCGACGAGCAGAAGCGGCAGGTGGCCGACTGGCCCGCCGGGCAGGCCCCGCTGATCGACCTTTCGGCCGAGCTGGAGGGCTTCGACGAGACGGCCCACTGCCTCGCGGCGCTGGACCTGGTCATCACCATAGACACGGTCACGGCGCATCTCGCCGCCGCAGTCGGCACGCCGACCTGGACCCTGCTGCGCCGCATCGCCGATTGGCGCTGGCTCGAGCGGCGCGAGGACAGCCCCTGGTACCCGACGATGCGGCTGGTCCGGCAGGACGAGCAGCGCAGCTGGGAGACGGTGGCGGAGCGCGTGACGCAGGACCTGGCCGCCGTGCTTGCCGGCGACCGCACCCGGCTGCTGCCCGCTGGACGGAGCTGACGATGGCGACCGCCTCTGGCACTGGCGAGACCGCGGGCGGGCGGCGCGTGCCGCGCGCCGAGGCCGAGCGCATCGTGCAGGAACACGCGGCGGCCGGGCGCCTGGACCAGGCCCTGGCCATTCAGCAGCGCATCGTCCAGGCGCACCCGCAGGACGCCGGAACGCATCACGCCTTTGCCATGCTGCTGCTGCGGAGCAACCGCCTGCCCGCCGCGGTCGAGGCTTTCGGGCGTGCCGCCGCGCTCGCACCCACGGCGCCGCTGCTGCACAGCCATCATGGCGAGGCGTTGCGACGCCTGGGCCGGCTGGACGAGGCCATCGCCGCCGGCGAAAAGGCGCTGCGCCTCGCGCCGGACCGGGCTGACGTCCAGGTCAACCTGGCGGCCGCCCTGCTCGACAAGCGCGATGCCGAGCGCGCCGAGCCGCTGCTCAAGGCGGCGCTGGCGCGCGAGCCCGGCATGGCCAACACCCACGTCAACCTGGGCAATGCCTACCGCATGCGCGGCCGGCTGGAGCCGGCGATCGCCGCCTACCGGGCCGCGCTGGCGGTGGATCCGCGCCAGGTCGACGCGCACTCGGCGCTGGGCCTCTGCCTCAGGGACCAGGACGACCTGGCCGGCGCCCGGCGCGAGTTCGAGCAGGCGCTGGCCGTCGAGCCGCGGCATGCCAACACCCGCTCCGCGCTGGCCATCCTGAACCTGCTGGAAGGCCGCTTCGCCGAAGGCTGGCGCGACTACGAGGCGCGCTGGGCCTCCAGCGAGATGCGGCCGCGCCCGCTGCCCATGCCGAGCTGGCAGGGCGAGCCGCTGGCCGGCCGCCATCTCTTCGTTTTCGCCGAGCAGGGGCACGGCGACACGCTGCATTTCGCCCGCTATCTGCCGCTGCTGCAGGAGGCCGGCGCCCGCGTCACCTGCGAGGTACAGCGCGCGACGCTGGGCCTGCTGGCGGACTCCTTCCCCGGCGTCACCTTCATCGCACAAGGGGCGCCGCTGCCGAGCGCCGACCTGGCCGTGCCGCTGCTTTCGCTGCCAGGGCGATTCCGGACCGATCTCGGCAGCATCCCGGCCAGGGTGCCATACCTCAGCGTCCGGCCGGACTGCCTAGTCTCCTGGCGTCGGCGGCTGGACGAGCTCGCGCCGCGCGACAGCCTGCGCGTCGGCCTGGTCTGGGGCGGCAGTCGCAGCCACCGCACCGATTTCCTGCGCTCGCTTTCGCCGGCCGACCTCGCCGGCCTGCGTGCCCTGCCCCGGGCCAGCTTTTTCAGCCTGCAGTTCGGCGAACGCCAGGCCGAGATCGCCGGCTGGCCGGCCGGGAGTGCGCCGCTGATCGACCTGGCGCCCGAGTTGGGCGACTTCGCCAACACCGCCGGCGCCGTGGCGGCGCTGGATCTGATCGTCACCATCGACACCGCCAACGCCCACCTGGCCGGCGCCCTGGCCCGCCCAACCTATCTGCTGCTGGCCAAGGTGCCGGACTGGCGCTGGCTGCTGGCGCGCGACGACAGCCCCTGGTATCCGGGTATGCGACTGTTCCGGCAGCCCCGTCCGGGTGACTGGGCCGGCGCCGTCGCCAAGGCCCTGACCGCCGCAGAAGCCGAAGCCGCGAGCCTGATCGCGCGGCGCGAGCAAGAGAGAGGAAGCGATACTCCATGAGCAGCCCCATTGCCCCCGGCCAGGCCGGCGGCCAGCCCCAGGGCCAGCGCCTGACCCTCGACCAGGCCTTGAAGCTCGCCATCGAGCGCATCCGCGAGGGACGACTGCCGGAAGGCGAGGGCGTGCTGCGCCAGATCCTGCAGGTCCACCCGAGCCACCCCGAGGCGCTGCACCAGCTTGGCATCGTGCTCTTCCGACAAGGGCGCGCGGTAGAGGGCGTCGAATACCTGCGCAAGGCGACGCAGAGCAACGGCATGAGCGCGCTCTACCAGGCCAACCTCTGCGAGATGGCGCGCCAGGCCAAGATGCTCGACCTGGCGCTGGAAGCCGGCAAGAAGGCGATCGCGCTGCGCCCGAACTATCCCGAGGCGCTGAACAACCTCGGCATCGTCCACTTCGAGCGGCACGACTTCGATGCTGCGATCGCCTGCTATCGCGAATCGTTGAAGCAGCGCGAGCGCTATCCGCAAGGCTGGAGCAACCTCGCCAATGCGCTGCACCAGAAGGGCGAGGACGAGGAGGCGCTGCGCTGCTACGACCGCGCCATCAAGATCGAGCCCAAGTTCGTCGAGGCGCTGAACAACAAGGCCACGGTGCTGCGCGACCTGCACCGCCACGAAGAGGCCGTGCCGCTCTACCGCAAGGCACTGGAGCAGAATCCGAACTACGTCGACGCCATCAACAACCTGGGCATCGCGCTGAAGGAACTGGGCGAGCACGGCGAGGCCATCGAGCTTTTCAAGCGGTCGATCCAGCTGAAGCCGGACTTCCCCGACACCTACACCTTCCTGGGCACGACTTACATCGACCGCAAGCGCGTCGACGAGGCGATGGCGATGGCGCAGCAGGCACTGCGCCTGGCGCCGCGCAATCCGGAAAACCAGAACCTGATGGCCCGGGTCTATTTCGAGATGAACCGGATCGACGACGCGCTGAAGGCGAACGACGCGGCGCTGGCCCTCAAGCCGAACATGCACGATGCCTACAACAATCGCGGCAACATGCTGAAGGAAGTCGGCCGCATGGAGGAGGCGGAGGCCGCCTTCCGCCGTGCGCTGGAGATCAAGCCGACCCTCTATGGCAGCTACGTCAACTTCGCCGAGACGGTGAAGATGCAGCTCGACGATCCCATCGCCCAGCGCCTGGCCGGCTTCGCCGCCAACATCGAGGCCGTGCCGCCGCGCGACCGGCACTTCGTGCGCTTCGCCTATGGCCGCGTGCTGGACGACAACAAGAAGCACGAGGCGGCCATGGAGCAGTTCCTCGAGGGTTGCCGCCTGAAGCGCCGGATGATCCGTTACGACGAGCCCTCGGCACTCGGTCTATTCGACCGCATCATGAAGACCTTCTCGCCGGAGCTGATCCAGCAGAAGAAGGGCGGCGGCGATCCCTCGCAGCTGCCGATCTTCGTGCTTGGCATGCCGCGCTCGGGCACCACCTTGGTGGAGCAGATCATCGCCGCGCACCCCACGGTGCACGGCGCAGGCGAACTCGCCGAGATGGGCAGCGTCGTGAAGTCGCTGATGGGACCGCAGCGCCAGCCCCTGCCCTACCCCGAGGTCGTGACGGCCCTCGGCCCGCAGCAGCTCGCCCAGATCGGCAGGAGCTACGTCGAGCGGCTGCAGGCCTACATGCCGGGCGCCCAGCGCATCACCGACAAGATGCCGTCGAACTACTACTACGTCGGGCTGATCCATCTGGCGCTGCCGAATGCCAAGATCATCCACACCATCCGCAACCCGATGGATACCGGCATCTCCTGCCTGACCAAGCTCTTCACCGGCGACCTGAACTACAGCTACGACCAGCGCGAGTTCGCCCGCTACTACCGCAAGTACCACGCCCTGATGGCGCACTGGCGCCAGGTCCTGCCGCCCGGCAGCTTCCTCGACGTGGTCTACGAGGACGTGGTCGCCGACACCGAGGGCCAGGCGCGCCGGATCCTGGAGTTCCTCGGCCTGCCATGGGACCCCGCCTGTCTGGAGTTCCACAGCCTCGACCGCCCGATCAAGACGGCCAGCGCCATGCAGGTGCGCCAGCCGATCTACAAGGCCTCGGTCGAGCGCTGGCGGCGCTATGGCGCGCAGATGCAGCCGCTGGTGGACGGCTTGAAGGATCTGGCCTGACAGGCGCGCGGCGCCAGGGCCCGGCGGGAGGAGGAGCGCATGGTCCTGCAGCGCCTGCTGTCGGGTGTCCTGGCCGCCCTGCTGCTGGCTCCGCCCGCGCAGGCCTTCGACCAGGGGGCCGTCGAGGCGCTGATCCAGACGCATGCCCAGGCCAGCGGCGCGCCCGGGTTCGTGGTCGCCATCCGCCAGGGTGACGCCGATCCCTGGGTCCGCGCCTATGGCACGGCCGACCTTGAACAGGGCACGCCGATGCAGGCCGCGACCATCCTGCCTATCGCCTCGATCACCAAGGCCTTCGTCGGCGTCGCCGTGCTGCTGCTGGAACAGGACGGCAAGCTCAAGGTCAGCGACCCCCTGTCGCGCTTCCTGCCGGACTATCCCGGCGCCAGCCAGATCACGCTGGCCGACCTTCTGACCCACACGAGCGGCGTCGGCAACTTCGTGAACCTGCCGGTCTTTTCGAACAATCAAGCGAAGGACTGGACGCCGCAGCAGCTCATCGGCCTGTTCCGCGACCTGCCGCCGACCGCGCCGCCCGGTCAGGCGTGTCGCTACTCGGACAGCGGCTTCATCCTGCTGGGGCAGGTGATCGAGAAGGCGAGCGGCCAGAGCTTCGGCGACTTCGTGCGGCAACGCATTACAGAGCCGCTGGGCATGAAGAGCACGCAGCAGGGCAGCAACGAGCCGATCATTCCGCTGCGCGCGCACGGCTACTTCGGCCAGCCGGGCGCCTGGAAGAACGAGGGCTACGTCAGCCAGAGCGCCCCCGGCTCCGCGGGCGGCATGCTGTCGGCAGCGGGCGACCTGGTGCGGCTGGGCGCCGTGCTGCTGCCCGGCGGGCCGCTGCTGCAACCGGACGAGCGCACCGCGATGGTCCAGCCCGTGCTGCTGAACGACGGCAAGACCTGCAGCTATGCCCTGCCTGGCGCCGCCGGGAGCTATGGCTATGGCCTTGAGCTGGTGACCTTCGATTCCCTGCCCGGCCACCGCGCGCTCGGCAAGTCTGGCGTCTTCCCCGGGTTCGGCGCCTATCTCGCCGCCTTCGAGAACAGCGACCTCACCATTGCCGTGCTGGCCAACGGCGACGGCAGCCTGGCGCATCTGGTGCCGCTGGCGCGCGACCTCGCCGAGCTGCTGCTGCG
>JAKOWB010000220.1 GCA_029781795.1 Pseudomonadota bacterium | reverse complement strand
AGCGTGTCGTTGCCGTCGCCGCCATGCAGCGTGTTGAGCACGCCGCTGCCGCGGATGACGTCGGCGAAGCTGCTGCCGACCGCGTTCTCGATCGACGAGAGCACGTCGTTGGGATCGACCAGCCCGATGTAGCTCTGCGACTGCGCCGTCAGGTCGATGGTGACGCCCACCGTGGCGCCGTCGTAGCTGGCGGTGTCGAGGCCGCTGCCGCCGGTCAGGCTGTCGAGGCCCAGGCTGCCGCGCAGCAGGTCGTTGCCCGAGCCGCCGACCAGGATGTTGGCGCCGCCCTCGCCGCGCAGCGTGTCGTTGTGTGCGCTGCCCAGCAGGTTCTCGATCGAAATCAGGGTATCGCCGCCGGCCTGGCCGCCGGCCTCCGGCAGACCGTCCAGCAGATCCACGAAGACCGCGTTGCCCGAGGTGCGATAGTAGGCCCAGTCGATGCCGGCGCCGCCGTCGAGCGTGTCGGCCCCCTGGCGGCCGTCCAGCGTGTCGTCGCCGCTGCCGCCGAAGAGAGTGTTCACCACGCCCCCGGCGCTGCCGGTCAAGGTGTCGGCGAGGCTGGAGCCGACGAGGTTCTCGACCTCGGTCAGGAAGTCGCCCTGCGCCGTGCCGCCGCTCTCGGTCGAGTTGTCGGTCAGGTCGACCGTGACGCCCTGGTTGGAGTCGCGGTAGGACGCGGTATCCGATATGCCGACGCCGCCGATGATGGTGTCGGCGCCGGTGCCGCCCTGCAGCAAGTCGTTCCCGCTGTCACCGCGCAGGTAGTCGAGGCCCGAGAGGCCGAAGAGCGAATCGTTGCCATCGAGGCCGATCAGCGAGTTGTTCTCCGGCGGGTCGGGCGTGGCCACCACCGCGGGGTCCTTGCGCCCGATCAGGATGTCGTTGGCGTTCGAGCCGATCAGGTGCTCGACCTGCGCGATCACGTCGCCCTCGGCCTCGCCGCCGCTTTCCGGCAGCAGGTCGCTGAGGTCGACCGTGACCCCGAAGGCCGACTGCGCATAGGAGGCGAAGTCGCCGCCGGCATCGCCAGAGATCGTGTCCGCCAGCAGGCCGCCTTCCAGCGTGTCGTTGCCGGCCCCGCCGTTCAGGGTGTCGATACCGCCGCCGCCATAGACCGTGTCGCTGCCGGCGCCGCCGTCCACCAGGTCGAGGCCGCCGCCACCGAAGACCGTGTCGTTGCCGTCCTCGCCGTAGACCATGTCGTTGCCGGCATTGCCCAGCAGCGTGTCGTCGCCGCCCTGCGAGCCGAAAGTCAGCAAGCGGACCGAGACGTCCTCGTCCGTGCCGCTGGTGGCGCCCTGGCCCGAGAAGGCGACGACGACGGTGCCGTCGTCCAGCAGCGTCAGGTTGGGGTTGATCTGGTCGCCGGCGGTGTTGCTGTTGATCAGGATCGGGGCGCCGATCTTCGCGCCGGTGGCATCGAAGCGTTGTCCCAGCAGGCCCTGCCCCGAGCCGTCGCCGGTCGCGCCGGATTGCGACCAGACGATGAAGAACCCGCCGTCGTGCAGGCCGATCGTCGCCGGGTTGACTTGGCTCAGCGCCGCGTTGCTGTTCGCCAGGCGCTCGCTGTTGACGCCGATGCCGGCGATCGAGCCGTCGGCGTTCAGGCGTTGACCGGCAGCATTGAACACCTGATAGAACACGCCGGCGCCGTCGGCCACGCCGGTGACCGCGTCCGTGCCGTTGCCATACCAGGTGATGACGAACCCGCCGCCGCTCAGCGAGGCCAGCCCCTGCGCATCCGACAGCTGGAATCCGCTGGTGGTCGAGTTGGCGCGTAGTTCGTTGGTGACGAAGGTCGGCGCCGAGGCCAGACCCTCGTCCGGATTGATGATGCGGTAGTATGTCTCGGCATCCGAGAGGTCGACCGGGTAGTCGGTCCACATGACCACGACGTTGCCGTTGGCCAGGGTCGCCATGCGCGGGAAGCCCTGGTTCTCGAAAGTCGTCTGATTGACGTGGAAGTCGGTGCCGACCGGCACCATGACATTCGGCAGGCTGGGCGAGACTTGGTAGTGCTGACCGTAAACGCCCCAACCCCGCGTGGCGCCGCCGGTGTCGCGCCACTGATCCTGCCAGGCAACGATCCACGAGCCGTCATCGAGCGCGGTGATCGCTGGCCGCGAGGTGGTGTAGCTGAAGTTGTTCAGCTCGATCGTGGAGCCGATCTGCGTGCCGCTGGCGTCGTAACGCGCCATGAAGGCGGAGTGAACGTCGTCGCCGCCGGTCGGATCGCCATCGTCGGGTGGATTCTCGTAACTGAACCAGACCACGACGTATTCGCCGGCATGGCTGCCCTTCAGGCCGACGATCTCGACCTCACCCTTGGTCTGATCGAAGTGGGTCGGCGCGACGGCATCGAAGTTTACATTTCCACCCTGGGCGGTCGCGCTGCTGCTGTAGCGCTGAAACAGGACGCCCTTGGGCGTGGTGCTGCCGACCGTCCCCTGCTCCCAGCCGACGACGAAGCCGCCGCTGCCGTCGGTCAGCGCGGCCACGAAGGGCCGCGTGTCGCGGATCGTGTTGTCGGTGTTGACCCTGATGTCACCGGAATTGAGGATGGCGTTGGGCGCGCCGCCGAAGATCGAATCCGCGCCGTCGCCGCCCTCGCCATAATCGTTGCCGGCGCCGCCCCAGAGGGTGTCGTTCGCCGTGCCGCCGTAGAGCGTGTCGTTGCCCGAGGCCGCGCCCAGCGTGTCGGCGCCCGAATTGCCGAACAGCGTGTCGGCGCCGCTGAGGGCATTGGCATAGTCGGCGCCGATGCCGCCGAAGAAGTGGTCGGGGCCCTGGGTGAAGGGCGGCGCCAGCACCGAGTCCAGCGTGGGGCCGGACTCGCTCGCCGCCGCCAGCAGGCTGAAGCCGCTCGCCGTCGGCAGGTTCGCGCCGCTGCCACCGTCGCCAGCGGCGGTGCGGGCCGCGGCCGGGTTCGCCGAGGAACCCGGGGCCGTGCCGTCGAGCAGGCTGGACAGGCCGCCCGAGAGGGGCCGCAGCGTGCCCGACAGCGCCGATCCCCAGGCCGCTTCGAGGCCTTTCAGCAGGTCGCCGCCGAGCAGATCCTGCAAACCCGAAAGTCCCTTGGGAAGGTTGCCCTTCGCCATGGCCTATCCCCCAGTTCAGCTCGCCCGTGGCAGCCGGCGGGCGCCCCACGCCGGGAACGCCCGCCGGGCCTGCGCGCCCTCCTAGCCCCCAAGAGCGCGCCACGGTCCTCTAAGACCTATATAGCTATAATATTCATGACATCTGAAATGAAGCAACGGGCAATACGATGGCCTATGCCTTTTGTCTAAAAGGTATATACAGATGAAGCTTCCACTAACCTTGAGATTGAAGTAACGGGCGACTCCCTATCCAATAGCGTTTGCGCAAATTCTCGTAAATCACCCTATTGGCGAACCCCCAGCCAAAGACGAGCGCCGGGCCCGGCCGGCGATGCCTGGCCGCGGCCCTGGATGAGGCCGCTGCCGTCCCTATCTTTCGAACGAGGGCCAGGCGTCATGCCGGCCCGCCAGACCAGGAGATCCAGACCGCGTGGCCAGGTTCCGCCGTCTCGTGCTGCCCCTCGCGCTGCTGCTGGTGCCGGCACTGGCGCCAGCGCAGGACCTGCCGGGAACGCGCTACCGTCTGTCCCCGTCCGAGCTGCCGGCGCCCTATGCCACCGACAGCGCCAGCCAGCGCCCACGGACCGTCGAGCGGCCGGACGGCCTGCTGCCCCAGGTGCCCGCAGGTTTCACCGTCACCCGGTTCGCCGCGGGCTTCACGCATGCGCGCTGGCTCGCCGCCGGGCCCGCCGGCGCGATCTACCTGTCGGAGCCGCGCAGCGGGCAGGTCTGGCTGCTGCGCGACAACGACGGGGACGGCGTGGCGGACGAGCGGCGGGTGGTGCTGCGGGATCTTGCCCTGCCGCACGGGCTGGCGGTCGGCGCCGGGGTCCTCTACGTCGCCGACACCGCCGCCGTCTGGCGCGTGACCCTGGATCCCGACGGCACGCCGCGGGGTGAGGTGCAGCCGGTGACCCAGCCTGGCGCCCTGGGCGACGGCGGGGGCCACTGGACCCGCGACATCGCCCTCTCGCCCGACGGCACGCGGCTCTACATCGCCGTCGGCAGCGCCGGCAATCTGGCCGAGGAGGCGCCGCCCCGGGCCACGGTGCAGCTGCTGGACCTGGCCAGCGGCGCACAGGAAACCTATGCCAGCGGCCTGCGCAATCCCGTGGGTATCGCCATCCGGCCGGGCAGCGACGAGGTCTGGGTGACGGTCAACGAGCGCGACGGCCTGGGCGACGAGCTGGTACCCGACTACCTGACGCGGCTGACGGCGGGCGGCTTCTATGGCTGGCCCTATGCCTACATCGGCGGCCATCCGCAGCCGGGCTTCGCCGAACGGCGGCCGGACCTGGTGGCCGAGAGCCTGGTGCCGGACCTGTTGTTCCGCAGCCACTCGGCCCCCATGGCCGTCGTCTTCCAACAGGGTGGCGGCTTCCCGGCCGAGTGGGAGGGCGACGCCTTCGTCGCCCTGCGCGGCTCCTGGAACGCCGCGGTGCCGCGCGGCTACATGGTGGTGCGCGTGCCCCTGACCGACGGCCGCGCGGACGGCAGCTACGAGGCCTTCGTCACCGGCTTCCGGCTGGACGAGGGCAACGCGCCCGGCCGGGCCGAGGTCTGGGGCCGGCCGGTCGGCCTCGCCTGGGCCGCCGACGGCAGCCTGCTGATCGCCGACGACACCTCGGGCAGCATCTGGCGCGTCGCCGCCGTGCCGTGACGGGGCTCAGCCGTCGACGACCTTGGTGAAGGCGGCGAAGGTCTGGGTTCCGGCGTCCCAGTCGGCCGACCAGACGTCGCGGTGCGTGGTCGGCGGCGGGGTGGCCGCGTTGCCGGCGTCGCCGTTGGCATAGTCGAAGAGGTTGATGATCTGGACGGAGCCCTTGTCGAAGGTGACCGTGCCGCCGGTGTCGAAGGTGATGGTCACGGTGGAGGCGCCATAGGCGATGTCGATCTCGCTGGGGTCGACGCCGTCGTAGACCGCGGACTGCTCCAGCGCGTCGTTGCCCCAGAAGAGCACCAGGCCCTCGCTGTCGGCG
>JAKOWB010000217.1 GCA_029781795.1 Pseudomonadota bacterium | reverse complement strand
CACCGCCGTCGCCGCCATCCGGCCCGCCGTCGCCGCCGGCACCGCCGGCCCCGCCAGCACCGCCGTCGCCGTCGCCACTGCCGTCGCCGCCGGCGCCACCGGCGCCACCGGCACCGCCGTCTCCGCTGCCGGCGCCGTCGCCGCCGGCACCGCCGGCCCCGCCGGCCCCGCCATCAGCCACGAAGTGCAGCAGGGGCGAAGTCACCGCCGTTTTCACCACCGCGGACTTCTCGAGGCCTCCGACCGACGCGCCCTGCGCGGTCAGGCTGAAGGCTGGCACCGCGAGAAGGGCGGCGGCCAGGGCGGTCGAACGCAAGAGATGGTTCTTCATGGATCTCCTTTCGCATCGTTCGATGCTGCTGGTTGGTCATCCCCACCGCAGGCGCCGCGTCGGCGGCCAGGGGTCGGGATGCCAGGGGGAAGAGCTTTCAGAAGAAGAAGTTCCGTCTATTTTTATAAGACACTGTCGATTTTGAATAATTGCACTGCTTATGACTTTCAGGCGGTAATAAACAGCAAAAAGAATATTATCAGGCGAAAAATCAAAACCTCTTCGGCCGCCGGGGGCCGGCGCCGTGGTGCTCCGATCGGAGAAAAGAAGGCCCCCGTGCCGACCTGCGGCACGGGGGCCAGGCAATCAGGGTTGGGTTTCGCCGGTCTCGCCGGTTTCGCCCGTATCGCCGTCACCGTCGCCGTCGCCGGTGTCACCGTCGCCAGTGTCACCGTCGCCAGTGTCACCGTCGCCAGTGTCGCCGTCGCCAGTGTCGCCATCGCCAGTGTCACCGTCGCCGACCGGCGTCCCGGGATTGCCGGCATTGCCGCCAGCACCACCGTTGCCGCCGTTGCCGCCGTCGGGGCCGCCAGCACCGCCGGCACCGCCGTCGCCGCCTGAACCGCCGGCGCCGTCAGCGCCGCCGTCGCCACCGGCGCCACCCGCGCCACCGTCGCCGCCGGGGCCGTCGCCGGCACCGTCGCCACCGGCTCCACCGGCCCCACCGTCGCCGCCGCTGCCGCCATCGGCGCCGCCGGCGCCGCCTGCGCCGCCGTCGCCACCAGATCCGCCGTCGGCGGCGAGCTGGAGGAGGGCATCACCGGATGCCGCCGCGACGTGCGCCGACTTGCCCAGGTCGGCCCCCGTCGCCGCGCCGGCCGACTGGGTCAGCGCGGGTACCGCCAAGAGGGCGGCCGCCAGCGCCGTTGTGCGCAAGAGGTAGGTCTTCATGGAAAATCCTTTCGAAATGAGGAGGTTCTGCTCGTTGGGCAGTGAGCGCTCCGGCTTTACGCCGGTATGCAGAGTTCAAACAATAAACAGAGGAACAGTTCCTGGATTTCCCACAAATAGTGGATATGACAGAGAAATATTTATATGACATTAATATTGATTATAAATAGCAGAATTACAGGTAAATAAAGAGGCCCACGTAATATTTACGGGGCCTCGTTGCGCTTCGTCTTCGTTGCGGGTCGCTTCGCCAAGACCTGTCTCGCCAAGCCAAGCGGCTGGAGCGGCGGATCGACAGCTAGCTCTCAGTCCTCCTGGTCGGATCCGCCCTGGCCACCGCTCCCACCGGCACCACCACTCCCACCGGCACCACCGGCGCCACCGGCACCACCGGCGCCACCTGCTCCGCCAGTGCCGCCGGCCCCTCCGGAACCGCCCGCGCCCCCGGCTCCACCCGACGCGCATTGGTCTCCAGCGCCGCCCGCGCCACCGGCGCCACCGGCGCCGCCGGCCCCGCCCGCGCCGCCGTTGTTGGCACCCTGATCGCCGCCGTCGCCCCCGGCACCTCCCTCGCCGCCGAGGGCACCGTCGCCATCACTGCCGCCACTGCCGCCGGCGCCGCCCAGCGCGCCAGAGCCGTCGCTGCCGTCGTCACCCTTGCCGTTGTCCTGATCGTCGACAGGTAGCTGCGCCATCTGGCTGCCGCCGGTGCAGACGGTGCTTTCCGCCGCCTTGTCCTTCGTCGTGCCGCTGTCGGCGGCCTGCGCTGCCGTGCCGGCGAGGATTGCGAAGAAGGCGGTGCAGAGCAGGGGCGTGCGTGGCATGGGACATCTCCCTCGGGCGGTTGTTTCGGTGCTTGGGGATGTGGTTGCCACGGCTTGCAGGGCAATGTTCCCTGGGCAAAAAAAGCGTTACGGAACAGAGATTTATAGTTATGGGCACCGCTTATGCGTCGATTACCTCACATCGTGGTATGCGCGGACGCAGGTGGAGCACCACCGCAGGGCGGCTTGCCGCGGCCGGCCACAGGCCCGATCTTGCCAGTTGCATGGCGCCTCAGTTCCTCGGCAACGACATCTACCGCCGCTCCAGCTACGGCGGGCTGCATCCCCTCGCAATCCCGCGCGTCTCCACCGCCATCGACCTGGCGCGCGCGCTGGGCTGGATCGACGGGCGCAGCTATCGCACCGTGCGGCCGGCCAGCATCGCCGCGCTCTCCCGCTTCCACGACCCTGACTACCTGGCGGCGCTGCAGCAGGCCGAGCGCGACCAGGCGCTGCCGGCCGACCTGCAGGAGCGCTACCGCATCGGCCGCGATGCCAACCCGATCTTTCCCGAGGTGTTCAGTCGCCCGGCCACCGCCTGCGGCGCCAGCCTCAAGGCCGCGGCGCTGGTCGCCGAGGGCGGCGTGGTCTTCAGCCCGGCCGGCGGCACGCACCACGGCCGGCCGGACCGGGCCAGCGGCTTCTGCTACCTGAACGACCCGGTGCTGGCGATCCTGGCGCTGCTCGACGGCGGCATCCAGCCGGTCTTCTACCTCGACATCGATGCGCACCACGGCGACGGGGTGCAGGACGCCTTCGCCGGCGACGAACGGGTCTGGACCGTCTCGCTGCACGAGGCCGGGCGCTGGCCGCACCGGCCGCCGGCGCCGGCCGGCGGGCTGGACGACCGTGGCGGCGGCCAGGCGCGCAATCTGCCGCTGCCGGCCGGCTTCCACGACGACGAGATGGCCTTTCTGCTAGAGGCCGCCGTGCTGCCGCTGATCGAGCGGGTGAAGCCGGCAGCCCTGGTGCTGCAGGCCGGCGCCGACTGCCTGGCTGACGATCCCATGAGCGGCCTGATGCTCTCCAACGGCGGCTACTGGCAGGTGCTGCGCCAGGTGAAGGACCTGGCGCCGCGCCTCATCGTGCTGGGCGGTGGCGGCTACAATCCCTGGAGCGTCGCACGTGCCTGGGTCGGCTGCTGGGGGATCCTGACCGGGCGCGAGCCGCCGGAGGACCTGCCGCCCGCGGCCGAGGCGCTGCTGCGCGCGATTGCCTGGCGGCACAGCCGGGCGAGGAACCCGCCGGCGCGCTGGTTCACTAGCTTGACCGACCCGCCGTCGCGTGGTCCGGTCCGCGACGAGATCCGCGTCATCGCCCGAGAGGTGCTGCGTCCATGACCCTCAGCCGCCGCCATGTCCTGGGCCTGGCCGCGCTGGCGCTGCTGCTGCCGCCGGCGCCGGTCCGGGCGCTGGACTTCGAGCAGAGCCGGCTCACCATCCGCACCCGGGACGGCCGGCGCTTCCCCTTCCGCGTCGAGCTGGCGCTGACGCCGGAACAGCGCGCCCAGGGCCTGATGTACCGCGAGAGCCTGGACGACGACGCCGGCATGCTCTTCATCTACGACCTGGAGCGGCCGGTGATGATGTGGATGAAGAACACCCTGGTGCCGCTCGACATGCTCTTCCTCGCGCGCGATGGTGAGGTGCTGGGCATGGCAGAGGACGCCGTGCCGCAGAGCGAGACCATCATCCCCTCGAACGATCCGGTGAAGGCGGTGCTGGAGCTGAAGGCTGGCACGGTTGCGCGTCTTGGGCTCAAGCCCGGCGACACGGTCCTGCACCCCCTGCTGGTGCCCTGAGGCAGGGCTAGCGCCGTACCGGCGCGCCGAACCAGGAGACGCTGCCCGGCACCTCGATCCGGCGGGACCAGACGGCATAGAGGCCCGCGTCGTTCAGCTCGGTCAGGGCCAGAACGGCATCGCTGCCCTCGTCCTGCCCGAGGCCCTTCTCGAACTGCAGGAAGAGGAAGGGCGTGCCGTCCGGCGCGGATTCCGGCTGCTCCAGTCCGTTCCAGTCGTATTCGCCCTCGATGAGGGTGGCGACACCCAGGTGCAGCTCCAGCTCCGCGGTCGCGCGGGCGGGGCTCGCCAGGCCGTTTTCCTCCGCCGGATAGGGCGCGGCCCAGTCGGTCGGCGGCGCCTCGGCCGGATCGAATCGCACCAGTTCGTCCAGCGGGACCGCGAGATCCAGGCAGCCGCGGCCCAGGCAGTCGGCGCGTTCGGTATCGCTGTCGGGAATCTCCTGCCGCGCCGCCGCCAGCAGCTCCGCCGCGCGGCCCTGCCCGGGGACGAAGACATAGCGCCAGGCGACGTTCGGCCCCTCGCCGAAGGCGGCGACCTCGTCGACGTTGTCCTCGCCGTACTCCTCGACGGCTTGGGCGCGCAGCGCCGGGCCCAGGTTGTAGCGCTCGACCTCGACCAGGCTGACCACCCGCGTTTTCCCGTCGCCCCGCAGCGTCACCTGGCCATAGCGCACGAGCATGCGCACGCGCGGCAGGTCGTTCTCGCGGTCGGCGAAGAGCAGCAGCGCGGCCTCCAGCGGGCCGACCGATCCGGCGCCCCCGGCGGCCTCGTTCAGGCCGGCCTGCAGCGCCTTGGCCAGAGGGCCGGCCTCGCTTGGCGACCAGCCGATGCCGTCGGTATAGGCCTCGACCAGAGTGTGCAGCTCGTCGCCGGCCGCTGGCGCGGCCAGCAGGTTGCCCGCCAGCAGGTTGCCCGCCAGCAGGTTGCCCGCCAGCAGGTTGACCGTCAGGAGCGCGACGGCGAGGCGCGGGAACAAGGGGCTCAGCGTTTGCGCGCGAGGGTCAGTCCGTCGCCCACCGGCAGCATCGAGACATCGATACGCTCGTCCTGCTGCATCTTGGCGTTGAGGCGCCGGATGGCGATGGTCTGCTTGTCGTTGTTCTTCGGGTCGGCGACCGCGCCGTCCCACAGCACGTTGTCGACCAGCAGCAGGCCGCCGGCGCGCAGCAAGGTCAGGCAGCGCTCGTAGTAGCCGTCGTAGTTCTTCTTGTCGGCGTCGACGAAAGCCAGGTCGTACTGGCCGGCGCCGCCCTCCTTGATCAGGGCGTCCAGGCTTTCCAGTGCCGGGGCGAGGCGCAGCT
This sequence comes from Pseudomonadota bacterium, assembly GCA_029781795.1. Lineage (GTDB taxonomy): Bacteria > Pseudomonadota > Alphaproteobacteria > Kiloniellales > JACOMY01 > JAKOWB01. The sequence goes on along the minus strand of JAKOWB010000217.1, from coordinate 53,069 downwards.
CGACCTTGTCGGCGACGCCTGCCTTGGCCCAGTAGCGGCGGGCGACGGAGGTGAAGTCCTCACTCACGTCGCAGCAGACCAGCCTGCCGTCGTCGGGCAGGGCGAGCGCGACCGATAGCGCGGAATAGCCGGTGAAGGTGCCGACCTCGACGCAACGCCGCGCGCCGGTCAGGCGCACCAGCAGGCGCATGAACTGCCCCTGCTCGGGGCTGATCTGCATGCCGCCGTCGGGCATGGCCGCGGTCTCGGCCCTCAGTTCCGCCAGGACCGCCGGCTCGCGCAGCGAGTTCCGCAGGAGGTAGTCGTAGAGGGCGTCGGTGAGGCCGATGCTGCGGGCTGACATGGCAAGACTCCGATCTGAAACGCGCGACAGTCTGTTGTCCGGGCCCCGCCGGTGCAAGCCTATAGGCACCGCCCGAGTGCCCGGCGGCGCCGCAGGCGCCCCCGAGAGGCTTCCCCCAACCGGCCCTTATCCTGTATCAGAGGCCGCGTCGCGGGGCGTAGCTCAGCCTGGTAGAGCGCCTGCTTTGGGAGCAGGAAGCCGGAGGTTCAAATCCTCTCGCCCCGACCAGATCATTGTATGCTAGGGACCGGACGCGGTTCATCGAGGGAGCGGCAGTCATGACGGTGCGCATTCACCAGCCGGCGAAGAACGCCATGCAGTCCGGCCGCGCGACCACCCGGCGCTGGCTGGTGGAGTTCGAGCCCGCCGCCCCGCGCCAGGTCGAGCCGCTGATGGGCTGGACCTCCTCGGCCGACACGCGCCAGCAGCTTCGCCTCTGGTTCGAGACCAAGGAGGAGGCCATCGCCTACTGCGAGCGCGAGGGCCTGATGTACCAGGTGGAGGAGGCGCGCCCGCGCAGCGTGCGCCCCAAGGCCTACGCCGACAACTTCGCCGCCGGCAGACCCTTCCCCTGGACGCACTAGGGGAAGACCGGCCGCGGCGCGCGAGCAGAAGCGCGCCCACGACAACCGCCGCTTGCCCTATAGTGCCCCGGGGGGATTAGCCGGGAGCAGTCGCACACCTTTGGGCGCCCGTAGCTCAGCTGGACTAGAGCACGAGCCTTCTAAGCTTGGGGTCGCAGGTTCGAATCCTGCCGGGCGCGCCAATTCCAGTGTGTCACGCGATGGCTGTTCCGTTTGGTCACGGATTGGTCACGTCACAAGGCTCGAGGCCGGCGTCGCAGATTGGCCGGTGGTGAGGGCAGCGAGCCGGCATCCTTGCGCAGCGCGCCATCCGGTCGCCGGGCTCGTCAGGGGCCCGGCGAAGCGACGGAAGGAGCGACTGGGGTTTGCAAGTCGCATCGGGGACGGGCAGGATCGCGACCCTAAGGGAGTATGCGACGTCAGCAAGGTGCGGCCGACCTGCGTCGATTGCACGGTTCGGCGCATCAATCCGCCATACTGCCGGGTTTCAAGCGAGGGGGAACGCTTCCGATGGGCACGCGCGGTGGCCGATCCTGGCGGAGAGCTCTTCCCGGCGTTCTCCTCGCCCTGCTGCTGGCGGGACCCGCCGCGGCCGCGGAAAGCTCCTACAAGACCATTCCGGCCTTCATGGACCTCTTCGAGATTTTCCCGCGCGGCGAGGGGGCGGGGACCATCGGGTCCGCGCTGGCGAAGGCGATGCCGTCCGGCGCCGGCGACGAAGGCGTGGTGTCGCCGACCGGTCCGCTGGTGCTGGTGAACGAGTACGGGGTCTTCGTCTACGACGGGACGACCCGCGCGAAGATCACCGGCCTCTTGACCCGCGACGATCCGTCGAGCGGGTTCTATGAGATGACGGCGCTCTCGCATGTCGGCCCGGCCATTGCCTACCTGGCCGCGCTGAACGAGGCGAAGTCGACGGCGTGGCCGGCGCTGCTGGCCACGCTGCTCGAGCGCGTCCGCGCCGCGCGCGAGGCCAATCGGCAGCCGGTCGACGGCGCCTACTGGGTGACGCAGGTGGATGCGCCGTCGTGGCAGAGCCACGCCGAGGCCATCGAGCGGATGATCGACTACGGCCTGTGGATGGCGGGCGACTACCTGGTGAAGGTGCAGAAGGGCGACCCCGCCGACTTCACGAGGGCGACTGTCGGCAGCGCGTTCTACGAGGGCGGCGATGGCGCCTACCCGATCCCCTTCAACAACGTCATGGTCGCGACCTTCATGCTGGTGGCCTTGAACAGCACCGACCGGCTTCGCACCATGGTCGTCTCGGCAGGCGACGCGATCGACTGGAAGAACGCGCGGGTCGTCGTGCACATGCCGATCGGCACCAACTACGGCGCCGGCCTGACGCTCGATACCAACCAGCTGGCCGCCGGGCTCCTGACGGTCGCCGATGGCGCACTGCCGCGCGCGAACGTGCTCATCGTGCCCTATGCCGATGCGCCCTGCCCTGGCGGGGGCGGCTGTCCGCTTTCGGTCTTCGAGGCGGATACCCTCGAGGCGGACGTGTTCACGTTCTACGGCACGCAGGTTTGGGGCGGCATCTATGACCGCACGCGGGTCGCCGCGAGCGCGTTCCCGGGTGTGGCGAGCATCGCGCTGCCCGCCGGGCGGCCGGCGTTGCCGGGCGACTATGGCGTCACCGAGGCCGACGACATCGCGGGCTTCGTGCAGCGGCTGAAGCTGTCGCTCATCGACAATCGCGAGCTCCTGTCGAACGCGGTCGGCTACTGGGTGCCGGGCGCGCTGCGGGCTGCCGGCTGGAACGCGGCGAACATGGAGATTCCCGGTCTCACCACGGGTTTCCCGGAGGGCGTCGCCGGCTATCCCGAGTCCAATCCTGAAATCCCGCAGTGAGGCGGCGGGGGCAGGGGATGGTCCGCGTTCTCTCCAGGCTCGCGCTCGTCGCGCTGCTGGCGAGCCCGGTCGCGGCGGAGGAACGGCCGCTCCGGCTCGAAGAGGTGCAGCGACTTGGCACTTCGGGCGCCCGCGCCGTCGAGTCCTTCCGGATGGGCGAGGATATCTATGTGGCCATCCCGCAGCTCGCCGAGGACATACCTGGCCAGCCTGCCAGCATGGATGGCGGCGACAGCGACGTGGACAGCGTCGTGTTCCGCTGGGAGAGCGGGGCGCTGGTGGAGTTCCAGCGCATCCCGTCCCACGGCAGCGAGGACGCCGAGTTCTTCACGATCGGCGATCGCCTGTTCCTGGCGATCTGCGGGGTCAGGATGGGGCGCGGGCCCTACAACCCGAACGGCTACGCCATGGTCTACGAGTTCGATGGCCGGCGCTTCTTCCCGGTGCAGCAACTGGCGACCTTCGCCGCCAAGCAGGTCCGCGCCTTCACGATCGGCGCGGAGCACTATCTGGCCATCGCCAACGGCGTGACGCTCGCTGGCGTGGAGGGCGATTCGCGATCCAGGATCTACCGCTGGGATGGCACGCGCTTCCAGGAAGCGCAGAGCCTTCCGTCGCGCTGGGCCTACGACCTGGAGTCCTTCGAGATCGACGGCCGGAGCTATCTGGGTCTGGCCGATCACCTGGATGGCTGGACGCTCTACGAGTGGAAGGACGGCGTCTTCCAGCCCATCCAGACCGTCAGCGAGCCCGGCGCGCGGGACCTCACGCATTTCCGCATCGACGGTAGCCACTACCTCGCCTACGCGAACCTGGTCGGCACCAGCCGCATCTACCGCTTCGCGGATGGCCGGTTCGTGGAGTACCAGGCCCTCGACGGTCCCGGCGGTCGCGCCTTTCATTTCCTCCCGGCCGATCCCTACCCCTACCTGGTGCGGGTCAACTTCATCACCGGCGATCGCACGAAACCAGAAACCGCCCTGCGGTCGACCCTGTACCGCTGGAACGGCATGGCCTTCGAACCGGCGCAGAGCTTCGACACCTTCGGCGGCACGGACGCCGGCAGCTTCGAGGCCGGCGGCGAGCGTTACCTGGTCGTCTCGAACAGCCTCGCCCCGGACCTGCGGTTCCGCGTCGACTCGCTGGTGTACCGGCTGGCGCAATAACGAGGGCGAAGGCCACCCGGCCGCCGGTGCCGCTACAGGTGCTGCAGCACATTCACCAGCTTGCCGAAGGGATCGCGCAGAAACACCCGCCGCACGCCCCAGGGCTCCTCGGCCGGGCCGTACTCGATCGGCCAGGCCGCGGCGGCGACGCGGGCCAGGAACTCGTCCAGGTCATCGACCTCGATGGAGAGGTCCGGGACGGGGGGGGCGTTACCGCCTTCGCTGGCGACGCTGAGTTGGGCGCGCGCCTGGCCAGGGCCGCCCCAGGTGACGATCCAGCCCTGGTCCATCAGGCGCGTCAGGCCGAGCAGGCCGCCGTAGAAGGCCTCGCCCGCGGCCGGATCGGCGGCGGCGATGTTGGCGACGATGCGCTTGACCTGCATGGGTTGGGCTTTCCTGTCCTGCCGCGGCCAGCATTCCAGCGATGCCGGCGCCACAAAGGCGTAGCGGCCGATCCGGGGCAGATCGGCCGCTACAGGGGGGAGGGGATGGTTCGGGAATGACCCTGACCATCCCGTCAGGGGATGAGGGGGGTGCCTCATCGCTATAAACAGCGCGGTGCCGCCCGGGGTTCCCGCCTGGTGCGAAAATTCTCACTCGCCACCGCCATGGCGGCCGGCCAGCGCGACCAGGCGGGCGCAGTCAGCGGCCAGACGCTGCTCGGCCAGGTTGGTGATGCCGAGGACCAGGCCGCGCGGGCGCGGCGTCTCGGCATACCAGGGCGAGAGCGGAACCGGCGCCAAGCCGAAGGCCGCGGCCTCGTTGGCGATGCGCAGGTCCGCGGCGCGCTCGGGCAGGCCGAGGCGGACGGCGAGCCCGCCGGAAAAGGTGACGCTCATGGCCTTGCCGCGCGTCGCCTCGGCCAGCCGCGCCAGCAGCAGATCGCGGCGCTGGGCATAGAGCCGCTTCATGCGCCTGAGGTGGCGCAGCTGATGCCCCTCGCCCAGGAAGGCGGCGACCGCGAGCTGCTGGCTGAGGCCGCCCGCCGGGGCGAGGCTGGTCGCTACCTCGCCGAAACGCCCGACGAGGTCCGGCGGCACCACCAGGAAGCCGAGGCGCAGCGCCGGGCTGATGGTCTTGCTGAAGCTGCCGGCGTGCAGCACGCGCCCGGCGCGGTCGAGCGAGGCGAGCGCCGGCGGCGATCGCCCGGTGAGCTGCAGTTCGCTGAGATAGTCGTCCTCCAGCACCCAGGCGCCGTTCTCGGCCGCCCAGTCGAGCAGTGCCAGGCGGCGGCGCAGCGACAGCGCAACGCCGAGCGGCGCCTGCTGGCCCGGCGTCACCACGGCCAACGCCGCGTCGGGCGCGCGGGATCGGCCGGCGGCGACGTCCAGGCCCTCGCCGTCGACCGGCACGGGCAGGGGTGTCAGGCCGCCGGATCGCAGGGCGATGCGGGTCAACGGGAAGCCCGGCTCCTCCATCCAGGCCTGGCGGCCGGCGAGACGCAGCGCCTGGAGGACCAGCCCCAAGGCGCCGGCATAGCCGCTGGTGACGAAAACCTGCGCCGGGGCGCACTGGAGGCCGCGGGCGATGGCGAGGTACGCGGCGATTTCGCGCCGCAAGGCGGGCTCGCCGCGCGGGTCGGGATAGGTCACCGGCAGCGCCGCGGCCGCGCGCGCACGGCCCGCCGCGAGGCGCGACCAGAGCTTGAAGGGAAAGGCGTCCTGCGCCGGTACGCCCATCTGGAACACCAGCGGCGGGCGCGAGAAGTCCTGGAACAGCAGCGGCAGCGGCGGCGCCTCCAGATGCGGCGCCGCCTTGGCCTGTGGCGAGAGCTGCGCCGCGACCCGCGTGCCGGCGGCGCCCAGGCCGACCACCAGTTGCTCGTCGACCAGTCGCTCGTAGGCGACGCGCACCGTGCCGCGCGAAACGCCGAGCTGCGCGGCGAGATCCCGCCATGACGGCAGGCGCGCCCCGCCGGCCAGGCGCCCGTCGCGGATCGCCGCGGCCAGCGCGGCATGGATCTGGCTCGCCAGCGGGACGCGGGCGCCGCGATCCAGGGTCAGCTTGAAGGCCTCGCGCATGAGTCCCTTTGGTACAGCATCTTCGATCAGTCTTGGTTCTGTTTTCTGCACCGTCCTGGACACACCTTCCGGTGGCCACAGCCGACCAGGGAGGCTCCCCAGATGCTCCGCAAGACTCTTCTCGCCGCAGGGTTGACGGCGCTGCTGCATCCGGCCCTGGCGGACGAGGCGCCGCCCGTCACCGCCCAGCCGGTCTTCAACCAGGTCATTCCCAACATCCCGGGCAAGAGGCTGGTCAGCGTGCTGGTGGCCTACGCGCCTGGCGGCAAGTCTCCGGCACACCGCCACGCCGGCTCGGCCTTCATCTTCGCCTATGTGCTGTCGGGCGCGATCCGCAGCCAAGTGGACGATGGGCCCGTGACGGTCTATCGCGCCGGCGAGAGCTGGTTCGAGGCGCCGGGCGCCCACCACCGCGTCAGCGAGAACGCCAGCGAGAGCGAGCCCGCCAGCCTGCTCGCCGTCTTCGTCGTCGACAGCGGCGAGACGCCGCTGACCATCCCCGACCAGCACTAGAAAGGACCGACACGACCGCCCGTCTGGACTATGCCGCCGCCTCGCCCGCCGGCATGAGGGCGCCGGGCGGGCGCTTGGGCTGACTCGCCCGGTGCGGCCTGCCGAAGGTCTTGGCCGGCCTGGCCTTTCCGCGGGTATCGCAGATCGACGGCTGTGCCTGCTGCATCGGTATGCACAGCCGGGACCTGACGCACGAGGGCTCTGCGGTCGAGAAGCTGCTGCTCGTCCCTGTCTGGCATGAAGCCGGCCGGCTCTTTGCCAAGCAGGTGCAGGCCGCGCTGGCCTCGGCCGAGAGCGTGACGCGCGTGGCCGACGGCCATGCTCCCGAAGTCGACTTCGCGGCGGACCGCGCAGTCTTCACCGGCAAGGAGCTGGCGGACCTGGCGTCGCCATCGGGCAGCTCAACGCCTCCGACCGCCTGGCCATCGCCGTCCGCACGGCACCGGCCGCGGCGGTCGGCTGAGGCGTTTCCCGGCGCCGCGGTGCTGGTGTAGCGTGCTGGCTCGCGGGCCGGGGGGGCCCGTTTCGGGGGCCTCAAGGAACATGCTCGCCCGCAGCCGTTCCATCATGCAGATGCTGGTGGTGGAACTGCTTGCCGCCTTCCTGCTGTCGTCGGTGTTCGGCGGGCTGCTGGCGCGCCGCGGTATCATCGGCTGCGCGGCGGATCCAACCTATCCTTTCGGCTGGCTGCAGGTGCTCTTCCTGCTGCTCGGCCTGCTGGCGCTCTGGTGGTCGCTGCGCGGGATCCTGTTCCCGCGCGTGCTGCCCGTGGGCATCTTCAGTACGATCGCCGTGGGCATCGGTGGCCTCCGCGTGACGCTGCCGACGAAGCAGGTCGGGATCGACGCCTTCCCCTCGACCCACCCGTCCTATGCGGCAGCCGAGGCCAGCTTTTTCGTCTTCCTGCTGATCCCCGCGATCGGCATCGGCGCGGATACGCGCTTCGTCGGCTGTTCGCTGCAGTTCCACTACGCCTTCGCCTGGCTTCTGGCCGGATTCGCCGTCGGCTTCCCGCTGCTGCGGCTGGTCGGCTGGTACCTGCTGCGCCGCCGCCTGCCGCCGGCGGTCGTGCGGCGTACCCATCAGGGCATCTTCATTCCGATCAGCATCGCGCTGCCCGTCGCGCTGGTGCTCTTCGGCTGGGTCTACCTGCCGCCGCTCTTCGCCGCGCGGCTGGACGCCGGGTCCTTCGCGGGCGGTCTCGCCAGCCATCCCGAGCGCGCCGGCGAGACGCTGCATGTCGCCGGCAGGGTCGTCGCGGGGCCGGTGACCTGCGCCTGCGCGGCCAGCCGCGACAGCGCCTGCCAGTTCGCCGCGGTGCTGCTCGATCTGGAACAGGGCGGGCTGGTGGTGGCGCGCGGCGTCAGCGACTATGCTGACGAGGTGCAGCGCCTGGCGCCGGAGACTGAAGCGCGGCTCTACGGTGATTTGTCGGCTGCGCCGCGTCCCGACTACACCACGGCGGCGGGGAGTTGTCCCAGCGATCCCTTCCCGCAGGACAGTTCGCGGCCGCGCGCCTGGCTCGAGGTGATCGGGCGCTAGCGGAACGGACCCTGCGGCCATGATAGAAGACGGGCACCCGAGGATCGCTTTCATCACCGTCGCCAACGGCGGACCGGGCGGAACGGCGCTGCGCGACACGCGGCTGGCGGCAGCCCTCCGCCGCCGCGGCTTCAACGTCACAATCTACTGGATGTTCGGCACGCAGCGCGCCGCACTGTCCGCTGGCATCCCCAGCCGTTGGCTCGCCAGCGGCGCTCGATTCCTGGTTCGCCGCGGCCTGCCGGTCACCGATTTCCTGCTGCGCCATCTGGACTGGCGTAGCGAGCGGCAGCGCTATCGCGCCGAGCAGCGCCACGCGCGTCTGCAGCAGCGCGCCCTGGCCAACATACTCGAGACCTTCACCGCGCCTGTGCCCCTCGACCCTGGCCTGGTGCGCCGGCTGGAACGCTTCATGCGGCGCGACCGCGTGACCCATGTCGTCAACGGCATGGCTTTGTTTGGCGGCCTGACGGAGGCCGTTGCGGCGCGCGGTCGCCACCAGTCCTTTACCACTCTGCTGACCCTGCAGGGCGACGAGCTGACCTTGGCTTACGCACGCAGCGATGCCGTGCGGGCCGCCGCGATCGCCTGCCTGCGCCGGCGGCTGCTGGCGGCCTCGCCGCGCCCGATCGCGGTCAGCAAAACCTACGCGGGCGAGATCGAGCGCTTGCTGGGCCTGCCGCCGGACTTCCTCGGCGCGGTCTATCCGGGCATCGAGACCGGTCGGACCGTCGATCGCGACGAGGCCCTGCGGATCGTGTCGGCCTTCCTGCCCGGGTTCGACCCGGCACGGCCCGCCGTCACCTTCCTGGGGCGCATCGACAGCGAGAAGGGCGTCGACCTGCTGCTCTATGCCCTGCGCCTGCTGCGCGAGCGGGGCATCGCACCGCAGATCGTCATCGCCGGTGGCGCCAGCTTCGGCGCGGACTACGAGCGCGCCTGCCACCACATCGCGCGCCAGATGGAACTGCCGGCGATCTTCACCGGACCGCTGGGCGAAGCCGATCGCGACGCGCTCTTCGCCGTCAGCCGCTGCGTGGTCTATCCCTCGATCCATGTGGAGAGCTTCGGTCTGGTGGCGGCCGAAGCCATGGCGCAGGGCACCCCGATCGTCGTGCCCCGGCGGGGCGGTCTCGCCGAAGCGGTCAGCGACGGCACGCGCGACGGCGGCCTCACCTTCCAGCCATGGGACAGTGGCGACCTGGCGCGGCAGATCGAGCGGCTGCTGACCGATGACGCGCTGCATGCCAGCCTGGCGGCCAATGCCCGCACGCTGGCGCAGCGCTTCGATGTCGAGGTGGCGGCCGATGGTCTTCTCGCCGCGCTGGGCCTGCCCGCGCAGCCGGCGGCGCGGCGCTAAGGCAAGCGGTCAGGCTTCCGGCTGGCGGGCGACGCCCTGACGCTCCACGGCGACCGTGCGCACCAGGGCGACGACGGCCTTGCCCTCGGTCAGGGCGAGCTGGTCGGCGGCGCGCGCGGTCACACGTGACCACAGCCGCTGGCCGGCGGATTCGGCGCCGACGCTGATCGCCAGATCGACGTAGTGCCCGTCGCGCCGGAGCTCGACCACACGGCCGGCAAGCTGGTTCTGGATCGAGACGCCGGCTACCCGGGCTTCCGCCAGCGCCACGTCGCGGGCGCGGATGCGCAGGCGGACGCGGCTGCCGGGCGGCGCCTCGATGCGGCCGATCCACAAGGTCTCCCCGGCGACGTCGAGGCGGGTCAGGCCGAAGGCCCGGTCCTCGTCCACCACAGTCGCGGTCACCACGGCGCCGGCCTCGTAGCGGCCGGTCAGCGGCTGCAGGTCGATGCGGCCCAGCACCTCCTCGACCCTGCCGGCGGCGGCGACCCGCCCCTGCTCCAGCAGCACCAACGAGTCGGCCAGTCGCAGAACTTCGGGCATGGCGTGGCTGACATAGACCATCGGCAGGGCATAGCGATCGCGCAGGCGCTCCAGGAAGGGCAGCACCTCGTCCTTGCGTGCCTGGTCGAGCGAAGCCAGCGGCTCGTCCAGCAGGAGCAGGCGCGGCTGCGCCAGCAGCGCGCGGCCCAGGGCGACGCGCTGTCGTTCGCCGCCGGACAGGCTGCCCGGCCGGCGGGCGAGCAGGGTTGCAAGGTCGAGCAGGCCGACCACCTCGCTGAAGTCGGCGACGCTCTCGCCCTTCGGCGCGCGGCGCAGGCCATAGCGCAAGTTGGCTTCGACGGAGAGGTGCGGGAAGAGCCGCGCGTCTTGAAAGACGTAACCCAGGCGCCGTCGCTCGGGCGGCAGGTCGATGCGGCGGTCCTTGTCGAACAGCAGCGTGTCGCCCAGGGCGATCCGCCCCTGGTCAGGGCGCAGCAGGCCGGCCAGGCATTGCACCAGCGTCGACTTGCCGGCGCCGGAGCGGCCGAAGATCGCGGTGACGCCGGCCTTGGGCAGGGCGATGTCGGCGCTCAGCGTGAAGTCGCCCTGGCGGCGCTGGATGGCGATCCGCAGCATCGCGCCCTCAGCCCAGGAAGCGGCGCTTCCAGCGCCGGGCCAGCAGTTCGGAGGCGCCAAGCGCCAGCAGTGCCAGGGCGACGGACAGCAGCACCAGGCGGGCCGCCGCCGCCTCGCCGCCGGGCGACTGCACCGCGCGGAAGATCGCCAGCGGCAGGGTCTGCGTCTCGCCCGGGATCGAGGCGACGAAGGTGATGGTGGCGCCGAACTCGCCGACCGCGCCGGCGAAGCAGAGCAGGGCGCCGGCCAGGATGCCAGGCAGGATCATCGGCAGCGTGACCGTGAGGAAGACGTCGGCCCGGCGGGCGCCAAGCGTGCGCGCCGCAGCCTCGATGCCCGGGTCGAGCGCTTCCAGCGACAGGCGGATGGCCCGCACCTGGAAGGGGAAGCCCATGATCGCCGCCGCCAGCACCGCGCCGCGCCAGGAGAAGGCGAAGGTCAGCCCCAGCCAATCGGAGAAGAACTGGCCCAGCGGTCCCTGCTTGCCGAACAGCACCAGCAGCAGGTAGCCGACCACCACCGGCGGCAGCACCAGCGGCAGGTGGACGAAGGCGTCGAACAGCAGCTTGCCGGGGAAGCGCCAGCGCGCCAGGGCATAGGCGCAGAAGAGGGCTGGCGGCAGGCCGGCAAGCACGCCCACGCTCGCCACCCGCAGGGACAGCAGGAAGGCTTCCAGTTCCTCCGGCGTCAGCATGCCCGAATACCAGATCAGGACTGCCGCGCCGGCATCACGAAGCCATAGCGGCCCAGCACCTTCGCCGCTTCGGGCGAGAGCAGGAAGGTCAGGAACCCACGCACCTCCGTCCGGTCGTGGCCGGCCAGGACGGCGATGGGATAGACGATGGGATCGTGGCTCCCGGGCGAGAAACTGCCGACGACGGCGACCTTCTGGCTGATCGCCGCGTCGGTCGAATAGACGATGCCGGCCGCTGCCTCGCCGGTCTCGACGAAGGTCAGCGCCGCGCGCACGTCGCCGGCGAAGACGGCATGGCTTTCCACCAGCGGCCAGAGCTGCAGGTAGTCCAGTGCAGCCTTGGCGTAACGCCCCGCCGGCACGTGTGCTGGGTCGCCCATGGCCAGCCTGCCGCCGTCCGCCAGCAGTGCCTGCCAGTCCAGCCTGGCCGGATCCGCCGGCGCGGCCCAGGGGCTGCCGGCCGGCACGATCAGCACCAGGGCGTTGCCGGCAATGTCGGTGCGCGTCTGCTCGACGATGAGCGACCGCTCGGAGAGATAGTCCATCCACATCCGATCGGCGGAGATGAAGAGGTCGGCCGGCGCGCCGTTCTCGATCTGCTTGGCCAGGGTGGAAGAGGAGGCGAAGGCCAGCTTCACCGCCGGGTGCCCGGCCGCGCTGTAGGCTGCCGCGAGCTCGGTGATCGCGTCGGTCATGGAGGCCGCGGCGAAGAGGGTCAACTCATCCTCCGCACGCGCCGGGACGCTGGCCAGCAGGGCGGAAAGCGCGGCAGCGGCCAGAGACGGCAGCAGGCGAGGGGCAGGGCGCATGGGGCTCTCCGCGGGGCCGATATATTCCTTCGTATATATCGCTTGGCGGCGACAAGCAATCGCCGGCGATCCTGGCGAGGACGCTATTTCAGCAGCTTGCCGAAGGCCGCCAGTTCCTCGGCCAGGAGCTCGGTGGCGCGCGCCTCCATGGCGCGATAGCGCTCGGCCGCCTCGCGGCCGAGGGCCGTGACCTGGGCGCCGCCGCCGCGTTCTCCGCCGCGGGCGGTCTCCACCAGCGGCGCGCGAAAGTCCTTGTTCATGGCGTCGACCAGCAGCCAAGCGCGGCGATAGGACATGCCGAGCGCCTTGGCTGCCTGGCTGATCGACCCGGTCTCGCCGATGAGCTCCAGCAGGCGGGCCTTGCCTGGTCCCAGCGCCGTCGCCGCCCCCAGCAGCACGCGTAGCGTGGGGGCGGTCCGCGCCATCAGCCGCCAGCCGCGTTGAGGCGGTCGAACCCGGCGGCCAGGTCGGCGATCAGGTCGGCCGGATCCTCGAGGCCGATGTTGTAGCGCACGGTCGGGCCGGGGGCGGTCCAGGGCACCGCGCTGCGCAGGCGCTCAGGGAACGTGGGGATCACCAGGCTTTCATAGCCGCCCCACGAGGCACCGATGCCGAAGTAGTCGTAGCCGTTCATCATCGCCGCGACCGCCGCGGCCGGATAGGGCTTGGCCAGGACGACGCCGAAGAGGCCGCAGGCGCCGGTGAAGTCGCGCTTCCAAAGGCTGTGCCCCGGGTCCTGCGGCAGGGGCGGATAGAGCACGCGCGCAACTTCCGGGCGCCCGGTCAGCCACTTGGCCACCTCCAGCGCGCTGGCGCTGGCCTGCTTCAGGCGCACTTCCATGGTCCGGATGCCGCGCAGGCCGAGGAAGATCTCCTCGGTACCGGCATTGTGGCCGAGTGCCAGCACGCCGGCGCGGATCGCCTTCTCGGTCCGCGCATTGCTGCAGACCAGGCCGAGCATGGCGTCGCTGTGGCCGACGACATGCTTGGTGCCGGCATGGATCGAGACATCGACGCCGAGCTTGATGGCCTGCAGGCCAAGCGGCGAGGCCCAGGTGTTGTCTATGAAGGTATAGATGTCGCGCGCCTGGGCGACCGCGACGATGGCCGGGACGTCCTGCACCTCGAAGGTGAGCGAGCCGGGGCTCTCCAGAAAGATGCCGCGCGTATTGGGCCGGCAAAGCTCCTCGATCCGCGCGCCGATGAGCGGATCATAGAACTCCGCATCGATGCCGAGGCGCTTGGCGTAAACGGTGAAGAAGTTGCGCGTGGGCTCGTAGACCGTGTCGGCGACCAGCACGTGATCGCCGCTGTTGATCAGCGCCAGGACCGGCGCCACCACCGCGGCGGCGCCCGATTCGACGGAGATACAGTCCGCCGCGCCTTCCAGTTCGGCCATCAGGCCTTCCAGCGCCACCGAGCCCGGCAGGCCGGAGCGGCCGTACATGAATTCGCCCTTGCGCCGGTCGCGGCTGCGCCGGTTCACGAAGGCGTCGTAGCTGTCGAACAGGATGGTGGAGGCGCGGACCACCGGAGGGTTGACGGCCCCGAACTGCATAGTCTTGTTGCGACCGCCGTGGGCGAGACGTGTGCCGACACCCGCGGCCTTGTTGTTGCTCATGGCACTCCACCGAACTGGTTTTTAGGCTGCGACTTGAGCGCCGAAGCGCCTCGACTGTCCAGTATTCAATCGCGTCGCAATCGGGGTTGCCTTCGCAAAAGTTCTGTTACACTCTCCCGCCATGTTCGCGAGACAAGGCCGCCATGCGCGGCCTTTGAACCTTGCGGGCAGGGACCACGCCGGATCGGCCGTCAAGGCAGACAAGAGCGTGGCAGGCTTACGTTTGAATCCGGAGAAGCAGGGAAGGATTCCACAAATGATGATCAAGCAGGTTCTGCTGACCGCCGCGGCGGTGACGGTGCTGGGCGTGTCGGCGGCCTCTGCCGGTACGCTCGACGACGTCAAGGCCCGTGGCACGCTGAATTGCATCGTCAACACCGGCCTGGCCGGCTTTGGCGGTCCGAACGACAAGGGCGAGTGGTCGGGTCTGGACGTCGACATGTGCCGGGCGGTCGCCGCCGCGGTGCTGGGCGACGCCACCAAGGTGAACTTCATCCCCTCCACCGCCAAGGAGCGCTTCACCAAGCTGCAGGCGGGCGAGGGCGACATGCTGGCCCGTAACTCGACCTGGACGCTGTCGCGCGACACCGAGCTGGCGCTCGACTTCGTCGGTGTCAACTACTACGACGGCCAGGGCTTCATGGTCCGCAAGGATTCCGGCGTGACCAGCGCCAAGCAGCTGAGCGGCGCGACGGTCTGCGTGCAGACCGGCACGACCACCGAGCTGAACCTCGCCGACTACTTCCGCACCAACGGCATGGAACTGAAGACCGTGGTGTTCGAGAAGTCGGACGAGGGTCGCGGCATGTATGACCAGGGCCAGTGCGATGCCTACACGACGGACGCTTCCGGCCTCGCGGCCGAGCGTACGGCGCTGGCTGACCCGGCGGCCCACATCATCCTGCCGGAGATCATCTCGAAGGAGCCCCTGGGGCCTGCCGTCCGTCATGGCGACAGCGCCTGGGGCGACGTGGTCCGCTGGTCGCTCAACGCCATGCTGGTCGCCGAGGAGTTCGGCATCACGCAGGCGAACGTCGGCGAGATGAAGGCCAAGTCGGAGAACCCGGAAGTCCGCCGTCTGCTGGGCGTCGAGGGCGACATGGGCAAGAAGCTCGGCCTCGACAACGAGTGGGCGGTCAACATCATCTCGCAGGTTGGCAACTACTCGGAGTCGTTCGAGCGTAACGTCGGCGTCAACACGCCGCTTGGCCTGGAGCGCGGTCTGAACGCGCTGTGGACCAACGGCGGCCTGATGTACTCGCCGCCGGTCCGCTGAGCGGAACCGCCTAGGTGTAAACGAGTGACCGCCGGGTTCGTCCGTCTGACGGGCCCGGCGGTTGCGTTTCCGGCCGGCGGTGCTGTTCTGAAGCCGAATGGCGATCGTTTGGCCGGCCTGTCCAGAGGTGGGGGGACATGGCCGCTGTAGATTCCGTCCAAGGCAACCGCGGGACGTCCTGGTTCCAGGACGAGCGCTATCGCGCGATCTTCTATCAGATCCTCACGATCGTCGGCGTTGTCGGCGTGGTGTGGTTCATCGTCCACAACACGCTGGCCAACATGGCGGCGAAGAAGCTGGCCTTCGGCTTCGATTTCCTGGGCTCCCAGGCCGGCTTCGACATCTCCTTCAAGCTGGCCGACTACAGCGTCAACTACTCGACCTACTGGGATACCTTCTGGATCGGCCTCTACAACACGCTACTGGTCTCGGCGATGGGCATCGTCACCGCGACCCTGTTCGGCTTCATCATGGGCGTTCTGCGCCTGTCCAGTAACTGGATCGTCTCGCGCCTGGCCTACTGCTACATCGAGGCGATCCGTAACGTTCCCCTGCTGCTGCAGATCCTGATCTGGGCCTCGGTCTTCCTGTACCTGCCGCAGATCCGCGACTCCTATTCGATCGGCGACGCGGTCTTCCTGAACAACCGTGGAATCGAGATTCCGACGCCGCTGCCCGGCGACCTCTTCTGGCTGACCTGGGTCTCGCTGCTGATCGGCATCGTTGCCTCGATCGTCATCAAGCGCATCGCCAAGAAGCGGCAGGAGGCGACCGGCCAGACCCTGCCGACGGGCTGGATTTCGCTCGGCCTAATTATCGGCCTGCCAGCCGTGATCTTCCTGGCGACCGGCCTGCCACTGGACTTCGCGCTGCCCGAGATCAAGGGCTTCAACTTCGCCGGCGGCATCAACATCCCGCCCTCGTTGCTGGCGCTCTGGCTGGCGCTGACCTTCTATACCGCGGCCTTCATCGCCGAGAATGTGCGCTCCGGCATCCAGGCGGTCAGCCATGGCCAGACCGAGGCGGCCTATTCCCTCGGCATCAGGCCCGGCAAGACGCTGCGCCTGGTGGTGATCCCGCAGGCCATGCGGGTCATCATTCCGCCGCTCACCAGCCAGTACCTGAACCTGACCAAGAATTCCTCGCTGGGCGTTGCCATCGCCTATCCGGAACTGGTCAGCGTGTTCGCCGGTACGACGCTGAACCAGACCGGTCATGCGGTCGAAGTGCTTGGCATCACCATGCTGGTCTACCTGGCCATCAGCCTCTGCATCTCGATGTTCATGAACTGGTACAACAAGCGCATCGCGCTGGTGGAGCGCTAGGCCATGACCGCCACCCACGCCACCGAATCGACAGAGGGCCAGTACGCGCCGGGTACGCACCCCAGCCTGCCGCCGCCCCCGGGTACCACGGGCGTCATCGGCTGGGTTCGCAAGAACCTCTTTTCGACGCCGCTGAATGCGATCTTGACGCTGGGCGCGCTCTATCTCGCCTATGCCATCGTCTCCTGGGCCTTCTCCTGGGGCGTCGCCGACGCCGTGGTGACCGGCGAGGACCAGACGATCTGCCGCCTGGCCGGCTCGCTCGAGGAGTTCAGCTCGAATGCCGAGCGCGCGGACTTCGCGCTGCTGAACGCGGCCGGGCCGCCGGCGGGCGCGAGCGAGGCCGAAGTCGCGGAGTTCACCCGCCTGCAGGGTGACAGCGCCAAGTACCTCGGCCGCGCCGAGTCCGCGCTCAGCACCTTCAACGAGCGTCTGGCGTCGGCCGGCGAGTGGACCCCGACGGATCTGGCCGCCACCGCGCAGCAGATCGACAGCAAGGGACTGCACGCCAGCCTGAAGGATGCGATCGCGGCCAAGGACTGGCCGACGGCCCAGGCGCTGATAGGCGATGCGCAGCCGCTGACCGAATGGGGCAACGGCCACGGCGGCGCCTGCTGGACCGTGATCAAGGCGCGCGTCAACTTCTTCCTCTTCGCCTTCTATCCCGAGGACCAGCAGTGGCGGCCGATCCTGGCTGGCGTGCTGCTGGTGCTGGCCCTGGCGCCGGTTCTGTTCAAGGTGTCGAACCGCCGCTACTGGCTGATCTTCACCTACCTCTATCCGATCATCGCCTTCTTCCTGCTGACCGGCTGGGACCCTGTCCTGGAAATCGTCCCGACCGGCCTCTGGGGCGGGCTGATGGTGACCATCATTACCGGCTTCACCGGTATCGCCGCCTCCTTGCCGATAGGCATTCTCCTGGCTCTCGGCCGGCGCTCGCGCATGCCGATCCTCAGGATCCTCTGCGTCATCTTCATCGAGTGCATCCGTGGCGTGCCGCTCATCACGCTGCTGTTCATGGCCTCGAACATGCTGCAGCTCTTCCTGCCGACCGGCATCACCTTCGACAACCTGCTGCGCGCGCTGATCGTGGTCTGCCTCTTCGCCTCGGCCTACATGGCCGAGGTGATTCGCGGCGGCCTGCAGGCCATCCCCAAGGGCCAGTACGAGGCGGCCAAGGCGCTCGGCCTCAGCTACTGGAAGATGATGCGGCTGATCGTCCTGCCGCAGGCGCTGAAGATCACCCTGCCGGGCATCGTCAACACCTTCATCGGCCTGTTCAAGGACACCACGCTGCTGCTCACCATCGGCATCTTCGACTTCCTGGGCGCCGCCCAGGCCTCGGTCACCGATGCCAAGTGGAAGGGCCTGGCGCACGAGGTCTATGTCTTCTGCGCCATCGTCTACTTCATCTTCTGCTTCTCCATGTCGCGCTACTCGATCTACCTGGAGAAGAAGCTGCACACCGGTCACAAGCGTCGCTAGGGGGCACCACGATGGCTGCTGTCGAAACCACCCAGCCCAAGATGCAGATCAGCGACGAGGTCGCGATCCAGATCGCCCACATGCACAAGTGGTACGGCGAGTTCCACGTGCTGAAGGACATCAACCTCACGGTCTATCGCGGCGAGCGCATCGTCGTCTGCGGGCCCTCGGGCTCGGGCAAGTCGACGATGATCCGCTGCATCAACCGGCTGGAGGAACACCAGCGCGGCACCATCACGGTAGAGGGGATCGAACTCTCGAACGACCTCAAGAAGATCGACGAGATCCGCCGCGAGGTCGGCATGGTCTTCCAGCACTTCAATCTCTTCCCGCACCTCACCGTGCTGCAGAACTGCACCCTGGCGCCGATCTGGGTCCGCAAGATGCCGAAGAAGGACGCGGAAGAGGTCGCGATGGAGTACCTGCGCAAGGTGAAGATTCCCGAGCAGGCGCTGAAGTTCCCGGGTCAGCTCTCCGGCGGCCAGCAGCAGCGTGTCGCCATCGCCCGTTCGCTCTGCATGAACCCCAAGATCATGCTGTTCGACGAGCCGACCTCGGCGCTCGACCCCGAGATGATCTCGGAAGTGCTGGACGTCATGGTCAACCTGGCCGAGAGCGGCATGACGATGATCTGCGTCACCCACGAGATGGGCTTCGCCCGCAAGGTGGCGAACCGCGTCATCTTCATGGACAAGGGCGAGATCATCGAACAGAACGAGCCGGAAGAGTTCTTCAACAACCCGCAGTCCGACCGCACCAAGCTCTTCCTCAGTCAGATCCTGCACAACTAGGCGATCGCTCTAGTCCCGCCTGCCGAACCGGCCCGTTGCCTCGAAGCGCGGCTGCGTGTCGTGGTGCCGGATCGCGTTCAGGTCGCGAAGCCATTGCTGAGCCGAGCGGTGCCAGAACTGATCTTGCGGGACCAGCTGGTCGCGCTGGCGGATCGTGCCGACGCGCAGCGCCACCACCTTGGGCCCATCGCCCTGCGGTCCCGAATAGAGCGACGTACCGCAGGTGGGGCAGAAGGCCAGGGCCCGCTGGTTGCCGCTCTCGCCGGTCTTGACGTAGAGCGTCGGCTGGCCTGACAGCAGCTTGAAGCTGCCCTGCAGCGTCCCGACCAGGGTGCGGAAGGCCGTGCCCGACAGGGTCTGGCAGTCGGTGCAGTGGCAGATCACCACGCTTTCCGGGTCGACCTCGGCCTCGTAGCGAATGGCGCCGCAATGGCAGCCACCGTCGATCTTCATGGCACGTCCTCCGGGCCGGCACCGACCGCCGGCTAGCTGTCCATCAACCCGTTCAGGCGCGGATCGTCGATCACCTCCGTGACCTGACGGTAGGGCTGGAACCCGAGCTTCTGATAGAGCGGCAGGGCCTTGGGGTGGTCGAAGCTGCAGGTGTTGACCCACAGGCGCTCAGGCCCGTAGCTCCAGGCCTGCTCGATGGCCCAGGTGAGGAGATAGGGGCCGAGCTTGCGGCCGATGAACTGCGGCATGATGCCGAAATAGGCCAGTTCCACCTCGCCGGCGACGCGGCGGTCGAGCTCGGCATAGCCGGCCGGCTGGCCGTCGCAATAAAGCACGTAGATCTCGACCTTCGGGTCCTGGATGGCGCGGGCCAGCGCCTCGTCGCTCATGGCGCGCCGCGCCCACCAGAGCCAGGGCTTGCCGACCGTGTTGTAGAGGAAGCGGTAGAAGGCGACGCTTGGCGTCTCGACCCGCAGCAGGGCGAGCTTCAAGCCGTGCGGCGCCGGCACCGGCTTCAGCGCCGGCCGCGCCCGCATCTCCAGATAGGTGATGACGCTGCGCAGCTTGCCTTCCAGCGGGTCGGGCGGCATCGGCAGGGTCTTCAGCCAGCGGGCGAAGATGCGGCGCGGCGTCTCGTCATAGCCAAGCGCGCGGTAGAAGGCGGCAACCTTGCCGTTGGACGGCCGCACCATGAGCTGAATCTTCTGGATGCCGCGCGCGCGGGCGAAATCCTCCGCCGCGGCCATGAGGCGCTGGCCCAGGCCCTGGCGCTGCCGGTCCGGGGCGACCGCGAGGTAGTAGACCCAGGCGCGGTGCCCGTCGCAGCCGACGGCGACGCTGCCGGCCAGCGCCCCGTCGCCGGCGTCGAGCACCAGGATGTCGGACGAACCCGGCTGGCCGCGCCAGGTGGCGATATCGACCAGCGGGTCGTTGTACCAGACGGTCAGCTTGCAGGCCTGCCACAGCGCCACCAGCGCCGCGTCGTCGGCCGGCGTCGCCGGCCGCAGGATGAGATCGCCCGCCGCCATGGCAGGGTCAGCAGGCCGGGCCGGTTTCCACCGGCCGCTCGCCCGGCAGGCCCCATTCCGCCCAGGAGCCGTCGTAAAGCGCGACATCCTTGGCGCCCGCCAGCTCCAGCCCGAGCGCCAGGATGGCCGCGGTGATGCCCGAGCCGCAGCTCGTCACCACCGGCTTGCGCAGGTCGATGCCGGCGGCGCGGAACTTCTCGCGCAGCTGCTCCGGCGGCAAGAAGGTGCCGTCCTTGGCGAGCAGCTGGCCGAAGGGCAGGCAGCGGCTGCCCGGGATGTGGCCGGCGCGGCGGCCCGGCCAGATCTCCGGCTCGGAGCCCTCGAAGCGGCCCTGGGCGCGGGCGTCCAGCACCTGCTCCCGCTTCGAGCCGATGTTGCTCTCGATCTGGCCGGCGTCGCGCACCAGGAAGGAGTTGAAGCGCGCGGTGAAGTGCCGCTCGCCCTTGCTGACAGGGCCTTCCTCGACCGGGCGTCCCTCGGCCTTCCACTTCGGCAGGCCGCCGTCCAGCACGGCGACGTCCCGGTGGCCGAAGGCACGGAAGGTCCACCAGACGCGCGGCGCCGAGAAGTTGCCGCGCGCGTCGTACACCACGATGCGCGTGCCGTCGCCGAGGCCCAGCTTGCGCACCTTGCTGGAGAACTTGTCCGGCGGCGGCAGCATGTGGGGCAGGGCCGAGGACGTATCGGCGATCTCGTCGATCGGGAAGAAGACCGCGCCCGGGATATGGCCCGCCAGGTACTCGGCCCGGGCGTCGCGCTTTTCCATCGGCAGGAAGTAGGTTGCGTCGACCACGCGCACGTCCGGCGCGTCCAGGTGCTCGGCCAGCCACTGGGTCGAGACCAGCGGTCCCCCCGCGCTGTGGTTCGGGGACTCCGTCATCTCAGCTTTCCTCCACCAGGCGGATGTTGATCCGTCGATTCATCTTGCCCTTGTTCTCGATCTTGCCGACCTCGACCCGGCCGATCTCGCCGGTGCGGGCGACGTGGGTGCCGCCGCAGGGCTGCAGGTCGACACCCTCGATCTCCAGCAGGCGCACGCGGCCGGCGCCGCTCGGCGGCTTCACCGACATGGTGCGCACCAGGCCCGGATTGTCCGCCAGCTCCGCGTCGGTGATCCAGCGCGGGCGGACGGCGTGGTCCTCGGCGACAAGGCGGTTCAGCTCGGCGGTCAGCCAGTCCTTGTCCGGCGCGCCGTCCGGCAGGTTGAAGTCCAGACGCCCCTTGCCCTCGCCGACCGCGCCGCCGGTCACGTCGCCCTTCACCAGGGCGCAGAGCAGGTGCAGGCAGGAGTGCATCCGCATGTGGCGGTGGCGGCGCCTCCAGTCGATCGCCGCGGTCACTTTGCTGCCGGGGGCGGGCAGGGCGCTGCCGGGGGCCGGCACATGGCGCACGCTGCCCGGCGCCTCGCCCTTGCGCGTGTCGACGATGGCGACCTGGCTGCCGTCCGCCAGGGTCAGCGTCCCGGCGTCGCCCGGCTGGCCGCCGCTCTCGTAGTAGAAGACCGTGCGGTCGAGCTCGATGCCCTCGGGGCTCGCGCTCAGGACCGTGGCCTCGCAGTCCTTCAGGTAGGCGTCGTCGCGGAACAGCAGCTCGGTCGTCATGTCGGCATCGCCTTGTCCAGCCACTCCGGCACCGGAAGGTTCTTTTCGCGCAGGAAGGCGGGGTTGAACAGCTTCGACTGATAGCGCGTGCCGTAGTCGCAGAGCACGGTCGCGATGGTATGCCCCGGCCCCAGTTCCTTTGCCAGGCGGATGGCGCCGGCCACGTTCACGCCGGACGAGGGGCCGACGCAGAGCCCCTCCTCGGCGAAGAGGCGGAAGCAGAGCGGGATCGATTCGCTGTCGGGGATCTGGAAGGCCAGGTCGACCGGCGCGCCCTCCAGGTTCCGGGTGATGCGGCCCTGGCCGATGCCCTCGGTGATCGAGCTCCCCTCGCTCTTCAGCTCGCCCGTCGTGTAGTAGCTGTAGAGCGCGGCGCCCGGCGGGTCCGCCAGGGCGATTTTCACGTCCTTGCTGCGCTCCTTCAGCGCCAGGCCGACGCCGGCCAGCGTACCGCCGGAGCCGACGGCGGAGACGAACCCGTCCAGGGTGCCGTCGGTCTGGGTCCAGAGCTCCGGTCCGGTGGTCTCGAAGTGGCCCTGGCGGTTGGCCTGGTTGTCGAACTGGTTGGCCCAGATGGCGCCGTTCGGCTCCTTGGTCGCCAGCTCCTCGGCCAGGCGGCGCGAGACATGGACGTAGTTCATCTGGTCGCGGTAGGGCACGGCTTTCACCTCGACCAGCTCGGCGCCGCAGAGGCGAAGCATGTCCTTCTTCTCGCGGCTTTGCGTCTCGGGGATGACGATGACCGTGCGGTAGCCGCGGGCGCGGCCGACCAGGGCGAGGCCGATGCCGGTATTGCCGGCCGTGCCCTCGACCACCGTGCCGCCAGGCCGCAGCAGGCCCCGCTTCTCGGCGTCGGCGATGATGGCGAGGGCGGCGCGGTCCTTCACCGAGCCGCCGGGATTGAGGAACTCGGCCTTGCCCAGGATGGTGCAGCCGGTCTCCTCCGAGGCCCGGCGCAGGCGGATGAGCGGCGTGTTGCCGATGCTGCCGATGAAGCCGTCGCGGATATCCATGTCTCTAGCCTTCGTTTGGGGGGCGCAACGCTAGCGGGCGGGCGCCTGTCCCTGCAACCCGCCGGCCTGGCGAAGGGCGGCATGATGCAGTTCGAGCCACTGCAGCGCCAGCAGGGCGGTGGCGTTTTCGATGCGCCCCGCGGCCACCCACCGGAAAGCCTCCTGTGCCGGAATGGCAAGGGCGCGGATCTCCTCGTGCTCCTCGGCCAGACCGTGGAAGCCGCCGACCGCCGTGGCGTCGACCAGCGCCAGCCATACCTCGATGGTCTCGCTGCTGCAGCCGGGGGAGGGCAGGTGGCGGAAAAGACGGGTCAGTTTGATCGCCGTCAGGCCGGCTTCCTCCATCAGCTCGCGCCCGGCGACCTCCCCCGGAGTTTCGCCCGGCTCGACGATGCCGGCGACGATCTCAAGCTGCAAAGGCGGCAGGCCGGCGAGGACCACCGGCGGGCGCAGTTGCTCGATCAGCACCACGCGGTCGGCGGCGGGGTCGTAGGGCAGGACGGCGACGGCGTGGCCGCGTTCGAACACTTCGCGCAGGTAGGGTTCGGTCCAGGTGCCGTCCTGGCGACGATGGCGGCAAGTCAGCCGCTCTACCCGGAAATAACCCTGCCAGACGGTTTCCTGCCGCAACACCTGGAAGTCATCGGCCCCGGTCATGCCATTTCCTCGCCGCATAGTATCGGCAGGCTTTGACACGCCCGGCGGCCCGCCGGCAAGGCTGGCGGCACCCGCGAGAGGGCGCTCCGCGCACCTGGAGGGTCGCATCTTGTCTATACAACTTGCCGCGCCGGCCCTTAGAGTTAACATCATCAGGTGGCGATCAGAGCGGCGGCGCAAGACCGTCCCGGTCGCAGGGGCAGCACGGTGGACACGCCGGCATCGCGAACGCGGGCCGGCGGCTTTCGGGAGACTGCGATGGCCAGGAGAACCATCGGATACCCGCCGCGTGGCGGCGGGTCGGAACAACGGAAAGCAAGCCAACATCTGGCATGGCGGCCTGTGGCGGCGGTTCCGGCCGCCGTCGCACAGACACCAGTGTCGGTCGGACAGGAGCAAATGCGCCTTCCGGCTGTGTTTAATGTTCATTAAGGTTTCCGGTGTGATCCGCGAGGCGGCGACAACGGGGCGCGACAAGCCCCGGCGCCGACCTTCTGCGCAGGGGGAGGTCGGATGAAGGGCAGGCTTTGCGCCCATCGACTGTCTCACGACGGCTTGCGGCCGGCGATGCTGACCGCGTGCACCGGAAGCAAACTCAGGTCTAAGGCGGCGGCGGGTCTTCCGTCGCGAAGCAAAACGGTCGGGCGATGGCGCGCCGGCTGTCTTTCGGCCCATGCGGGCCGTTTCTAGGGAGACGAAGGGAATGGCTAAAAAGATCATCAAGGATGCGGCCGGCAAGCGGGTCCATCCCTATGTGCCGGAGCTGGTTGAGCAGCTCCGCAGCGGCAAGATCGACCGTCGCGAGTTCCTGCGCACCACGACGCTGCTCGGCGTGTCGGCGGCGGCTGCCTATGCCGCGGCCGGCAAGATCACCGGCGAGGGCTTCGTGCCGCAGGCCCGCGCCGCCACCCCGAAGAAGGGCGGCGTGCTGAAGGCTTCGCAGCGCGTGCAGCGCATGGACGACCCGGCGACCTATGACTGGGTGCAGATGTCCAACCAGACCCGCACCATGCTCGAGTACCTGGTCGAGACGGGCAACGACAACGTGACCCGCCCCTACCTGGCCGAGAGCTGGGAGGCGTCGGACGACCTCAAGACCTGGACCTTCAACCTGCGCAAGGGCATCAAGTGGACCAACGGCGATGACTTCGGCGCCGACGACGTGGTCCACAACTTCACCCGCTGGCTGGATCCTTCGATCGGCTCCTCGAACCTGGGTCTCTTCTCGGCGATGACCGAGGAGTACGACACCGGCGAGAAGAAGGACGACGGCTCGCCGAAGATGGGCAAGAAGATGAAGGAGGGCGCGGTCGAGAAGGTCGACGACCACACCGTCCGCCTGCACCTCAGCCGCGCCGTGCTGTCGATCCCGGAGAACCTGTTCAACTACCCGACGGCGATCGTCAACAAGCGCTTCGACGACGAGGGCAAGGACATCTCGAAGAAGCCGAACGGCACCGGTCCCTGGATGATGGACCAGTTCGCCATCGGCGAGAAGTTCACCTGCAAGCGCGCGCCGCAGCCCTACTGGGGCGGCGAGGTCTATCTGGACGGCATCGAGTACATCGATCACGGCGACGATCCGTCGGCGGCGATCAACGCGCTCGAGTCCGGCCAGGTCGACCAGGTCTTCGAGGTGCCGATCGCGCTCGTCGACCGCGTCAAGGGCATGAAGGGCATCAAGATCTATACGGCCGACACGGCGCAGACCGCGGTGGCCCGTATGCATGTCAACGAGGCGCCCTTCAACAACAAGACGCTGCGCAAGGCGATGCAGGCCTGTATCGACCACCAGAAGATCCTCGAGATCGCCTACCAGGGCGTCGGCAAGCCGGGTGAGGATCACCACGTCGCGCCGATCCATCCCGAGTACTTCGCCCTGCCGCCGCTGAAGCAGGACTACGAGAAGGCCAAGAAGCTGCTGGCCGAGGCCGGCCACGGCGGTGGCATCGACCTCAGCCTCGACTGCAACAACTCCTCGGCCTGGGAAATCGGTGCCTGCGAGGCGATCAAGGAGCAACTGGCCCCGGCCGGCATCAACCTGACGCTGAACGTGATGCCGGGCGCCCAGTACTGGGATCTCTGGACCAAGACCCCGTTCGGCATGACCACCTGGACGCACCGTCCGCTCGGCGTGATGGTGCTGAACCTGGCCTACCGCACGGGCGTGCCCTGGAACGAGTCCGGCTACTCGAACGCCGAGTTCGACAAGCTGCTCGACCAGGCCTCCGCCATCCTCGACGTCAACGAGCGTCGCAAGGTGATGGAGAAGGTCGAGGCCTTCCTGCAGGACGAGGTCGTGTTCATCCAGCCGCTGTGGCGCGCGGTCTCGACCGCCGCCGCGGACAAGGTGATGGACTTCGGCGCGCATCCGACCGCGTACCACCTGTGGCACAAGGTCTGGCTGAACGCCTGATAATCTGACGCGGGGGCCGCGGCGGGTTTCGTCACCCGTCGCGGCCCTTGCACTTTATCCCGGCAGCCGCAGGTCGCGGTGGCCCGGTGACTGGTAGAGGGGGACACGGGTCAC
This sequence comes from Pseudomonadota bacterium, assembly GCA_029781795.1. GTDB lineage: Bacteria > Pseudomonadota > Alphaproteobacteria > Kiloniellales > JACOMY01 > JAKOWB01. Next base: position 27,281 of record JAKOWB010000217.1, on the reverse strand, counting down.
ATGCTTCTCTTCATCGTGCGGCGCATTGGCTCGATGCTGCTGGTCATGGTGACCGTGTCGGGGCTGGTATTCATCGCGCTCGAGGCGACGCCCGGTCAGGTCGCGACCAAGGTTCTTGGTCCCTACAGTTCCCAGGAACAGCGCGACATCTGGATGGAGAACAACGGCTACAACCGGCCGTTGCTGGAACGCTATGTCGGCTGGCTGGGCGACTTCTTCACCGGCGACTTCGGCCAGTCCATCCGCTTCAAGACCCCGGTCTCCAAGGTGCTGTGGCCGCGGCTGGAGAACACCGGCATCCTGGCCCTGTTCACCATGTGCCTCGTCGTGCCCATATCACTCATGTTCGGCGTGCTCGCCGGCATGCGCGAGGGCTCGCGGCTCGACCGAAGTATTTCCTTGCTGTCGATCGGCACCACATCGGTGCCGGAGATGGCAAGCGCACCGATCATCGCCGCCATCTTCGTCTCGTGGCTGGGGCTCTTGCCAGGAACCAGCGGCTTCACCTCCGGCTTCAGTCTTGCCGAGATGGTCATGCCGGTCATGGTGCTGGTGCTCTACGACTTCGGCTACGTCACCCGCATGACCCGCGCCTCGATGGCCGAGGTGATGCAGACGCACTACATCCGCACCGCGGTGCTGAAGGGCCTGCCCTACAAGCGGGTCATCATGAAGCACGCGCTGCGCAACGCGCTGATCGCGCCCTTCACCGTCATCATGCTGCAGGTGAACTGGCTGCTGTCGGGCGTGATCGTGACCGAGTTCTTCTTCGCCTATAAGGGCTTCGGTGCCCTGCTGCTGGAGGCGGCGCTGAACCAGGACATCTTCGTGATCGAGGCCTGCGCGATGATCGCGGTCTTCGTGTCGGTGACGACGCAGACGCTGTCGGACATCGGCTACACCTACCTCAACCCGCGCATCCGCTTCAGCTAGGGGCATTCGCACATGGCCAGCACGACAGCCGCCGCTCCGCCGCGTCGCCCTTCATCGCTCAGGCGCTTCTTCCGCTCCTTCCTGTTGCTGCGCGAGTCCAAGGTCGGCATGTTCGGCGCCGCCCTGGTGATCTTCTGGATCGCCATCGCTATCCTGGCGCCGGTGATCGCACCCTTCTCGCCGACGGAGAACTTCGTCCGCCAGCAGCCGCCGGGCACGACCTACTACGCCAAGCCGGAAAGCCTGATCTCCGGCGTGAAGGTCGAGGAGCTCTGCACTGCCGTCACCGAGGGCGAGCATGCCGGCACCTTCGACTGCGGCACCTTCTGGTTCGGCACCGACCTGCGTGGGCGCGACACGCTCTCGCGCATCATGTACGGGGCGCAGCAGGTGCTGCTCTTCGCCCCATTGGCGACGCTCTGCGCCTACTTGGTCGGCATCCCCATGGGCCTGCTGGCTGGCTACAAACGGGGACGGATCGACGACATCCTGTCGTTCATCGCCAACGTCATCCTCTCCTTCCCGGTGCTGGTGCTCTACATCCTGATCATCACCACCTTCGGCGCCAGCGGCCTCAACATCATCTTCGCGGTGGTCTTCGCCTCGTCTCCAGGCGTGTTCCGAATAGTGCGCGGCCTCGCGCTCGACCTCAGGACGCGCGAGTACGTCTACGCGGCCGAGACCCGGGGCGAGGGGCTCTGGTACGTGCTGATCGTCGAGATCCTGCCCAACGCGCGCGGGCCACTGATCGTCGACGCCATGCTCCGCCTGGGCTACGTCTCGATCACCATCGGCACGCTGGGCTTCCTTGGCCTCGGCCTGCCGCCGCCGACACCCGACTGGGGCCAGATGATCGCGCAGGGCCGCGAGGTCATCCAGACCGACCCCTACATCGCCCTCTTCCCCTGCTTGGCGATCTCCTCGCTGGTGCTTGGGTTCAACCTGCTGGCCGACGGCCTGCGCGAAGTCAGCCTGCGCGACTGAGTTCCGGCGCGACTGGCCACTGGTCGTCCTAGACGAGAAAGGTTGTTTCGATGGCACGTTTCCAGGAGGGATGGACCGGACCGGTGCTGGAGTGCCGGAACCTCTGCATCTCCTACATCACGCGTGCCGCCGACATCCCGGCGGTGGTCGACTTCAACCTGACCCTGACGCGGGGCGAGACCGTGGGGCTGGTCGGCGAGTCCGGCTGCGGCAAGTCGACCGTCGCCATGGCGATCATGCAGTACATGGGGCACAACGGCCGCATCTCCGGCGGCCAGGTGCTCTACAAGGGCGTCGACCTGGCGACCCTGTCGAAGGAGGAGCTGCGCCAGCTGCGCGGCAACGAGATCGCCATGGTCTACCAGGAGCCCATGGCCTCGCTGAATCCCTCCATGCGCTGCGGCGAGCAGCTCATGGAGGTGCCGATGTACCACGAGGGCGTCAGCGCCCAGGAGGCGCGCGAGCGCGCCATCCAGATGCTGGCCGACGTCAAGCTGCCGGATCCCGAGCGGGTGATGAACTCCTACCCGCACCAGATCTCGGGCGGCCAGCAGCAGCGCGTGGTGATTGCCATGGCGCTGCTGTCCAAGCCCTCGCTGCTGCTGCTGGACGAGCCGACCACGGCGCTGGACGTGACGGTCGAGGCCGGCATCGTCGAGCTGATCGCCGAGCTGGCGAAGCGCTTCGACACCTCGATGATCTACATCTCCCACAACCTGGGCCTGATCCTCGAGACCTGCGACCGCATCTGCGTCATGTACTCGGGCAAGGTGGTGGAGGAGGGCACGGTCGAGGAGGTCTTCGACCAGATGCGCCATCCCTACACGCAGGGCCTCTTCGGCTGCATCCCGCTGCCGACGGCGGACAAGGACGCGCGGCCGCTGATCGCCATCCGCGGCCAGCTGCCGCTGCCGCACGAGCGGCCGCCCGGCTGTTCCTACGGGCCGCGCTGCGACCACTTCCAGGCCGGCCGTTGCGACAAGCCGCCGCTGGAGATGCAGGCGGTCGACGGCGAGCCGGGGCACCAGGTCCGCTGTGTGCGCTGGAACGAGATCGCGCCGCCGGACTACAGCGGCAAGGGCTCGGGCGAGGAGCGCACCTTCGGCGCGCCGGTGCTCACCATCGACCACATGAAGAAGTACTACGAGCTGAAGGACAGCTCGCTGAAGGCCCTGGTCAAGGGTCGCACCGTGCGCCACGTCAAGGCGAACGAGCGCATCTCCTTCGACGCGCGCGTCGCCGAGACCGTCGCCATCGTCGGCGAGTCCGGCTGCGGCAAGTCCACCTTCGCCAAGGTGCTGATGGGCCTGGAGACCGCCACCGAGGGCAAGGTCGAGTTCCGCGGCAAGGACATCGGCGCCATCCCGGTGCAGAAGCGCAAGCGCGAAGACGTGCGCGCCATGCAGATGGTGTTCCAGAACCCCTTCGACACGCTGAACCCGAGCCACACGGTCGGCGGGCAGCTCAGCCGCGTGATCCGCAAGTTCGGCGGCATCGCCGGCAGCGAGGCCGTGCGAAAGCGGGTGCTCGACCTGCTGGATATCGTCAAGCTGCCGGCCGACTTCTACTATCGCCGGCCCCGCCAGCTCTCCGGCGGCCAGAAGCAGCGCGTCGGCATCGCCCGCGCCTTCGCCGGCAATCCCTCGCTGGTGGTGGCGGACGAGCCGGTGTCCGCACTCGACGTCTCGGTGGCGGCCGCGGTCACCGGCCTGCTGATGGAGATCCAGCGCACCTACCGCACCACGCTGCTGTTCATCAGCCACGATCTCTCGCTGGTACGCTATCTGGCCGACCGCGTCGTGGTCATGTACCTCGGCCACATCGTCGAGCAGGGCACCACGGACGAGGTCTTCTCGCCGCCCTACCATCCCTATACCGAGGCGCTGCTGTCGGCCGTGCCGATCGCCGACACCTCGATCCAGAAGAAGCGCATCATCCTGGAAGGCAACCTGCCCTCGGTCATCAACCCGCCGGTGGGCTGTCCCTTCCACACCCGCTGCCACCGCAAGATCGGCAAGATCTGCGAGGACCAGCGCCCGCCGGAGATCGACGCCGGCAACGGGCACTTCATCGCCTGCCACATCCCCTTGGCAGAGCTGCAGGCCGTCGAACCCGTGATCGTGCAGAAGCCCAAGGTCACAGCGGCGGAGTAGGGCGGCCCCCGAGGGCTGATCCAGGTCAAGGCGCGCCGGCCCCGCCGGGCGCGGAGTGCCGGCCGCCGTGCTAAGCTGCGGCGGGTTCGATCTGGGCGGGCATACAATGAGCAATCAGCCGCTGCGCATCTTCATCGGCTTCGACGAGCGTCAGCCGGTCTCCTATACCGTGCTGCAGAACTCCATCCTGCAGCGCGCCTCGCGGCCGGTGGCGATTTCTCCCCTGGTGCTCAAGACCCTGCCGATCACGCGGCGCGGCCTCACGCCCTTCACCTTCAGCCGTTTCCTGGTGCCCTGGCTCTGCGATTGGCAGGGCTGGGCGCTGTTCCTCGATCTCGACATGCTGGTGCTGGGCGACATCGCCGAGCTCTTCGCCTTCGCCGAGGAGGGCAAGGCCGTCGTGGTCTGCCAGGAGCAGCAGCGCTTCGAGTGGGCCAGCGCCATGCTGTTCAACTGCGCGCACCCGGCGAACCGCGTGCTGCAGCCGGACTATGTCGAGGACCCGCAGCGCTGCCGCAAGCCGCACTCGATCGACTGGATCGGCGACGAGGGCCTGATCGGCAGCTTCCCGGCGGTCTGGAACCACTGCGTCGGCTACAATCCGCCGCGGCCCGGGGCCAAGCTGGCGCACTACACCATGGGCATCCCGGCCTTCCCGGAGATCCGCGGCTGCGAGTACAGCGAGGAGTGGATGGCCGAGTTCCGCAACTGCACCTCGACGCAGCCCTGGCTGACGTTGATGGGCAACTCGGTCCACGTGGTGAAGACCGAGGACGGCCGCATCCTGCCCAAGCTGGCGCCCGAGGCGCGTGCCATCATGGCGCGCCAGGCGACGGCGCGCTGAGCGCACGCCTGCCAGGCCGTCAGCGCCGGGTGTAGGTGGCGTCGAAGCTGCCGCGCGCGCCGCACATGTCCTGGCACGCGGTCGAGGTCACGGCGATCCCCGCGTCGTCCCGCGCGAAAGTGATGCTGCACTGCCCGGCGTCGGGATCGCGCCAGAACAGCAGGTCGGGGCCTTCCTCCATCTCCACCCCGGCGATGTCGCAGAGATGGGCCGTCGGCCCACTGACCGTCAGGATCTGGAAGGCGAAGCCATCCGGCAGGCGCAGGACCCTGAGGTCGCCCGCCGAGCTGCCGTCGTCGTAGCCGTAGTCGCCGCTCCAGCCCTCGCCCGGCGCGGCGCCGTCGAGCGCTGCTTCGAGCTGTTCGGCCAGCACCACCAGCCGCCCCTCGTAGGCGGCGCGCAGGCAGAAGATCCGTGCTTCCTCGGCGGTGAGGTCGGTCGTTGCCTTGCTGCCCTCGCAGGCATTGCGCTCGCCCTTCAGCCAGGCACGCTGGTCGCTCTTCAGCGCCTCCTTGCCCTTGTCGTCCAGTTCGGCGCGCAGGGCACCGTAGAGCGCCGCGAGGTCGAGGTCGTAGCCGGCGAGGATCCAGTCGCCGCAGATCGTCTTCTCGACCTTGCTGCCGGCCTTGGCACAGTCAAAGCTCGGGCCGTCCGCCGCCGCGGTGGCGGGCAGAAGCAGCAGGATCAAGGCGGCGAGCAGGCGTCGCATGGCAAGGTTCCTCCGATGGCGCTGGCGAGTGTAGCGGCCCCTCACGGCCTCACCAATGCATGGCAGTCGCAGGTCGGTGCCCGATCAGGCCGAGGCCGCGGCCTCGGCGCCGGTCGCCAGCTCGACGATCTCTGTGGTGATTGCGTCCTGGCGCAGCCGGCGGGCACTGCCCTGCAACGTCTCCAGCGTCCGCAGCACGTTGCTGCGCGCGGCGATCATCGCGCGCATGCGTGCCTCGTTCTCGGCCGAGAAGGCGAGCACGACAGCCTCGCAGAGCGTGGCGAAGACATACTCCTCGACCAGGCGCGCCATCAGCCGCTCGGGCGGCAGGGTCAGCAGTGGCGGCTCGGCCGGTGGGGCTTCGGGCAGTCGGCCGTAGTCGAAGGGCAGCAGGCGCCGCTCGACCAGATGGCTGCCGCCGTCTTCCGGTGCGTCGCGATAGAGCAGCAGCACCTCGTCCAGGCGATCGCGGTCCAGCCGCTGGTAAAGCGCCTCCATCACCTCGTTCGCCAGAACCGGAGCGTGATCCAGATGGGATGCCATCGGCTGTGACCAGTCGACCGACAATCCGCGCTCGCGCGCCAGCATGAGGCCGCGGTCGCCGATCAGCAGCACCTTGGCGCCACGGTCCGTCCGCAGCTGCTGCGCCCGGTCCAGCAACGGCTCGCTGAAGCTGCCGGCGAAGCCCTGCTCGGCGGCGATCGCGATCACCGCCAGGCCGCCGGCCTCGCGGCCGCGGCTGGCCGCTTGGAAGCGCCTTTCGGGCAGGCAGGCCAGCGCGCGCGCCATGGCCAGGGCGACGGTGCCGGCATAGGCCCGCACGCTGTCCAGGCTGCGCCGGGCCTCGCGCGCCCGGGCGGCGGCAATGCCGCGCATCGCGGTCACCACGGCCGAGAGCTGCTGCACCGTACCGATGCGCGCCTCGACCTCGGCCAGGCGTTCGCTCATGGCGTCTTGACCTCCGCCAGCAAGCCTTCGCCCAGTGACTTGACCGCGGCGAGCAGGCGGTCGCGCAGCGGCTCCGCAAGTGTCTTGCCCGGACCCAGGGTCTCGGCGGCCTGCGGCAGGGTGCTGTCGAGCCAGCCCGGAAGCTGCTGCCGGAGCGAAGCGATCAAGGTGGCCGGCCACTGGTCGAGCAGGCCGGCGTCCAGCGCGGCCAGGAGCGCCACCTGGTCGAGCAGGCGCAGGCTGGCGAAACGCGGCTGCGCCAGGAGGGCGCGGATGCGCTGGCCGCGGGTGATCTGGCCGCGCACCCTGTTGTCGGAGATGCCGCCGAAGCGGGTGAACATCTCCAGCTCCAGGAACTGGGCATAGTCCAGCCGCAGGCGGCCCGCCAGTTGCCGCAGCACCGGCGGCTGCGCCTTGCCGCCGACGCGGCTGACGCTGAGGCCGATGTCGACGGCGGGGCGCTGGTTGGCGGCGAAGAGCCGCTGGTCCAGGACGATCTGGCCGTCGGTGATGGAGATCAGGTTGGTGGGGATGTAGGCCGAGAGGTTGCCGGCGTCGGTCTCGGCGATCGGCAGGGCGGTCAGGCTGCCGCCACCGCGCTCCGGCGCCAGGCGCGCGGCGCGTTCCAGCAGCCGGGCATGGACATAGAAGATGTCGCCTGGATAGGCCTCGCGCCCCGGCGGCTCGCGCCCCAGCAGGGCCAGTTCGCGGTGCGTCGCCGCGTGCTTGGTCAGATCGTCCAGCACGATCAGCGCGTGGCCGCCGCGGTCGCGGACCTCCTCGGCGATGGTCATGCCGGCGAAGGGCGCCATCCACTGCAGGCCGGGCGGCGTTGCCGGCGAGGCGACGACGATGACGCAGCGATCGGCGGCGCCGCGCTGGCGCAGGGCCTCGATCACGCGCTCGACCGCCGTGGCCCGCTGGCCGATGGCGACGTAGATCGAGACGACGCCACTCTCGTGCTGGTTCAGCATCGCGTCGACGGCGAGCGAGGTCTTGCCCGTGGCGCGGTCGCCGATGATGAGCTCGCGCTGGCCGCGTCCGATGGCGAAGAGCGCGTCGACCACCAGCAGGCCGGTGGCCAGCGGCTCGGCCACGGCCGCGCGCTCGATCACCGCCGGCGCCGGCCGCTCGACCGGCCGCCGCGGCGCCGCGGTCAGCGGTGGGCCCCCGTCGAGCGGCCGCCCCAGCGGATCGATGACCCGGCCGAGGAGGCTGGGCCCGACGGGCACGCTCAGCAGCTCGCCGACGGCCCGCACCGCGCTGCCGGCGCCGATGCCTTCGCCCGGATCGAGCAGCGCCGCTTCGACCGAGTCGCGGGTCAGCGCCAGGGCGAAGCCCTGCTGGCCGCCTTCGAAGCGCAGCAGCTCGTTCAGCCTGAGGTCCGGCAGGCCGGAAACCTGCGTCAAGCCGTCGGCGGCGTGCAGCACGCGGCCCAGCGTCTCGGCCTCCGGCGTCAGCGGCGCTCGGGCGACGCGTGCCCGCGCCTCGTCCAGCCAGGCGCCGTCGGCCACGGGCTCACTCATGGCCGGCCAGTTCCTCGGCGATCCTTGCGAGATCGGCCTTCAGGCTGTTGCGCACGATCGCCTCGGGCAGGTCAAGCTCCAGTCCCGCCAGCAGCGAGGGATCGACGTCCACCGCCAGCGTCACCGGCCGGCCGAGCGCCGCCGACAGTTGCCCGGCGCAGTCGGCGCGCTCGGCTGCCTCGAGCGGCCGAGGTGCCCTGAGGCGCAGGGCGGCGCCGTCGCGGCCGATGTTGTCGCGCGTCGCCGGCGGCAGGGCGGCCAGCGCCTCGGCCAGTCCCGCCGTGAAGCCGGCGACGCGGGCCGCCGGCGGCAGGCGGTCGAGCAGCCGCGTGGCGATGTCGAGCGCGAGCTGCTCGGCCGCCGACCGATCGGCATGGCGCAGGCGCTTGCGCTCCTCGGCGATGCGCGCAGCGGCCTCGCTGCGCAGGCTGTCGACCTCGTGGCGCGCCGCCGTCATGCGCGCGGCGGCGGCGGCCTCGGCCTCGGCCGTGGCGGACTGGATGGCGGCCTGGCGCTGCTCCTCCTGGCGCTTCCGCTCGTCCTGCGCCGCGTTCCGGTCGGCGGTGGCGGCATCGCGCGCCGTGGCGGCCTCGTCCAGCACGCGGGCGGCCTCGGCCTGGCGGGCAGCGATGATCGCCGCCACCGGCTTGAACAGGAAGCGCTTCAGGATCCACAGCAGGACCAGCAGGTTCACCGCCTGCAGGCCAAGGGTCCACCAGTCGATCTGCACCGCGCGAGGCCGTCAGACGAAGGGGTTGGCGAACAGCAGCAGCAGCGCGATGACCAGACAGTAGATGGCGGTTGTCTCGATCATGGCGAGGCCGACGAAGAGCGTGCGCGACAGCGTGCCGGCCGATTCCGGCTGGCGGGCGATGGCGTCCATCGCCGCCGCCACGGCGCGCCCCTCGGCGAAGGCCGGGCCGATGGCGCCCAGGGCCACGGCGAAGGCCGCCGAGATGATGCTGACGATCTCGACCCAGTTCATGGAACCTGTCCTTTTCTTGGCGCGGATGGTGGGGTGGGGGCGTGGCGCTCGCCCAGGGCGGCGCCGATGAAGACGGTGGCGAGCACGGCGAAGATGTAGGCCTGGACCGTACCGGTGAGCAGGTCGAGCGCCATCAGCGGGATCGGCACCAAGAGGCCGGCCAGCGACAGCACGATGCCGATGACGAAGACGCCGCTCATGACGTTGCCGAAGAGGCGCACGACCAGCGAGAAGGTGCGGGTCACCTGTTCCACGAGATTCAGCGGCACCATCAGCACGCTGGGCTCGGCGAAGCTGCGCAGATAGCCCTTAAGGCCGCGCGCGGCGATGCCGTAGGCGATGCTGGCCGCAAGCACAATGAGGGCCAGCGCCGCGTCGGTTTCCAGGTGCGCGGTCGGCGGCTCGATGCCGGGGACCAGGGTCGTAAGATTGGCCACCAGGATGTAGAGAAAGATCGTGCCGATCAGGGGCAGGAAGGGGCGCGGGTCGGTCTGCAGCGTGTCGCGGATCTGACCCGCGATGCCGGTGACCAGCAGCTCCATCGCTGCCTGGAACCGCCCGGGACGCAGGGTCAGCCGGCGCGTGGCGAAGCGGCAAGCAAGGCCGAGCAGCAGGATGATGCCCCAGGTCACCAGCACCGGCTGGGACACCGGCACCGGTCCGATGCTGAAGAGCGGCTCGATCTCGAGCGGCGTGGGCTTCATCGCAGGCTCCTGGCCCGCCGCAACACCAGGGCGCGGGCCAGCAGCAGGCCGGGCAGGGCGGCCAGCAGCGCGGGCGCGCCCAGTCCGGCCAGCAGGACCAGCACGCCCGCCAGCAGCGCGAAGCGCCCGAGCTGCAGCGCCAGCGCCCGTAGCGCGCGTCCGGTGAGACAACACCGCGTCGTCCAGCCGAGGCTGGCGAAATGCGCCAGGCCGAGCAGCAGGCCGCCGCCCAGGCCAAGGATCGCCTGCAACGCCGGGCCCAGGGCCGCGCCAGCCTCGGCGAGGGGCTGCAGGATCGCGAGGGTCATGAGCGGTGCATCCACTTCCAGCCCGACCAGAAGCCGATCACGGCGCCCAGCAGCAGGAAGGCAGCGGAGAAGAGCACGCCGCTGCCGGCGAGGCGGTCGAGCCAGCGGCCGAGCAGCAGGCCGAGCAGGATCGGCAGGACCATCATCCAGCCCAGCACGCCGATCTGGCCGAGGCGCGCACCCAGCGAGGGTTCCCGATCCGCCTGTCCGGCCCGGTCGCGGGCGGCTGCCTGGCGCGCGGCCTCGGCGATGCGGTCCCGCGGCTCGGAGGCGGGGGTCATGGCTGGTCCTCCTCGGCGAGGGCCGGGTGCGCCAGGGCGCTGCCGGCGGGCTTCATGAAGCGCATGAGCTGCCGCACGGCATTGGCGTGGAGGCGGAGCTGCTCGACGCGTGCCTGGCGTTCCTGGTCCGCCTCGGCGGCGCGCAGCGCCTGCACCTCGGCTTCCAGCGTCTCGAGCGAGGTCCCGACCTTGCCCTGGCGGCAGGCGACGGCGACCAGCCGTCCTTGGCTGACGGTCAGCACGCCGCCACTCAGCGCGCAGTAGCGAAGCCCGCCATCTGCGGTCCGCCATCGCAGCACCGAGGCGGGCAGGGCGGTCAGCAGGTCGACGTGGCCGGGCAGCAGCCCGAAGCTGCCGCTGTCGTCCTCGGCACGGACGGCGGCTACGGCCGGGTCGTCCGCGAGCAAGTCGGTCGGCGTGGCGATGGTCAGGCGCAGCAGGGGCTTCATGCCGCCGCCTTGCCAGCGGCTTTCGCCGCCGGGCCCTTGGCTTCGCGCGCCGCCGCCTCCTCCAGCGTCCCGACCATGTAGAGCGAGGATTCCTGCCAGGCATCGCACTGGCCTGCGAGGATCGCCCGGCAGCCGGCGATGGTGTCGGCGACGGCGACGGAGCGGCCCGGCACGCCGGTGAAGGCCTCGGTCACGGCGAAGGGCTGGGTCAGGAAGCGCTGCAGGCGCCGCGCCCGCCCGACGATGCGGCGATCGGCGCTGCCCAGTTCCTCGACCCCCAGCAGGGCGATGACGTCCTGCAGTTCGCGGTAGTGCTCGATGGTGCGCCGCACCTCGATGGCGACGCGGGCGTGCTCCTCGCCGACTACCAGGGGGTCGAGCAGGATGGAGGAGGAGGCGATCGGGTCGATGGCGGGATAGAAGCCTTCGGCCGCCATGGCGCGTGACAGCACCACGGTGCTGTCGGCATGGGCGGCGATGGTGGTCACGGCGGGATCGGTGAAGTCGTCGGCCGGCACATAGACCGCCTCGATCGCGGTGACCGCGGCGCCGTGGACCGAGGCGATGCGCTCCTGCAGCGCCGCGACCTCGCCGGCCAGGGTCGGCTGGTAGCCGACGCGCGAAGGCAGGCGTCCCAGCAGCCCCGAGAGCTCGGCCCCCGCCTGGACGAAGCGGAAGACGTTGTCCATCAGCAGCAGCACGTTGCGCTGCTGCTCGTCGCGGAAGTACTCGGCCACCGCCAGCGCGGTGAAGGGCACGCGCCAGCGCGCGCCCGGTGGCTCGTTCATCTGGCCATAGACCAGCACGGTGCGATCGAGGACGCCCGACTGCTGCATGTCGGCCAGCAGTTCCTGCCCCTCGCGCGTGCGCTCGCCGACCCCGGCGAAGACCGAGAGGCCTCGATAGCTCTGCTCCATGGCATGGATCAGCTCCATCACCAGGACGGTCTTGCCGACCCCGGCGCCACCGAACATCGCCGCCTTGCCGCCCTGGCCCAGCGGCGCCAGCAGGTCGATGACCTTGATCCCGGTGGCGAAGAGGGCGGTCGCGGCGGTCTGCTCGGCCAGTGGCGGCGGGCTGCGATGGATCGGCCGCAGGGGAGTCTGCGCCGGCAGCGGGTCGCCGCCGTCGCGCAGGCTGCCGGTGACGTCGAGCAGGCGGCCCAGTACGGCCTCGCCGACCGGCACCTGGAGCGGCCCCTGGCCCGGTTCCACCACATCGCCGCGCCGCAGGCCGCCGGTCGCCTGCAGCGCGATGGCACGGAGGTTGGTGGCATCCAGGTGCGCCTGCACCTCGGCCAGGACCTGGCCGCCGTCACGGTCGCGGACGACGATGCAGTCCTCGATCCGGGGCAGGGCGCCGGCCGGAAAGGCCGCATCGACGACGGCGCCGCGTACGGCGGTCACCTGTCCTTGCTGATGGCGAGTCTCCTGCACTCTCCGGTCCCGCGGTTCTTGCCGTGGCGCGCCAAAGCGGCGCGGACGCGCCCCGCCCAGGGGCGAGAGCGGCCCTGTGGAAGCAGGTTAGCCGGCCTGAGCTGGCGGGGCCTTGATTTCGATCAGGGGCTTGGCGCGCGATATGCCGCACTTGCCCGGAAAGCGCGACGGCGCGCCCTTGCAGGGGCGCGCCGTGGCTGAATTGGCTCCGCGGGTTGGACTCGAACCAACGACCGGGCGATTAACAGTCGCCTGCTCTACCAGCTGAGCTACCGCGGATCAGGCCTCGTCGCCGTGGGTCAGGCCGACCCGGGCGCCAAGGCGGCAGGCTTATAGCAAAGGGGTTCCCCGCCTGCAAAAGGAAATCCCGGCGCGCCGCTGGTGACGCGGGAATTGGAGGCCCGGGCCGGAATCGAACCGACGTACGAGGATTTGCAGTCCTCTGCATGGCCACTCTGCCACCGGGCCCGACCGCCTCTGTCCGCCAGACTTGCGTCCAGCGGCCGGCCGACCGGCCTGCGTGTCTAGCCGGGCGGCCCCAGTGTTGCAAGCCCGTTGCGGCATTGCGCTGCGCGTGAACGGTGCCCGCGCGCTGTTGCACATGGCCTTGCGGGCACAGCCGAGCTAGCCTGCCGGGCACGGTTTCACAGGAGGCAATGCATGTCGCTCGATCGGCGCTCGCTCCTTCTCGCGTCGCTGGCCGCGCTGCCGATCCTGTCGGGCGGTGGCCGTTTCACCCGGGCTTCCGCCGGCATCGATGCCCTGGCCCTGGTGGAACCGCTGGGGCGCCCCTCGGTGGTCTGGACGCTGTTCGACCTGCTGCGGCCGGTGCTGGCCCAGGAACTCGGCTGCCCGGTGACGCATGAAACCGTCCCGGGTGACGACGGACAGGCGGCCCTGCGCTCTCTGCTGGTCGCGCCGGACAAGGGTGTGCGCCTGTGGGGCAGTGCCGTGATGGCAACGCAGTTCCACGAGCAGATCCACAACGATTCCGTGCGCATCAGGGACCTGGTGCCCGTCGCCAAGCTGACGGACGGTTTCTCCGTGTCGCTGTTCGGTCGTGCCGACGATCCTGGCCTGGAGTGGCTGCCCTTGGTGCAGCAGTCGGCGAAGGAGCCGCAGACGCTGAGCTGCCTGCAGCAGGCGACCGCCGCCTATGTCGCCAAGCTCATGGCAGAGAAGCAGGGTGGGCTGAAGACCGTCACCACACTCCGCGACACCCTGCCCGAGGTCGCGGCCGATGTGACAGAGGGCCGCGCGAGGCTCGGCATCCTCCCGACGGCGCTGGTGGCCAAGCAGCCGGATCGCCTGCGCCCGGTGGTCACCTTTGGCGCCGCCCGCAACACAACCCTGACCTCGACGCCGACCTTCGGCGAGGTCATGGGCAATCCCAAGCTGGCGTTCACCGAGAGCATCGGCGTCTTTGGCCCGCCGGGCCTGGATACCGGGGTGCAGGCCCTGCTGACCAAGGCCTTCGTCGACGCCGGCCACAGCGAGGAGCTGATGGCGGCTGCGGAGCTGTCGGACTTCCCCGTGGTGGTCCACGATGCCGCGGTGATGATCGAAACCATGGAGCGCAATGAGCGCGTCCTGAAGCGCCTGCTCGAATAGCGCTCGGCGGAGGGTTGAGCCGGCCTCCAGCGCGGGCAGGCGCGGTGCCGTCCGGCACAGGTTGAGACGGGCGGCCTTTGGCTCTATAAGCTCGGGCCCAAGACCGGCCTAGCCACGGGGGACCACGTCTCGTGAATCACGCCCTTGCCAGACGCAAGATGGTTGAGAATCAACTCCGCGCGAACCGCGTGACCGAGGAGCGGCTGGTCGACGCCTTTTCCGAGCTGCCGCGCGAGCGCTTCGTGCCCGCCGCGCTGGCCGGTATCGCCTACGTCGACGAGGACCTGCAGGTCGCGCCGGGCCGCTGGCTGGCGGAACCCATGGTGCTGGGCCGGCTGATCCAGGCGCTCGAGATCGGCATCAGCGACATGGTACTCGACCTTGCCTGCGCGACCGGCTACTCGACCGCGGTCCTGGCCCGGCTCGCCGGAACCGTCGTGGCGGTTGAGCCCGATGCCAGTCTGGCCGCGCGGGCCAACGAGACGCTGAATGCCCTCTCGGTCGATAACGCCGTGGTCGTGCCCGGCGCCGTGGCCGACGGCTATGCCAAGCAGGCGCCCTATGACGCCGTGCTGGTGAACGGCGCCATCGCCGAGGTGCCGCAGGCGATCATCGACCAGCTGGCCGAGGGTGGTCGCCTGGCCGTGGTGATCAAGGACGGGCCAGGGCTTGGGCGCGCCACGCTCTATCGCAAGCAGGGCGGCCTGATGGGGCACCGCGTCCTGTTCGATGCCGGCACGCCGGTGCTGCCCGGATTCGCACGCGAACCCGGCTTCGTGTTCTGATTGCCGCCGACCCGACACTCCCATGACGGCGCCGCTGGAAATCGACTGCCCGACCCTGGCGCGCCTGCGCGCGGCTGGCGAGCCGTTGGCGTTGCTGGACGTGCGCGAGGGATGGGAATGCGATCTGGTATCCCTGCCGGAGAGCCTGGCCATTCCGATGCAGCAGGTGCCCGGACGGCTGGACGAGTTGCCGCGCGACCGTCCGCTGGTGGTGCTCTGCCACCATGGCGCGCGCAGCATGCGGGTGGTGCAGTTCCTGCGCGCTCAGGGCTTTGCGCAGGCGATCAACCTGGGCGGCGGCATCGATGCCTACGCGCGGCAGGTCGACCGGTCGCTGCCGACCTACTGACATACGATGATACTGCGAGACGTTCATGCCGGGCGGCAGCGGGCCGGATTCATGCCGCCCCTTGCGTCAGGAAAGCCGGTGCTTATCTTAGCGAAATCCGCTAAGCTGTTCTGGAATCGCGATTTACTGGACAGGGCACCGGGGAAGGATTGGGTAACGTGCTGGTCATGAAACGCGCGGCCAAGGGCGCGGCGTTCGCTGCGGGCCTGTTGCTCGCGCCGCTTGGCGGCGCGGCGGAGGCGCAGACGCTGACCGAGGCGCTGGTCAGCGCCTACGAGACCAATCCGACCCTGCTGGCCGCCCGTGCCGAACTGCGGTCGGTGAACGAAGGCGTGCCTCAGGCCCTGGCGGGCTGGCGGCCGACGGTGATCCTGGAGGGTTCCATCGGCGGGCAGGAGCGCCGCTCCGAGAACGGCGGCGTTGGCTCCGATGGCGGCGCGCCAAGCTGGGATGGCTCGGTGCCGAAGTCCGTGCAGCTCAGCGTCGAGCAGCCGATCTACCGCGGCGGCCGGACCAAGGCGCAGGTGGAAAGCGCCGTTGCCCTGGTCGATGCGCAGCGCGCGTTGCTGCAGGACACCGAGCAGCAGGTCATGCTGGCGGTGGTGCAGGCCTACATCGACGTCTGGCGCGACCAGGCCGTGCTTGAACTGCGGCGCGCCAACGAGGAACGCCTGCGCCGCCAGCGCTCGGCCGCGCTGGACCGCTTCAATGTCGGCGAGATCACCCGTACCGACGTGTCGCAGGCCGAAAGCCGCCTTGCCGGGGCCACCGCCGACCGCATCGCCGCCGAGGGCCAGTTGGAGATCTCCAAGGCGATCTTCCGCCAGGTGACCGGGCTTGAGCCGAAGAACATTGCCCAGGCGCCGGCGCTGGTCGGCCTGCCGCCGACGCTGCAGCAGGCGATCGACCAGGCCCTGGCCGACGATCCCACGGTGATGGCGTCGCGCTATCTGGAGAATTCCGCCCTGGCCGACGTGCGCGAGCGGCTGGGCCGCCTGCTGCCCGAGGTCTCGATCGTCGGCATCCTCTCCTATACGGAGGACCAGACCTTCCGCGACAGCTCGACCGCCGCCGCCCAGATCCTGGCCCAGGTTTCGGTGCCGATCTACCAGGCCGGCACGCCGAACAGCCAGGTCCGCCAGGCCAAGCAGGTGGCCAGCCAGCGCCGGCTGGAGACCGCCGAGGCCATGCGCTCGGCCGAGGAGGATGTCGTCGCCGCCTGGCAGGCCCTGGTCACGGCGCGGGCTCAGATCGTTTCGTTCAAGGCCCAGGTACAGGCCGCGCAGGTCGCCCTGGACGGCGTGATCCAGGAGAACACCGTCGGCGCCCGCACCGTGCTCGACATTCTGGATGCCGAGCAGGAAGTTCTGAACGCGCAGGTAAGCCTGGTGCAGTCGCAGCGCGACGAGGTCGTGGCTTCCTACCGCGTGGCCAATGCCATCGGCCGCCTGACCGCCGCCGCGCTGAACCTGCCGGTGCAGCTCTACGATCCCAAGGTCGACTACGACGCTGTCGCCGATGCCTGGTTCAGCCTCGACGCGCCCGGCGATTGAACCCGCCTTCCGGATCCCCGCGGGGAACGCGGTAGAGATTGCTCCAATATGCAGCGTGACGTGCGTGCGAGAAACGGCATGACAAGTTGCACGGGGCTGGCTTAATTTCGAATCTGTCCGCAGATTCAAAGGCAAGGCAAAGACCATGCCCGCTCAGCAACCGCCGCGCGAGCCCTCGATGGAGGAGATCCTGGCCTCCATCCGGCGAATCATTGCCGAGGACGGCCCGAGTCCCGAGGTCGGGCGCCCGGCGGCGACGCCCGCGGCGGCGCCCGCGTCCTCGCCGGCACCGGCTGCGGATGACGCCGTCGAAGTGCTGGATCTGACCGAGATGGTCGAGGAAACGGCGGCTGCGACCGACGAGCCCTTGGAACTGACGGAACTGGACGAAGCCGATCCGGCGCCGGTCGAGCCGTCGCCGACGGCGCCCACCACCGCGCCAAAGGCCCTTGAGCCGGAGCCCCAGGCCCCCGCGCTTCAGCCGTCTGCGCCGCAGGTGGTGGCGACGCCCGAGGTCGTGCGCCGTGCCGCGCCGCCCCCGCCGCCCGCCCCGCCGCCTTCGCCGGCCCCCCGAGAGGCAACAGCCCCCAGGGAGGCGCCAGCGGCCGTCGTCGCCCCGCCGGCGCCGCCCGTCGAGCCGCCGCCGCCAGCGCGCCCGGCAGCCGACCTCGTGGCCCCGCGCGCGCAGGAGCAGACCTCGGCGGCGCTGGGCGAACTGGTCCGCACCGTGCGGCAGGAAAAGCAGCGTGGCCAGATGCCACAACGCAGCCCGCTGGAGGCGCTGGTGCTGGAAGCCTTGCGTCCCTCGTTGAAGGCCTGGATGGAGCAGAACCTGGCGCCGCTGGTCGAACGGGTGGTGCGCGAGGAAGTCCGGCGCCTGACCCGTCGGGTCGAGGACCAGTAGGGCAGGGCCCCACATCGGGACGCCCTCCTGGGACCCACCGCCGCTGGCCGCCGGGCTTGACCCGGCCGCCCTGCCTCCGCCATCTAGGGGCGGCATTCCCGACAGTTGAACCCGTGAAGGATTGGGACCAGCGATGCTGGACAAGAGCTATCGGCCGTCCGAGGTGGAAGAGCGGATCTACCGCGAGTGGGAGGTGAGCGGCGCCTTCGCCGCGCAGCCGGAGAGCAACGCCGCCGCCGGGCGCTTCGCCGTCATGATCCCGCCGCCGAACGTCACCGGCAGCCTGCACATCGGCCATGCGCTGAACAACACGATGCAGGACACCCTGTCGCGTTTCAACCGGATGCAGGGGCGCGACGTGCTCTGGCAGCCCGGCATGGACCATGCCGGAATCGCCACGCAGATGGTGGTGGAGCGCCGGCTGGAAGCCGAGGGCGTCAAGCGTCGCGACCTCGGCCGCGAGGCTTTCGTCGAGAAGGTCTGGGAATGGAAGGCCGAGAGCGGCGGCACGATCCTGCGCCAGCTTCGCCGCCTCGGCGCCTCGGCCGACTGGGCGCGCGAGCGCTTCACCATGGACGAGGGCCTGTCCCAGGCGGTGCGCACCGTCTTCGTGTCGCTCTACAAGGAAGGGCTGATCTACAAGGACCAGCGCCTGGTCAACTGGGACCCCAAGCTGCAGACCGCGATCAGCGACCTGGAGGTGCAGCAGCGCGAGGTGAAGGGCCACCTCTGGCACTTCCGCTATCCCATCGAGGGGCAGGAGGGCCGCTTCATCGTCGTCGCCACCACGCGGCCGGAGACCATGCTGGGCGATACCGCCGTGGCGGTGCATCCCGACGACGAGCGCTATCGCGACCTGGTGGGCAAGCATGCCGTGCTGCCGCTGGTCGGCCGGCGCATCCCCATCGTCGCCGACGACTACGCAGATCCGGCCACCGGTTCGGGCGCGGTGAAGATCACGCCGGCGCACGACTTCAACGACTTCGAGGTGGGGCGCCGCCACAAGCTGGAGATGATCAACATCTTCGACGCCACGGCGCACCTCAACGACAACGTGCCGGCGGCCTATCGCGGCCTCGACCGCTTCGTGGCGCGCAAGAAGGTGGTGGCCGACCTCGAGGCGCTCGGCCTGGTCGTGAAGATCGAGCCGCACAGCCACAAGGTGCCGCACGGCGACCGCGGCGGCGTGCCGGTGGAACCCTGGCTGACCGAGCAGTGGTACGCCGACGCCAAGACCCTGGCCGAGCCCTGCATCAAGGCGGTCGAGGACGGCCGCATGGTGTTCCACCCGAAGCAGTGGGAGAACACCTACTTCGAGTGGATGCGCAACATCCAGCCCTGGTGCATCTCGCGCCAGCTCTGGTGGGGCCACCAGATCCCCGCCTGGTACGGCCCCGACCGCACGGTCTTCGTCGAGATGACCGAGGAGGCGGCCAGGGCGGCGGCGCTCAAGCACTATGGCCAGGCGGTCGCGCTGGAGCGCGATCCCGACGTGCTCGACACCTGGTTCTCCTCGGCGCTCTGGCCCTTCTCGACCCTGGGCTGGCCCTCGGACGACGCGAAGGTGAAGCGCGACCTGGAGCTCTATTACCCCGGCTCGGTGCTGATCACCGGCTTCGACATCATCTTTTTCTGGGTCGCCCGGATGATGATGATGGGCATGCACTTCATGGGCGAGGTGCCCTTCAAGGACATCGTCATCCATGGCCTGGTGCGCGACGCGACCGGCCAGAAGATGTCGAAGTCCAAGGGCAACACCATGGACCCGCTGGAGCTGATGGACGAGTACGGCACCGACGCCGTGCGCTTCACGCTGCTGGCGCTGGCTTCGCCCGGCCGCGACATCAAGCTCTCGCCGCAGCGCCTGGAGGGCTTCCGCAACTTCGTCACCAAGATCTGGAACGCCGCCCGCTTCGCCGAGATGAACGAGGCGGCGCCCGTCGCGGCCTTCGATCCGGCGAAGGTCACCGGCACGGTCAATCGCTGGATCGTCGGCAAGACCGTCGCAGCCGAGCAGGCGCTGAACGCCGCGCTCGCGGCCTATCGCTTCGACGAGGCGGCGAACGGCCTCTACCACTTCGTCTGGGACCAGCTCTGCGACTGGTACATCGAGCTGGCAAAGCCGCTGCTGGTCGATCCGGGCCAGCAGGGCGAGACCCGCGCCACCCTGGCCTGGGTGCTGGAGCAGACGCTGCGGCTGCTGCACCCCCTGATGCCCTTCCTGACCGAGGAGCTGTGGGACAAGCTGGGCTATGCCACGCACGGGTTGCTGATTCGCCAGCGCCTGCCGGACCTGGCGGCCAGCCTGCGTGACCCCGCCGCCGACGCCGAGATCGACTGGCTGATCCGCCTGATCGGCGAGGTGCGCGCGCTGAGCGCCGAGATGAACCTGCCGGCGGGGGGCAAGCTGACGCTGCTGCTGAGCGGCGCGAACCACACCACCCAGCACCGCGTCCTGGTGCATGGCGAGGTGGTGAAGCGGCTGGCGCGGCTCGAGCGGCTGGAGGTGATCGCCGACCAGCCGCCCAAGGGCGCGGCGCAGTTCGTCATCGGCGAGGCCACGGCGGCGATGCCGCTGGAGGGACTGATCGACCTCTCGGCCGAGCGGGCGCGCCTGCAGAAAGAGATCGAGCGCCTGGCCGGCGAGATCGACAAGGTCGAGCGCAAGCTGGGCAACGCCGAGTTCGTCGCCAAGGCCCCGGCCGAGGTGGTGGAGGAGAACCAGGAGCGCCTGGCTGGATTCCAGGAGCTGAAGACGAAGCTGGAAGGCGCGCTGGGCCGCCTCGCGGCCTAGCTTTCCAACAGCGCCAAGGCCGCTGCCCTGCCGGCCTCCAGGCAGCCGCGGTCGCCCTGGACCAGCAGCAGCACCATGCTGCCCTCCAGCAGGATCTGCAGCTGGCGGGCGCGCCGCGCCGGCTCGGCCACGCCGCGTACCGCCAGGGCCTCGGTCATCCAGGCCTCAACGGCGGCCTTGTGGCGACGCGCCAGCGCGCGTGCCGGGTGGCCGGGCAGATCGGCCAGTTCCATCGCCAGGCGGGTGAAGCCAGGCCCCTCCCAGCGTTTCTGGCTGGACCAGCGCGCGAGGCCGTCGAAGAGGCCCTCGACCAGCGCCGCGGCGTCGCCCCCCTGGTCGGGCGCCCACTCGGCCAGGCGCTCCAGGGCCAGCGCCGACTGCCGCTCCATCACCGCCGCCAGCAGGTCGTCCTTGCTGCGCAGGTGGTCGTAGAGGGTGCGCTTGGTGAGGCCCGCCGCCGCCGCGACCTCGTCGACGCCGACGCGGTGGAAGCCCTTGCGATAGAACAGCCCGTAGGCCGCTTCCAGAATCTTCTCGCGCGTCGCGACGCGGCTGCCGCGCATGGCGCCTGTCCTCCCGGTCACAGCACCTTCGCTTCACTGACCAGTGAGTGTAAGGCCGTGCCGGCCGGGTGTTGAATGGCCGCGACAAGGAGGACCGCCATGCCCGCCCCACTGACGCTGAAGACTATCCAGGCCCGACCCGTGCTGGCGCCGCTCTCGCGCCCGCTGCGCACCGCCGTCGGCGCGATCCCGGCCGCGCCGCTGGTGCTGGTCGACCTGCTGACCGAGCAGGGCGTGATCGGTCATGCCTATCTCTTCGCCTACACGCCGCCGGTCGCGGGCCCGCTGGCGCAGATCCTGGTCTCGCTGGGCGAGGAGCTGAAGGGGCGCGCGCTGGTGCCGTTGGAGCTCTATCGGCATCTCGACAGGCGCTTCCGGCTGCTGGGCACGCAGGGCCTGGTCGGCATGGCCATCGGCGGCCTCGACATGGCGGTCTGGGACGCGCTGGCGCGCGCCGAGGAGGCGCCGCTGGTGACGCTGCTGGGCGGCGCGGCGCGGCCGCTGCCGGCCTACGACAGCTACGGCATGGTCGACCCGAAGCAGGACGCGGCGGCCCTGCGCGGCAGCGTCGAGAGCGGCTTCAAGGCGATCAAGATCAAGCTGGGCGGCGCGCCGCTGGCGCGCGACATCGAGATCGTCGCCGGCGTGCGCGAGATCATCGGCCCGGCGACGGCGCTGATGGTCGACTACAACCAGTCGCTGGGCCCGGCCGAGGCACGCCAGCGCATCGCCGCCATCGCGCCCTATGACATCGCCTGGGTGGAGGAGCCGGTGGCGAACGAGGACCTGCAGGGCCACGCGCGGGTGCGCGCCGGCTCGCCGGCGCCGATCCAGACCGGCGAGAACTGGTGGTTCCCGCGCGGTATGGCCGAGGCCGTGGCCGCCGGCGCCAGCGACCTTGCCATGCTCGACGTGATGAAGATCGGCGGCGTCACCGGCTGGCTCGCCGCCGCCGCGCAGGCCGAGGCCGCCGGCCTGCCGGTCTCCAGCCACCTCTTCGTCGAGGCCAGCGCCCACCTGTTGCCGGTCACGGCGACGGCGCACTGGCTGGAGTGGCTGGACTGCGCCTCGGCCATCCTGCGCGAGCCGCTGCGGCCCGAGGGCGGCCTGGTGACGGCGCGGGGGCCGGGCCTGGGTCTGGAGTGGGACGAGGTCGCGGTGAAGCGGCTGGCGGCCTAGGTCGCCTGCTGGGCAGGGGCCAGGCGCTGCGCCCGCTTCCGCTTCTGCGCCTTGACCCGGGGCGCGGCGATCAGGGTGACCGCCAGCGCGGCGATCAGCACCCACCAGGCGGGCCTCAGGCCGTGGGCGAACTTCAGATTCGCCGCCAGGACCCGCGTCGGGTCGATGCCGTTCGACCACCAGATTACGCCGGCCTCCAGTCCCGCGGTCAGCAGGCCGGCCAGGACGGCGAGACCCAGCAGCACGGGCCAGGACTTGGCGCGCTCGCCGCCGGCGGTCCAGTTGACCACGCGCCAGGCCAGCATCCAGAGCAGCAGGCCGCCCATGATGACCGGCTCGCGGATGTCGAGCTTGGACTGCAGGAAGAAGTGGATGGCGGCCAGGATGCCCGCCAGATAGGTCAGGCGGTGCAGCGCCGCCCAGCGCTTGCCGCCCAGGCGCTTCACCATCCCGTCGGTGGAGGTCGAGGCGAGGGCCAGCAGGATCAGCAGCGCGATGAAGCCGATGGTGAGGTAGATGCGCAGCCAGATCTCGCTCACCACCTTGTCGAGGTCGAAGGCCATGTCGGCGATGTAGCCGAAGAGGTGCAGGCCGGCATAGCAGGCGGCGGCGACGCCGATCATGCGGCGGACCACCACCAGCCGGGGCCAGGCCAAGGTCGCCCGCAGCGGCGTCAGCGCCAGCGAGGCGAAGAGCAGGCGGATGGCCCAGAGGCCGCTTTCCAGCACCATGGCGTGCAGCCAGCGCGGGTCCTGCAGGCCCACCTGGGCGACGAATCCCAGCGGGACGAAGAGCAGGACGAACATCGCCAGCTTGAAGGGCGCCAGACGCCCGGTGCGGTCTTGCCAAGGCCATGCCATGGCCGCGGATATAGAGGCAGTCCCGGTCGCTGCCTAGCGCCTCTCGCGGCCTCGTGAGCGGATGTGCGGGCATGGAATCGATGACGCGGAGGACGATCTCGCCCTCGCGATCAGCGGATCAGGCTCCAGGTCAGCTCGTGCTTGTTGTGATAGAGGTGCCGGAGCCGTGCGCCGGGAATCGCCGCCAGCGGACGGATCGCCGCCATGTCGGTCGCGCCCTGGAACTTCACCGTGACGATGAAGCTGGCCTGGGGCTGTGCCTCCAGCCAGGACTGCACCAGGCGGACCAGGCGCTCCGGGTAGCAGACGATGTCGCTGACGATCCAGTCGAAGTGCGCTTCGGCCTTGGGATCGATGCCGAAGGCGCTTTCCTGCCGGTGGATGACATTGGGCAGCGCCGCGACCTCGGGCGCCAGCGGCGCCTTGTCGACGCTGGTGACCTGCGCGCCGAGCTGCGCCAGCGCCCAGGTCCAGCCGCCCGGCGCGGCGCCGAGGTCGAGGCAGCGCTGCCCCGGCGTCGGCCACTTGCCGGCCAGGGCGAGGGCCTCCCAGAGCTTAAGGTAGGCGCGGCTCGGCGGGCCGGCCTTGTCCTCGACGAAGTTGGCCTCGCCGTTGGGAAAGGGGCTGCTGGCGTGCGGGCTGGCGATCAGGCGGTCCTGCTCCAGCAGGGTCCAGGCGCCGAGCTGCGCCGTCGGCGCGGCGGACGGAAAGACCAGCGGCTTGCCCGAGACGTGCGGCAGCTTGGCCTCGATCAGCGCAGCGCGGCGGTAGAGCCCGGTGGGATAGAGCGCCCAGTTGCGGCAGAGGGCACGCATGGCCTTGTTGGCGGCGCCGATCGAGACGAAGCGGATCTCCACCAGGTCGGGCCAGACGTTCTGCGCCCAGTGCGCCGCGTGGCGCTCGCCCGGCACGACAAAGAGGCGCGGCCCGTGTGCCGGCTCCTCGCCCAGCTCGGCCGCGAGCTCGTGCGCGAAGCCCTCCGGCGCCAGGTAGGCGGTGGCGCCGAGCGGGCGGATGTCGAAGTCGGGCATGGCCGTCAGGCTCTCGCCGTGAACCAGTGCGCCAGGATGGCGGCGGTCGCGGCGACGTTCAACGACTGCACCGCGCCGCTGCCGGGCAGGGTGAGAGTCCCGGCACAGGCGGCCAGGGTCTCCGCCGGCAGGCCCTCTTCTTCGTTGCCGAGCACTAGCGCGACCGGCTGGCGGCGCGAAATTTCTGCCAGCGCGCGGCCCTGGCCCAGGGCGGTCCCGAGCACCAGCCACTCCGGCGCCAGGCGCGGCAGCACGCGTGGCAGGTGGTGGGCGCGATAGAGCTGCAGGTGGGCGAGGCCGCCCTCGGCGACGCGCCAGGCGGCCTCAGAAGGGCCGGCCTGTCCCGGGTGGTCGCTGATGACCAGGCGCGTCAGTCCGAAGAAGGCGGCGCTGCGCACGATGGCGCCCAGATTGTGCGGGTTGCCGACGCCGTCGAGGATCAGCAGCGGCTTGCCCTCGCGCGCCCAGCGCTTGGCCTCGCCGACGTCGAAGTCCTGCAGGCGCGGTGGGTCGATCAGCGCCACCACGCCACCGTTGAGGGCCGTGCCGGCGACGCGCGCCAGCTCCGCCTCGCCGACCAGGCGGACGGGGCGGCGGCGCTCGCCCATGAGGGCGATGAGCGGCGCCAGCGCCACCTGGTGCCGGCCCTCGAAGAAGAGGCGCTGGATCGCCTCGGGCCGCGTCGTCGCCAGGGCCTGCACGGCGGCGAGGCCGGCGACGCGGAACAGCTTGCCGCCCTCCGGCCCCGCGGGCTTGTCGCGCTGCGCGCGCGCGCGGCGCTCGGCCGGGTGTGGGCGGTGGCCGGGCCGCGTGCCGCTCTTGGCGCCGGGCCGGCGGCTCATGCGCGCGCCAGCGGCCGCGTCAGGCAGGTCGGCCCGCCCTCGCCCAGGCGGGAGATGTTCTGCCCCCTGTAGGTGGTGACGCGGCAGCCGGCGGCCTCCAGCCGGCGGCGTGTCTCGGGGTTGCCCTCGACCATCAGCAGGTCGCGCGGCCCCAGCGCCAGCACGTTGCAGCCCATCGAGGCGAACTCCTCGTCCGGCACCTCGACGAAGGCGAGGCCGCGCGAGAGCAGGAAGTTGCGGAACGGCACCGGCATCAGCGGCGAATAGACCAGCGCCAGGTCGCGGTCGAGCGGCGAGAGGATCGACATGAGGTGGAAGACGTCGCTCGGCCCCTTGTAGTGCGGCAGGCCGGTGACCTCGACATGGACGTCCGGGCCCAGGATGGCCTTGAGCTGGCGGATGCCCTCGGCATTGGTGCGATAGCCCTCGCCGACGCAGAGGGTGGCGTCGTCCAGCCAGACCACGTCGCCGCCCTCCAGCGTGCCGCCGCCGGCGATGGCGCCGGCCACCGGCAGGCCCCGGGCCGCCAGGGCGGCGCCGTTGACCCGGTTCTCCGGCACCCGGGCCGGCTTGCCGAAGCCGCCGTGGATCAGGCCGCCGGGCGAGACCAGGGTGGCGTCGCGCACATAGATCGCATCGGCGGTCAGCGCCGGATCGGCCGGCAGGTCCAGCACCTCGCAGCCGCGCGTCAGGAACTCCTGCCGGAAGGCTTCGTACTCCGCCGCGGCGGCGGCGAAATCGGGCTCGGCGTGATAGTTCAGCGCCTGCCAGCTAGCGGCCAGGCTGGCCTGGTCGCGGAAGGCGGTACGGGCGTCGCGCAGCGCGACGCGGGTCAGGCGGCCGTATTCGTTGAGGCTCATGGGCTCCCCCCTTGCTGGCCCCACTTAGCCCCGGCCATGCCGGCGCTGCAAGGCCGGGCGCGGCGCGCGGGGTTTGGCGGGCGCCGGGCTTGGCCTATGCTCCGGAACAACCACAAGCCGCCGGTCCAGGAGAGGAAGCGCCCCATGCCGCTCGACAGCGCCAAGCCCAAGTTCGACAAGTCCAAGCTGCCCAGCCGCCACGTCTCGGTCGGGCCGGACCGCGCGCCGCACCGCGCCTTCTACTACGCCATGGGCATGAGCGAGGAGGAGATCGCCCAGCCCTTCGTCGGCGTCGCCACCTGCTGGAACGAGGCCGCGCCCTGCAATATCACGCTGTCGCGCCAGGCGCAGGCGGTGAAGAAGGGTGTCAAGGCCGCCGCCGGCACGCCGCGCGAGTTCACCACCATCACGGTGACCGACGGCATCGCCATGGGCCACCAGGGCATGAAGTCCTCGCTGGTCAGCCGCGACGCCATCGCCGACACGGTGGAGCTGACCATGCGCGGCCACTGCTACGACGCCATGGTGGGCCTGGCCGGCTGCGACAAGTCGCTGCCCGGCATGATGATGGCGATGGTGCGGCTCAACGTGCCCTCGGTCTTCCTCTACGGCGGCTCCATCCTGCCGGGCCGCTTCCGCGGCCGCGACGTGACGGTGCAGGACGTGTTCGAGGCCGTGGGCGCGCACGCCGCCGGCACCATGGACGCCAAGGCGCTGCACGAGCTGGAGTGCGCGGCCTGCCCTTCGGGCGGGTCCTGTGGCGGCCAGTTCACTGCCAACACCATGGCCTGCGTCAGCGAGGCCATCGGCCTGGCGCTGCCCAACTCGGCCGGCGCGCCGGCGCCCTATGAAAGCCGCGACGCCTATGCCGAGGCCTCGGGCCAGGCGGTGATGCGCCTGCTGACCTCCAACCTGCGGCCGCGCGACATCGTCACCCGCAAGGCGCTGGAGAACGCCGCCATGGTGGTGGCGGCGACCGGCGGCTCGACCAACGCCGGCCTGCACCTGCCGGCCATCGCGCACGAGTGCGGCATCGACTTCGACCTGCATGACGTCTGCGAGATCTTCCGCAAGACGCCCTACATCGCCGACCTGAAGCCCGGCGGGCGCTTCGTCGCCAAGGACCTCTACGAGGTCGGCGGCGTGCAGATCGTCCTCAAGGCGCTGCTCGACGGCGGCTTCCTGCACGGCGACTGCATCACCGTCACGGGCAAGACCATCGCCGAGAACCTGGCCGAGATGACCTTTCCGTCCGAGCAGCAGGTGGTGCGCCCGACCAGCAACCCGCTCTCCAGCACGGGCGGCGTGGTCGGCCTCAAGGGCAACCTCGCGACCGAGGGCGCCATCGTGAAGATCGCCGGCATGAAGAACCTGAAGTTCTCCGGCCCGGCGCGCTGCTTCGACAGCGAGGAGGACTGCTTCGAAGCGGTGCAGAAGCGCCAGTACCAGCCGGGCGAGGTCATCGTCATCCGCTACGAGGGGCCGAAGGGCGGCCCCGGCATGCGCGAAATGCTCTCCACCACGGCCGCGCTCTATGGCCAGGGCGTCGGCGACAAGATGGCACTGATCACCGACGGCCGTTTCAGCGGCGCGACGCGCGGCTTCTGCATCGGCCACGTCGGGCCCGAGGCGGCGGTCGGCGGCGCCATCGGCCTGATCAGGGACGGCGACATCATCGACATCGACGCCG
>JAKOWB010000185.1 GCA_029781795.1 Pseudomonadota bacterium | reverse complement strand
GCCGCGTGACCGCGGTCGTGCAGCGGCTGGCCGAAGCCAGCCCGGGCGAAGGCGCGGCCGACGACCCGGCAAGGGAACTCGCCGCCTGGATCGAGCTCGATCTCGATCGGCTTGCGGAGAACTGGCATCGCGTCCAGAAGCACTTCGAGGGCGGCCGGCTGGGCGCGGTGGTCAAGGCCGACGCCTATGGCCTGGGCATCGAGGCGGTGGCGCGCCGTCTCGCCGCCGAGGGCTGCGGCCTGTTCTGGGTCGGCAATCTGGAGGAAGGGCGGCGGGTGCGCCGCCTGCTGCCGCGGGCCGAGATCTTCACGCTGAATGGCCTCGGGCCGGAGGATCTGCAGATCTACCGGCGCGAGCGCATCGTGCCGGCGCTGGGCTCGCTGGAAGACCTGCGCCGGGCCGCGGCCTTCGGCTCCGTCGAGGATCCCCTGCCGGTGTCGGTCATGCTCGACTGCGGCCTGACGCGCCTTGGGCTGGATGCGCCCGAGATCGCCGTGCTGGCGGCCGAGCCGGCGCACTGGCAGCGGCTTGCCGTCAAGGCCTGGCTGACCCAGTTGGCGCGCTTCGAGTTTCCCGACGACCCGGCCAACCGGGCCCAGGTCGAGCATTTCCGCGGCCTGCTCTCGGCTCTGCCGCAGGCGCCCTGGAGCCTCGCCTGCTCGGCGGCGATCTTCATGGACCGGGCCTTCCACGGCGCCCTGGCGCGGGTCGGCAGCGCGCTCTACGGGGTGCAGGGTACGCCCGGCCGC
The DNA here is from genome assembly GCA_029781795.1 of Pseudomonadota bacterium. Taxonomy (GTDB): domain Bacteria; phylum Pseudomonadota; class Alphaproteobacteria; order Kiloniellales; family JACOMY01; genus JAKOWB01. The sequence continues at coordinate 811 of JAKOWB010000185.1, read as the reverse complement.
CACCAGCCTCTGGTGCGGCCGGTGTCGGCCCATGCCCGGGTGACGCGCGCCGTCTGGGTGGAGAGCGGCACGCCGGTGGGCTACAGCGGCAGTTTCGTGACGGCGCGCCGGACACGCATCGCCACGCTGGCGGTGGGCGACGCGCAGGGCCTGCCGATGGCGCTGTCGAACCGTGGCCTCGTCGCTTTCGCCGGACGCACCGCGCCGCTGATCGGCCGCATCTCGATGTCGCTTTCGACCGTCGATGTCACCGACCTGCCGGAAGCGCTCGTGCAGGTCGGCACGCCGGCCGAACTGGTCGGGCAGACGATCCTGCTGGAAGAGCAGGCCGATCGGGCGGGCATGGTCTCGAACGAGATGCTGATCGGTCTCGGTCACGGTCTGCCGCGGGTCTACCGCGGCGATCCGGGCAGCGCCTGAAAGCGCCTCAGGCGATGGCCCCGGCCGCGCTGGCGCGGTCCGGATACACGGCGAAGATCGAGATGAAACCGCTGATCGCGAAGACCTCGCGGATCTGCTGGTTCAGGCCGCAGAGCGCCAGCTTGCCGCCGGCCGCCTTCAGCTTCTTGCCCGCCAGCAGCACGACCCGGAGGCCGGCGCTGCTGATATAGTCGAGCTTGCCGAAATCCAGCACCATCTTGGTGGCGCCTTCGTTGATGTGCTTGAGCAGCTGCGCCTCGAAGCCGCCGGCCGTCACGCTGTCCAGGCGCCCCGCGGGGCTGACCACGAGAACGCTGCCCTCTTGGGCCTCAGTCACGTCAAGACTCACGCCACACTCTCCTCATAGCTCGTCAATCAAGGGGCCACTGCC
>JAKOWB010000126.1 GCA_029781795.1 Pseudomonadota bacterium | reverse complement strand
CCGCCAAGCGCCAGGTCTTCGGCCAGGTCGGCATCGATTCCATCGCCGGCCCGTCCGAGATCCTGGTGCTGGCCGACCGCGACAACGATCCCGCCTGGATCGCCGCCGACCTGCTGAGCCAGGCCGAGCACGACAGCTCCTCGCAGGCCATCCTGATCGCCGACGACGCGGCCTTCCTCAAGGCGGTGGCGACGGCGGTGGAAGGGCTCCTGGCGACGCTGCCGCGCGCCGCCATCGCCCGCGCCTCGTGGGAGGCGCACGGCGCCCTCATCCTGGTACGCGACTGGGCCGAGGCCGCGGCGCTGATCGACCGCGTGGCGCCGGAGCACCTGGAGCTGGCGGTGGCCGATCCCGATGCGCTGCTGCCGACGATCCATCACGCCGGGGCGATCTTCCTTGGCCGCTACACGCCGGAGGCGGTGGGCGACTACATCGCCGGGCCGAACCACGTGCTGCCCACGGCGCGTTCGGCGCGCTTCTCTTCCGGCCTCTCGGTGCTGGACTTCATGAAGCGCAGCTCGCTGGTCGGCTGCACGCCGGAAGCGCTGGCCCGCCTCGCGCCCGCCGCCATCCGCCTCGCCGAGACCGAGGGCCTGCCGGCCCATGCGCTGTCCCTGTCGATTCGCGGCAATCGGACGAACGATGGCTGAGCGCCAGGCCCGCCTCGTCAAGCTGTCGCTCGACGAGAAGAGCGTCGTGCGCCGCAGTCCCGAGGTGGAGCACGAGCGTGCCGTCGCCATCTACGACCTGCTGGAGGAAAACAGCTTCGACCCGGCGGGCGAGCATTCTGGCCCCTTCGCCCTCCGCCTGAGGATCGAGGAGTCGCGCCTGGTCTTCGACATCCGCGACGAGAGCGACCAGCCTCTGGCCGAGGTGCATATCTCGCTCAGCCCCTTCCGCCGCATCGTCAAGGACTACTTCGAGGTCTGCGAGAGCTACTTCCAGGCGATCAAGACGGCCAGTCCCTCGAAGATCGAGGCGATCGACATGGGGCGCCGCGGCCTGCACAACGAGGGCTCGGAACTGCTGCGCGAGCGCCTGTCCGGCAAGATCGAGTTGGACCTGGCCACTGCCCGGCGGCTCTTCACCCTGATCTGCGTCCTTCACATTCGCGGGTGACGCCGTGCTTGGGGGACCGAAACTGCCCGCGCCTAAACTTCCGGGGGCCGTGCTCTTCACCTGCACCAACAACTCGGTCCGCTCGCCCATGGCCGAGGCGCTGATGAAGTTCCTGCTGGGCCATCGCGTCTTCGTCGACTCCGCGGGCTTGCGCTCCGAGCCGGTCGATCCCTTCGCGGTCGAGGTGATGGACGAGATCGGCATCGACCTTTCTCGCCACCGGGCCAAGACCTTCGACGACCTGGAGGACAGCTCCTTCGACCTGATCGTCTCGCTCTCGCCCGAGGCGCAGCACCGCGCGGTGGAGCTGACCCGCACCATGGCCTGCGACGTGGAGTTCTGGCCGACCTTCGACGCGACGGCCGTGGAGGGCAGCCGCGAGCAGCGGCTGGACGCCTACCGCCAGGTACGCGACTACCTGAAACGCCGCATCCAGGCGCGATTTGCGCTCGATCTGAAGCCGCAGGTCTGAGCTTGGTGGCCAGCCATGCTTTGCTGTACTATCCGCCGCCCTTCGCAAAAGGCTGGACGGCGGCGCCGTCGCGGCCTATGTGCTGCGGCGTTCCAGGCACAACCACGAAGACGAAGGTATGGCGAAAGAAGACCTGATCGAATTCCAGGGCACAGTCACCGAACTGCTGCCCAACGCGATGTTCCGCGTGAAGCTCGACAACAACCACGAAGTGCTGGCCCACACCGCCGGCAAGATGCGCAAGCACCGCATCCGCGTGCTCGCGGGCGACCGCGTGAACGTCGAGATGACGCCCTATGACCTGACCAAGGGCCGCATCACCTTCCGCTTCAAGTGAGCGGTCCCGAGCGCCCCGGGTGAGCATTCCCTTGGCGAGCGCCGGACCGCCTCAGCCTTCTCTCATCCTCGCCTCGGCCTCGCCGCGCCGCCTCGAGCTGCTGCGCCAGGTTGGCCTGGTGCCCGCCGCCGTCGATCCGGCGGACCTGGATGAGACGCCGCTGAAGGGCGAGCTGCCGCATCTCTATGCCCGCCGCATCGCCGCCGCGAAGGCGGCGGCCGTCGCCCTGCGCCATCCCGGCGCCGTGGTGCTGGCCGCCGACACCGTGGTCGCTGTCGGCCGCCGCATCCTGCCCAAGGCCGAGGACGAGGCCACCGCGCGCCGCTGCCTGGCGCTGCTGTCCGGGCGCCGCCACCGCGTGTTGGGCGCCGTCGCCGCGATCGGCCCGGACGGGCGCCCGCACCAGCGCCTGGTCACCACCCAGGTCAGCGTGAAGCGCCTGGCCGAGGCCGAGATCGCTCGCTACCTCGCCGGTGGCGAGTGGCGCGGCAAGGCCGGCGGCTATGCCATCCAGGGCGCCGCCGCGGCCTTCATCCCCTGGATCAACGGCAGCTATCCCAACGTCGTCGGTCTGCCGCTGGCCGAGACCCTGGCGCTGCTGGCCGGCCTCGGCATCCGGCCGTGAGCGCGCTGCTGCAGATCGCGGCGCTGCCCGGCGAGACCCGGGCCTTCCTCTGGCGGGACGATCGGCTGGTCGGCCTCTTGGTCGAGCGCGCGACGGCCGGCCTCAGGGCCGGCGATCGCGCGGTCGGCCGGGTTCGGAGCCTGGATCGCCGGCTGCAGGGTGCCTTCGTCGCGTTGCCCGAGGGGCCAGAGGGATTGCTGCCGCTCAACGCCCTGCCGGGCCTCAGCGAAGGGCAGGCGCTGGCGGTCCGTGTGGTGCGTGCCGCCAGCGAGGACAAGGGCCCGCTGCTGGCGCCGGACGGCAGGCCCGGCGAACTGGCTGATGACGGCCCGGTGCCCCGCCTGCTGGCGCGCGGCACCGCGGCGCTCGACGAGCTGCTGCGCGCGGCCACGGCGATCGAAACCGACGACGCCGCCTTGGCGGCCCGGCTGAAGGCCGCGGGCCAGGCCGTGCGGCATCTGCCACAGGGATTCCCGGCCGCGGCGGCGGAGCGCCAGGACGCGGCGGTGGAGGCCCTTCTGCAGCCCGCCGTCCGCCTGCCCGGCGGCGGCTCGCTGCTGGTTGAATCCGGCCGCACGCTGACGGCGATCGATGTGAACCGCGGCCAGTCGACGGAGTCGGACCAGGCCATCAATCTGGAGGCCGCGGCTGAGATTCCCCGCCAGCTTCGCCTCCGCCACCTCGGTGGCCGCTTCGTCGTGGACTTCCTTCAGCACGACGGCAAGGGCGAGGACATCGAGGCATGTCTGCGCCAGGGATTCGCGGGCGACCCAGCGCGGGTCAAAGTGGCCGGATGGAGCCGCGGCGGCCTCTATGAGTTCACGCGCAAGCGGCTCGGGCCCTCGCTGCTGGAAACGCTGCTGGAACCGGCGCCGCTTGGGGGCTGGCGGAAGCAGCCCCTGACCCTGGCCCTGGAGGCGGTCCGCGCCTTGGAGCGCGCCCAGCGTGCGGCACCGGGTCAGCCGCAGCGCCTGGTCGCCAGCGCCGAGCTGTTGCCCCTGCTGCGCCGCCTGCCGGCCCTGGCGTGGCTGGCCGAACGCCTTGGCCGTGTGCCCAGGCTCGCCGCCGGCGGCCCCGCGCCCTACTGCGTCGAACCGGAGGAGAGGCCATGAGTGACGACCGTGTCCTGCCCATCGGCGGCAAGGCCAGGCGCGCCTGCCCGACCTGCGGCAAGCCCTCGGACGAGCGCTTCCGCCCCTTCTGCTCCAGGCGATGCAAGGAACGCGATCTCTATCGCTGGTTCGCCGAGGACTACCGGGTGAAGACCGACGAGGCACCGCCGGAAGCCAGTCCTGGCCCGGCCCCGGATGGCGACGACGAAGGGCGCTGACCGCCCCTCGTTCCACCCCTAGACAGGGCCGCTGCCACCGGCTACAAGCCCGCTCTCGCCAACGCCGGTACCAAGTGCCCAGGTAGCTCAGTTGGTAGAGCATGCGACTGAAAATCGCAGTGTCGGTGGTTCGATTCCGCCCCTGGGCACCATCCGCTTTCGCAGCGTAGCGCGATCAATCACTTGGAGCCCGCTTTTGTCCCATTCGCCGCATCGGGCGGGAAACGTGGGGCGGATTCGTTCTCGCTTCGGGTCGTGCCGGGACGGTTGCGGAGCAGGGCGCCCTGGTCGGTGATCGCGCGAAAGGCGCCTACCAGAGGCGTAGTCTCGAGAACCCTCTTCATCTGGTCGGCACCACGTCTGCTTTCGGCGGCGAGCTAGGGCGAGATCAGGCCCGACTGGATGGCGACGGCGACGGCGTGGACCTTGCTGTAGACGCCCAGCTTGCGCATCGCGTTGGCGATGTGGAACTCCACCGTGCGCGGCGCCAGCGAGAGGATATCCGCCACCTCGGCCGTGGTCTTGCCGCGCGCCGACCAGACCAGGCACTCGACTTCGCGGTCCGACAGCTCCGGCAGGCTGCCGTTGTCGTTGGTGGCGCAGCCGCGCAGTGCCAGCATGCGCTCGTGGAAGATCAGCACGGCGAGCCGCAGCCACACCGGCAATGCGCCATGCCGTTTCAGGTCGTCGGCCTCGCCCAGCCAGTAGAAGCTGACCAGCGCCGAGGCGGGGCGGCCCGCCGCATCGACGGCGTGGCAGGGAATGGCATAGCCCTGGTGGAACTTGAAGTCGGTCGCCAGGTCCATCAGCTTGCGCGCGCTGGTCTTTACGCCGGGCCGCCGCCGCGCCCACTCGTCGAAGGGCTTCACGTCGGTCCAGAGGAAGGGCGAGTTGGTGGTCGCGGCGCGCCGCACGATCGGGTCGAAGCTGGCCATGCCGGCCTCGACGTAGCGCTGGGTGAACTCGGCCGGGATGGTAGTGATGAAGAAGGGCAGGGCCTCGCCACGCAGCGGAACGCTGCGCACATCGGCATAGGTCGAGTAGCTGAAGCCATGCAGATGGCCCAGTTTGTCTAGTAAAGGCTGCAATTCCTCTTTAGTCTTGCAACCATTGACCTCAGTGACGTAGTCGTCGAATGCCCCGTGCATGATTGAGCCTTCGGGTATTCCTATTGGTGGAATACCTGGGAAGTTTCACGGCTATTTGCAGAAGCGTCAAGGCGGGACCCTCCACCAGAAGTAGGGGAGGAGGCCATGACAAGAGATCTGGAAGTCGTCCGCTTCCGCGCCACCGAGCGCCCCGACCTCATGGCCTTGGCCTGGCGCCTCAGGCATCAGGTTTTCTGCGAGGATCTGGGCTGGCAGATCCCCTCGCTGAACGGCATCGAAATGGATGCGCTCGACCTTGAGGCGCTGCACTGTGCGGTTGTACGGGACGGCTTGGTCGTCGGCTGCCTCAGGGCACTCTCCACCGCCGGCCCCTACCTGCTCGAACAGAGCTTCGCTCACCTGCTGCCGGGCCCCTTGCCCAAGTCCAGCGCGGTCTGGGAGATCAGCCGCTTCGCCGTGATGCCCAGCGTGCCGGACCGGCGCGAAGTCGGGGCCTTCCTGGTGCGGGCCGGCTTCATCTGCGGTCACGACCAGGGCGCCCGCGCCCTGATCGCGGTGACCGAGCAGGGTTTCGAGCGCTTCCTGCGCTCCTGCGGACTGGAGATCAAGCGCCTGACCCCGGTCTTCGTGCCCAGCATCGGTACCGTGGGCGCCAGCAGGATCGGCGTCATCCAGTGCGACATCGGCGAGCGGAACCTGGCGAGCATCGGGTTGCTCCCGGCCGCCGCCTGAGGGGCACCCATGCTGCAGCACGCCAAGCGCGCCCTGCTGGGCGACCTCGCCGCTTTCTCCAGCGATCCCCTGGGCTTCGTGGAGGAACGCCTGATCGGCGAAACCAGGCCTCTGCCGGTGCGCTTTGCCAATCGGACTGTGGTGCTGGTCGCCCGCCCCGATGCCGTGCAGCACGTGCTGGTCGATGCCGCCGAACGTTACGGCAAGAGCCGCTATCAGGCGCGTCTGCGGCCCTTGCTGGGCGACGGCATGATCACCGCCAGCGGCGAGCGCTGGGCGCATGCGCGCCGCGCCGCGCGCCCGGGCCTGGCGGGCGATGCCCTGGACAAGGGCGTCGACCTGGCGCTGCCGCTGGTGGCCCAGGAACTGGCGCGCCAAGCCGCCGCGCTCGGCCGGCCGGTCGAGGTGCCGGAACTCGCCGGCCGCCTCACCATGCGCATGGCGGCCGCGGCGATGTTCCACCATGTCATGGACGACGAAACGGCGGACGAGGTCTATCTCGCCAGTCGCTTCCTGCACGAACGCATCACCCAGTCGATGCTGCGCTTCATCGATTTCGATAGCGTGCTGCCGACGCCGCGCCGGGCACGCTTCCACAGCACCATAGCGCGCATGAACCGGCTGGCCGCCGACATCGCCCGGCAGAACGGCGGCCTGCTGCCACTGTTGGCGCCGCTGCATGCGCAGCACGGCCCGGCGGTGACGCGCGACGAGATCATCACGCTGCTCTTCGCCGGCTTCGAGACCACCGCGCAGGTCGCCTCCTGGGTGCTCTACGTCCTGGCCTGCCGGCCGGACCTCGTGGCCTGGATCCGCCAGGAGACGGCGCCGCTGCTGGCGCGGGGCGGCGATCTGGAGGCCCAGGCGCTGCGCGCCCTGAAGCGGACGCGCGCGGTGGTCGACGAGGTGATGCGCCTCTACCCCTCGACCTGGTGGATCGCGCGCGAGGCGCTGCAGGACGACCAGCTCTGCGGATTGGCCGTTGCCCGGGGCACGCCGGTCCTGATCGTCCCTTGGGCACTGCATCGCCAGCCCGACCTGTGGGACAGTGCCGATGCCTTCGATCCGATGCGTTTCCTCGAGGGCGCGCCGGTCAAGTTCGCCTACATGCCCTTCGGTGTCGGGCCGCGCGCCTGCGTCGGCATGCAGCTGGCCCGCGCCAACGTCACCGCGATCGCCGCGCTGCTGACCGCGGCCTTCGACCTGCAGGCCCTGTCGGGACGCTACGACCGCCTGCGTCCGGTTGGCGGCGTCACCTTGGCGCCGCCGGTCGGCGGACTGCAGCTCTCGTTCCGGTTACGCCGCCAATGACATGAGCAGAGGGGGAGACAGAATGGGCGACATCACCACGAACGGCGCCGGCCTCGCCGGAACCGCCGGCAAGTCGACGAAGCCGGCAGGCAACGGTTCGGCCGAGGCCGCGGCGGCCGCGGCCTTGCGTCGCCATCTCGACTATCTGCTGCGGGAGACGCTGCGCTCGCCCTTCGGCGAGGTACGCCACTTCCTGGGCTGCGCGCTGCTGGCCCTGGAAGACCACGTCGCCGCGCGGCCGAGGCGGCTGCGGTCCGACGGCGGCGACGCCTGAGGCGGGTCTAGGCCAGCCAGCGAAAGGTGGCCGAGCCAAGCGGGCCGTGGTTGCAGGCCACGGTCTGCCCCGCCGCCGGGCGCAGGGGTGCGACCAGGCTGCCGGTCTGCACGATCATGCCGGCCGTCAGAGTCCGGCCGCGCGTCGCCAAGTGGTTGGCCAGCCAGGCGACGGCCCGCAGCGGATGCCCCAGGGCGGCGCTGCCCAGGCCTTCGCCCTGCGGCACGCCGTCCAGCAGGGTCACTGCCCGGTGGGCGGCGAGGTCATGCTGGCGCCAATTGGCCACCGGCCTGCCGAGGATCGCACCCCACTGCCAGAAATCGTCGGCGATGACCGTGGCGATGTTCGCGCGCCGGGCATCCTCGTGCATCACATAGCGCTGCTCGACGAGCTCGATCGAGCCCATGACCGTGTCGACGTAGGGCGCGACACTCTCCGCCGTCCAATGCGTGCCGCTGAGCGGCAGATCCTTGCCCAGGCGCACGGCGATCTCGTTCTCGCAGCCCAGGTTGCGCGCGGCCTCGTGGCTGATGGCCAGCTCGCCCTGGAAGACCTGGCTCGCGCGGATACAGCCCGCGGTCGGGTGGTCCAGGCCGATGCGCTGCTGCATCAGCGGTGTGGTGCAGCCCAGCTTGTAGCCGCAGACCGGACCATAGCCGGCCGCCGTCAGCCGCGCCTGCAGCGCATCGTTGACAAGATAGCCCTGGCTCTCGTCCGCCGGACGGCAGGCCGGCGGCAGGCGATCCAGGCGGAAGGCCGGCGTGGTACGCAGCGCGGCCAGGGTGGACGCGGCCTCCTGGATGGCATCGGGCGACATTCTGCTTCCTTCCCCGCTGTTCCGATCTGTCGGTGGGCAGTCGACCACAGCCGGACGCCGGCGCGGGCCCGCGTTTCCGTCGGGTCTGCCGCGCGAAGGCATGACGCTGGCGCCGCCGTTCGGCAAGATGCCCGGCAACCGGCCCCCCTCGTGGATCCCTTCGATGAACCTCTCCCTGCTGCCCCAACTCGTCGCCCGCCGGCTGCCGGACGCACTGGCCATCACCAGTGGCGGCGAGTGCCTGACCTATGCCGCCTTCGAGCGGCAGGTGGCGGCCATCGCCGGCGCGCTGCGCGACCGCCACGGCCTCGCTTCCGGCGAGCGGGTCGTCATGGCGCTGGAGAACGGCCCGGAGTTCCTGCCGCTGCTCTGCGGCATCTGGCGCGCCGGGCTGGTGGCGGTGCCGGCCAATGCGCGGCTGCACCCGCGCGAGTTCGCCTACATCCTCGAACACTGCGGCGCCCGGCTTTGCGTTGCCTCGCCCGGCATCGCCGCGACACTGCCCGCCGGATACTGCCCGGTGATCTCGACCGGCACGCCCGACTATGCGCGGCTGCTGTCGGGCGAGGCGATCGGCACCGTGGACACCCTGGGGTCGGCTGATGCCTGGATCTTCTACACCAGCGGCACGACCGGACGGCCCAAGGGCGCGACGCTGACGCACGGCAATCTGCTCTTCATGCTGCAGTCCTACCTGGCCGACATCGACCAGCTCGACGAGCGTGACACCATGCTGCACGCCGCGCCCCTCTCGCACGGCGGCGGCCTCTATGCCCTGCCGCACCTGGCTCGCGGTTCGCACAACGTGATCCTGCCAGGGTCCTTCGACCCTGAAGGTGTACTGGCGGCCTTCGCGCGGCACCGCAACGTCTCCATGTTCGCCGCGCCGACCATGGTCACGCGCCTGCTCGGCAGCCCACAGGCCGGCGGCGACAGCAGCGGGCTGAAGTGCCTGATCTATGGTGGCGCACCCATGTACCTGGCCGATCTGGAGCGGGCGCTGGAGCTCTTCGGGCCACGCCTGCACCAGATCTTCGGCCTCGGCGAGACGCCGATGACCATCACCCATCTGTCGCGCCGCCTGCATGGGGAGCGCGACCACCCTCGCTGGCGTGAGCGGCTGGCCAGCAGCGGCATCGCGCGCACCGGCGTCGAGGTGCGGGTGGTCGGCGAAGGCGGGCAGCCCCTGCCGGTTGGCGCCGTGGGCGAGATCGCCGCCCGTTCGCCCTGCGTCATGCGCGGCTACTGGAACGACCCGGCGGCGACGGCCAGGACGATCAAGGACGGCTGGCTGCTGACCGGCGACCTCGGTGTCTTCGACGCGGAGGGCTTCCTCACCATCTCAGGCCGTTCCAAGGACATGATCATCTCCGGCGGCAGCAACATCTATCCGCGCGAGATCGAGGAGGTACTGCTGCAGCATCCGGCCGTCGCCGAGGTCTCGGTCGTCGGGGCGCCGCATGCCGACTGGGGCGAGGAGGTCGTGGCCTTCGTCGTGCCGCGCGGCAAGGCGGCATTGTCGGCAGCTCTGCTAGAGCAGTTCTGTCTCGAACAGATGGCGCGCTACAAGCGGCCGCGGCGCTACCTCATGGTCGAGAGCCTGCCGAAGAACAACTACGGCAAGGTCCTGAAGACCGAGCTGCGCGAGCGCCTGAAGGGCGCCTGACCTAGCGGCCAACCCGGGGACGACGGGTCCTCGCGCCTGTCTTGGGCGGCGCGCCCGTGGCCGTCGCCGGCTCGCCGGCCGGCCAGGCCGGAAGCGGCGGCTTCGGGTTCTCGTCCGGCAGGCGCCCAGGGGCGGAGGGCACGCTGCGTCCGGCACGGTCGAGGTCGGCCAGGAACTCGGCCCCCCAGTCGGCGGCGGATCGGCGCGCCAACACCGCCCACTGGGCCTCCCAGCGGCGGCGTCGCTCGCCCTGGCCCATCAGCAATGCCTGATTCAGCGCATCGGCCACCTGCTCGCCGTCATAGGGATTGACCAGCAGCGCGCCGCCCTTGAGTTGCTGCGCCGCCCCGGCGAACTGCGACAGGACCAGCACGCCCGGGTCGGCGGGGTCCTGCGCGGCGATGAACTCTTTGGCGACGAGGTTCATGCCATCGCGCAGCGGCGTCACCAGCCCGACGCGCGCGAAGCGCATATAGCCGGCCAGGGTGCGCCGACCCACCATGCGCGCCGTCAGGCGCATCGGCGACCAGTCCGGCAGGCTATAGGCGCTGTTCAGCGCGCCGACCGCCTGATCGAGATCCCGCCGCAGCTCGCGGTACACCGCGACGTCCTTGCGCGAGGGCGGGGAGACCTGGAGGACGATGACCTGGCCGTGCAGGCCCTCGTGCCGAGCCAGCAGCTGGCGGATGGCTTCCACCTTCTCCAGCAGGCCCTTGCTGGGGTCCAGGCGATCGACGCCGATCACCAGGTGGCGATCGAGCAGCGAACGGCGCAGCCTTGCCGCCATGTCACCGCGGGCGGCGCGCTGCGCGGTCTCGCTCCAGCCAGCGGTATCGATCTCCGCCGGATAGACGCCGACGCGCACTCGCCGGCCGCGGAAGCGGAGCTCGTGCTGCCCGATGCGCGCCGCGCCGGCGATGCTTGCCGCTGCGTCGAGGAAACTGTCGCCGTCCTGCTCGGTCTGGAAGCCGATCAAGTCGGCGGCGAGCAGGTCCTCCAGCAGCCGCTTGATGCGCGGCGCCTGTATGATGACGGAGGCGGCGGGGAAGGGGACGTGCAGGAAGAAGCCGATCGGATTGGCAAGCCCCTTGGCGCGCAACAGCCCTGGCAGCGGCAGGAGCTGGAAATCATGCACCCAGACGCGGTCGCCGGAGGCCAGTGTCGGCGCCAGGCGGTCGGCGAAAGCCTGGTTGACCCTGTAATAGGCCTCGAGCTCGGCGCTGCGGAAGCGCTGTAGGCCGGGCATCTGGTGCAGGGCAGGCCACAGCACGCCATTGGCGTAGCCGCTGTAGTAGCCGGCGAAATCCTGCGGATCGAGATCGAGTGTCTTGAACTCGATGGTGCCGCGCGTCGAGGTACGCAGCGGCGTCTTGTAGCCGGGGCTGAAGTCGCCGCTCCAGCCGAACCAGACGCCGCCGACACGCGTGAGGTGTTCTCGCACGGCGACCACGAGGCCGCCGGACTGTGCGTCGAGGGTGGCTGGATTCGGCACGCGGTTGGAGACGATGACGACACGGCCCGATTGCGCCGCGGGCGTCGGCGGGGTCTCGATTCGATGACTGGGCACTGCCTCTACCTTTCTACCTTTGCGCAATGTTCGGCCCGTGCATTGCGCCGTTGCGGGACACCGCGGGATCGGCGTCGGTCCGGTTCCTCCCCCTTCTCTCAGCCCTGGTCCGCCACCACGCCCTTGCGGGCCCAGCGCGTCATGTCAGCTGCTGGTGCGCCGGCCATCGCCGCATCGGACTGGCCGCCGCCGGCGATTACCGCGCGGCGTTTCGGCAGCGCGTCGGGATAGGTCTTCTGCAGCCAATCGAGCATACGCTCGCGGACCTCGCAGCGCAGGTCCCAGCAGCGCGGCGAATTGGTGGCGCTCATCAGCGCGCGCAACTCGACCGTATCCTGCTTGATGTCCGTGACCTGCAGGTTGGCGACCTTGCCGTCCCATTTCGGCGAGTCCTTCAGCAGGATTTCAAGCTGCGCCCGCACCGCGGCGACCGGGACGGTATAGTCCACGTAGAAGACGACCGAGCCGATCAGGCTAGCGCTCTCTCGCGTCCAGTTCTGGAAGGGGTGCTCGATGAAATAGGAGAGCGGGACGATCAGCCGCCTGAGGTCCCAGATGCGGATCACGACATAGGTGCCGCGGATGTCCTCGATCCAGCCCCACTCGCCCTCGACGACGACAGCGTCGTCGAGGCGTATCGGCTGGGTCAGCGCGATCTGCACGCCGGCGATCAGGTTGGAGAGCACGGGCCGGGCGGCCAGGCCCAGAATGATGCCGGCGACACCGGCGGAGGCGAAGAGGCTGAGGCCCAGTTCGCGCACGCTGGGAATGGTCATGACCGCGGTCGCGGCCGTCAGCAGGACGAGTGTGACGCTGGCGATGCGCCGCAGCAGCCGGATCTGTGTCAGCCGCTTGCGCGCTACGAGGTTGTCTTCCTCGTCGATGCGCAGGTCGCGACTGGTCAGGTCGAAATAGGTGTTGAGCGCGATCAGCAGGGTCCACCCGATCAGCACGATGATCCCTGCGCCCATCGCGCTGGACACCCAGGCAGAGAGTGCCGGCGCCGAGCGCAGCGCCGGCGCGATCAGCCAGGCGCCGAGCATGGCAAAGGCAAGGCGGCCAAGCCACTTGGTCCGCGCCAGTAGGCGCAGCGTAAATTCACGCCGTGCCATGCGCTGCACGGCGGCCCGCAACAACCAGTGCACCAGAAGTCCGAACGCGATGGCGATTGCGAGCTTGATGGAGGCCGTGACAGGAAAATCGATCTCGGCAAAGGCGCTATAGAATCTGTTCAGTGGCTCGCTCATTGCATCCAGTCATTCAAAAATCTGTCCCGTAACCATCCATGTTGCAACGCCACGATAGGTCATTGGGTTCGCCCTGCCACCCCTCGATTCGTCAGTCCAGCGTCCCGCCTGGCGGCCAGCGGTCGGCGCATGGCGATCACTGCGCGGCGGCGGCGACCGGCGGAGACTCGATGGGGAAGGCGAGGCTGACACGCGTACCTCCGCCCGGCACGCTGGAGATCTCGACCGTGCCCGCAAGCTGCTGTGCAAAGGCAGCCATGAGCCGGCTGCCGGTGCCGCCGCTGTCGTTCATCGTCGCGCCGCCGATGCCGTTGTCCTCGACGCTCAGCAGGGCGCGTCCGGGCGGGTTCTCGGACAGGGCTACCTTGATGCGGATGGACTGGCCGCCGGCTGGCGTCGTCGGGAAGGCGTGCTTGTAGACATTCGTCAGGGCCTCGACCAGGAACAGCGCCAGCGGTGTCGCCTGCTCGCTGCGAAGCTGCAGGCTAGCGACGTCGATCTGCAGGCTGACCAGGCCTTCCTCGTCGGTCATGCCGTCATGCAGTTGGCGGGCCAGGCTGGGCAGCAGCCGCCGGGTGTCCACCAGTTCCATGTCCTCGACGTTGTGCAGGATGTTGTGCACCAGGGCGAGCGCGTTGACTCGCGCGCGCGCCTGTTCCAGGGCGGCCCGCTCGGAGGCGCTCCCCAGGCGGCTGGCCTGCAACGTCAGCAGGCTCATGACGATCTGCAGGTTGTTTTTGACCCGGTGATGGATCTCGCGGATCGCCGCGGCCTTGTAGTCGAGAGCTTCGCGCAGCTTGCGATCCCGTTCTCGAATGGCGTCGCCCATGGCGAAGAAAGACTCGCCAAGCTGTTGAAGTTCCTCGGGCGCCTGACGCAGATCCACCCGCGCCGCGTAGTGCCCGGCAGCGTAGGCGCGGGCGACCCGCCGCAGGGTCTGCACCCAGCGCAGCACCAGGCTGTGGCTCGAAGCCCAGATCGCCAGGCAGGACAGCCCGATCATGGCGATCGGCAGCACCAGGTAGATGCCGAAGTCGACATAGCGCCAGCCGAAGAGTTCCGACTTGCGCATGGCGAAAGCGACGAAGATGTCCTCGCGCACCAGTGGCGCGATGGCATAGGTCCAGGTCTCGCCCTTGGGTCCGGTGGCGGCCGGCAGCTCCTCATTGGACTCGCCGGTGGTATCCGCCGTGAGAATGGCGCGGGCGACGTCGTCGTTGGTCGAGGCGATGATGCGGCGCGACTTGTCCAGCAGGGCGACGACGCTGTCGCTTGGCAAGCGCTGGCTCTGTACCAGGTAGTCCAGCCAGGCGACGTCGATCGCCACGGTCATGGCGCCATTGAACTGGTTGGCGCGGTTGAACAGCGGAAGCGCGCCGATCACCACCCACTTCTTCGAGACCGCGCCATAGAGCCGCTCGGTCAGCGTGAAGGTGGAAGGGGCGCTGCCGTCGGCGAACTCCCGCCACCAGGACGACTGCGCTATGGACCAGTTCGGAGGCGGCGGAATCGCGGCACAGAGCACGGTGCCATCTCGTCCGACCCGGGCGACATTCGCATAGTAGGGCAGCTCGGAAATCGCGTCCGACAGAACGCGCGCACAGTCCTCGCCGCCGTTTTCCACGTCGGTCTGCAGCGCGAGGGACCGCAACAGATGCTCGGCACCAGCGATGACGTTCCGCTCCTCGGTCGCGGTCGCCAACGCACTCTGCTGAAGCTGTCGCTGGGCGTCACGCTCGTCGCGCGACAGCTTCATGAGGCCATGCGCCAGGCCGAGCGCCAGCGCGGGCAGCAGCGCCCAGATGACAGCCGTGATAAGCGATGCACGGAGCGAGCGGCGTTTCATGCCGCGGCTCACATGCGTTCGCCGGCCTTGGTCGCGACGCTCTCGGTCGCGCTTCCGCTCATGATGCTCGTTCCCTCGTCGGCTTCCGCGCCGCCGTCGCTGCTCGGCATCCGCTCCTCGCCAAGGATCGATGCCAGCGCCCGGCGGGCACGCGCAACGCGGCTCTTGATCGTACCAACGGCGCAGCCGCAAAGCGCCGCCGCCTCATGGTAGGCGAAGCCACCCGCACCAACCAGGATCAAGGCTTCGCGCTGCTCGTCCGGCAGTTTCGCCAGGGCTTGCTGGACGTCGCTCATCTCGACGCTGGCTTCCTGGTTCTGCGGCGAAGGCAGCACGACGTCATCGACGCTGGTGTCGGTCCGCCAGGTCGCCGCGCGCCGACGTTCCGAGATGTACTGGTTTCGCAGGATGGTATAGAGCCAGGCCCTGAGGTTGGTTCCGGGCATGTAGGACTTGCGTGCCCGCCAGGCATTCATCATGGCGGTCTGCGCCAGGTCGTCGGCCTCGGCGCGGTTGCGGCAGAGCGAGCGGGCAAAGGCGCGCATGGAGGGCAGCAGGGCGACGAACTCGTCGCGAAAGCTCTCCTCGTCCGCCCGCGTCCGCTCGGGCGGGGGCGGCTGCGCTCCGTCCTTCTGGTTGTTCATTTGCGGCTGGTCTCGGGTCCGTTGCCGGGTTCGCCGGCCGGCGCATCGGCCGCCCGGTCGTCCGCATCGATCTGCTTGAGCAGATCCTGGAAGGCATCGGGGAGGGGCTCGTTCACGACGTCGCTGAACAGCCGACGCAGCTCACGCCCGATCAGATCCTGCCGCCCCTTGCTGCGGCTGGACTGGCGAAAGGGCTTCTTCCCGCCAGTGGCCGGCCGCTGCGAGTCATTTGACATGGTCACAGATTGCCAGTCCCCCCCGTGCTCAGTAAAGCCGCGATAAGCCGACATTGCGTATCCTTGACGGGGCTCCGTTGGTGCGTGTTCATTGCATTAGAAGGACGGGGCCGGAAAAAGGTTCCCGGAACTTTTCCGGCGCTGGTGCGTTTTTCTCGGTTGTTCCAGTCCTCCGGAGGGACCCCCCTATGAAGCGTACCCAGGCTCTCGTACCGCACCTGCCCTTCCTGCGCCGCTATGCGCGCGCCCTGACCGGTAGCCAGCGCAGCGGCGATGCCTATGTACGTGCCACCTTGGAAGCGGTCTTGGGTGGCCAGCTCGACCTCGAGGCCAGCTCGATGGTCCGCGTCGATCTCTACCGCCTCTTCCACGCGATCTGGACCAGCAGCGCCGGCGCCGAGCCGCGGAGCCAGGACCTGATCGACCAGTCCGCCTCGCCCGACGAGCGCCTGCAGGCCCTGCCGCCGCTCAGCCGGGTCGCGCTGCTGCTGACCGCGGTCGAGCGCTTCTCCATCAATGAGGTCGGTGAGATTCTGGGCCTCGACGACAGTGAAGTCGAAGCCCAGCTCGACGAGGCGCAGAAGCAGATCGAGGCGTCCCTGGCCACCAAGGTGCTGATCGTCGAGGACGAGATGGTGATTGCCCTGGACCTCAAGGGCCTGGTCGAGCAGCTCGGCCACGAGGTCGTGGGCATCGCCGCCACCCACGCCGAGGCGGTGAAGCTGGCGCGCAAGCACGAGCCAGGATTGATCCTGGCCGACGTGCAGCTCGCCGACGGCAGCTCCGGCATCGACGCGGTGCAGGAGATCCTTCCCTCGGCCAACGTGCCGGTGATCTTCATCACCGCCTTCCCCGAGCGTCTGCTGACGGGTGAACGGGCGGAGCCGGCCTATCTGATCGCCAAGCCCTTCCTGCCGGAGACGGTCGTGGCGACCATCAGCCAGGCGCTCTTCTTCCACAACGAGCCCGCCGAGACGGTCTAGCGTCCAGTATCATCCTGACCGCGCGCCCGGAATCGGCTGGTTTCGGGCGCGCTCGCGCTGGAGCGTCCTGCGGGGCCTCAGGCACCGCCTTGCTTGCTTGATGGGGTCGACCGCTTCTGCGAGCTGTGGTCGATGCCGAGCGCGCTGCGGCAGGTTTTGACCTCGCGCAGGAGCTCGGCCGTCTGGCCGGGACGGTTGCTTGTCATGGCCTCGTCGGACGCCACCTGCTGCTCGCGCAGGTCGTATTCCCATTGCTCCAGCAGCTTGTCCTTCTGCTGGGGCGAGAGGGCGGCGCGCATCAGGTCCCGTGGGGTCTTGAATGCCTTGGCGACATCCTGCAGCGCGGTGTCGAAATCGATCATGGGACGCTCCTGGTGACTGTTGTGTGGCGACGAGTGCGCCACGAGGGAACGGGCCTGTTCCGCGGCCGGTTCCTGGCGCCGTCGGTGCCGGCCCCCATCGGAAAGAGAAGAGGCGGCGGCCATCCGGGTGTGGCCGCCGCCTCTTCGGGAGTCCACCGGCCGGCTGGGTGGGGCTAGCGCCGGCAGTGCATTCCGCTCGTTGCGCCCGTGGCGCAGACCGGAATCCGAACTCCATTTGGTTTGAACGACCACGGCGGGCCTTGGTTCCCGCCGTGAACCCTTCCAGGCGCATCGCGTTCACCTCATGACAATGGACTGCAGGAGGAGCCCGCATGAACAGCCGAAGCGAAACGCGGCCCGGGACATCCGGCAGGGATGAACCCGAACGGCTGTCACCCACGCAGGCGCGGCAGGCCGAGGCACGTGGCGTCGGCCGCTATGTCCTTGCCATCGGCATGATCCTGGCGGTCGTCGCCCTCGCCGTCGTCCTGCTCTCGGGCGGTCTCTGATGCGCGGCCTGCGGAACGCCTTGCGAGGTCGGGGCGTTCATTGGTCAAGGGGTGCGAGCAGTTCGCAGGCCCATCGAGCAGACTGACCGTAAAGGAGACGGCAAATGAATTGGGACACCGTGAAGGGCAACTGGATGCAGGCCAAGGGTCGCGTGAAGGAACAGTGGGGCAAGCTCACGGACGATGACCTGACCCGAATCGAGGGGAGTCGCGACCGACTGCTCGGCAAGATCCAGGAACGCTACGGCCTGGCCAAGGATGCCGCGGAGCGCGAACTCCAGCAATGGGAGCGCCGCTACAACTAGGTGCGCGCCCGCGGAGACTGGGCGAAGTCGAGAGCAAGCGAAGGGCCGGCGCCCGCGGCAAGCGGCGCCGGCCCTCTCTTCTCAGTAATGCACGCGCGGCGCCGGCGGCGTTCGCTTCGACGCGGGCCCCTCGCGCCGCGGTGCGTCCCGTCGGCTGCGGGGCGGAACCTCCTGGGGCGCGCGGTCGGGTGGGGGCGTAGGGTCGGGTGGAATCTCGCGAGGGGCGGGTTGCGGCCTGCGCGGCGTCGGTGTCGGCTGTCGCGGCGCCGAGCCAAGCTCGGCCAGGTACTTCTTCATGCGCGATCCTCCCTTCCCGAACCAACGATGGCGCGCGGCCGACGTTCCGGCCGCGCGCCATTTATCCTCAGGCGATCGGGAAGCGGCGCTATCGACGCGGTCAGATGCGTCCCGTCGCCAGGAGCACGACGAGCACGATCAGGACGATGGTCAGGACTCCGCTGGGCGCGTAGCCCCAGCCGCTGCTGTAGGGCCATGCCGGCAACGCGCCGACAAGCAGCAGCACGACGATGATGAGGATGACGGTGCTAAGCATTGGCGCCTCCGCGCTCTACCCCGCAGGACAACGCCGAACTTCTTGCGCGGTTCCGGCAAAAAGATCGCGGCGGATGCAAGGAACACAGTGCCCTCGCATGCGCTTCCAAGGGTATCGGGCGATCGCGAGTCCACTGCGCCGCGCCGAACGACATTCCTGGACACTTGGAGGTACTGCCATCATGAGAAAGCTCCTACTGATCGGCTCGGCGATCGCCGCATTGTCCGGCGGACCGCTGTTCGCGAACAGCGCCACCGCCGCTGACACGACCGCCCAGACGCAGCTGCAGAGCCAGGTGGACGCCGAGTCCTTGATCGGCATCGACGTGGTCAACGGCGATGGCGAGACGATCGGCGAGATCGACAACGTAGTGATCGATGCCAATGGCAAGGTGCGCCACGTGATCGTCGGCGTCGGCGGTTTCCTCGGCATCGGCGAGAAGGACGTGGCCGTCGCGTGGAGCGACCTGGCGATCGCCGCCGATCACGCCAGCGTCACCGTGCCCTATACCAGGGAGCAGTTGACCGCCCTGCCGCCCCACACGCTGCCGGACGAAGTCGAGCGGGGCACCACCTACGACTATGATCGCGACGTGGCGGCCAACGCGTACCTAACGCAGGCCGAGGCGGCGACCGCCGAGGCGGCCCAGGAGGTCGGCGAGACCACCGCCGAGGCTGCCGCCGATACCGTGAGCCAGGCATCGGGCAGCGCAACAGCGCAGGCCGAGGCCCAGGTAACGATGAATGCCGCGCGAGTCCAGGCGAGCGATCTGCTGGGCGCCGACGTGCGAACGGCCGACGGCGAGTCGGTGGGCGACGTCGACGAGATCTGGATCGATGCGAACGGCAAGGTCGCAGGTGTCGTGATCGATGTCGGCGGCTATCTGGGAATCGGCTCCGACCCGGTGCTGCTCGCCTGGTCGGATCTCCAGATCCACCAGGAAGGCGACGACGTGTCGGCCGTGACGCCGCTGACGCGTGAGCAGATCGAGGGTCTCACCTCGATCCAGAACTCGAGCAATTGAGGGGCGGCGGACAGGGCCGACCCTCGTGACAAGAAGGGATACCAATCATGCAGACTGAGATGTCGACAACCGGCCGGACCGCGTCCGGCCACACCAGCCTGATCGCGGCGGATCGCGTGGAGGGCACCTCCGTTTACAATCGGGCCGGCGAAAGCCTCGGCTCGATCGACGAGATCATGATCGACAAGCTCTCCGGCAAGGTGGCTTACGCCGTCATGTCGTTCGGCGGCTTCCTCGGCATGGGCGAACGCCATCACCCGCTGCCCTGGGGCGTGCTGAAGTACGACACCGAACTCGGCGGCTATGTCGTCGACCTCGACAAGGAGACGCTGCGCAACGCTCCCAGCTATGCGAAGGACGAAAGCTTCGACTTCGAGCAGCGGGCCGCGGCGCAGAAACTGCACGACTACTACCGGATCCCGCCCTACTGGATCTGAGGCTGTAGCCGGCGTCCGCACAAGGGCCGCGCCGCCGGGCGCGGCCCTTTCTCCATGGGGGCTTGCGCGGCGCCGCCCCGGGGGACATGAATCGCCCCTGCATGAGGCAGGTGCATGGAGCAGGCGGGGCCGGGCGGATGCGCATGAAGCTGGCGAGGAGCGACAGCCGGATCTACGAGAAGATCCTGGCGCACATGCGCGACGGCGTCGTGACCATCGATCTGCAAGGCCGCATCATCACCTTCAACGAGGCGGCGGGGCAGATCCTGGGACAGGATCCCTGGGCGGCCGTGGGCCAGCCCTATGCCGAGATCTTCCTGGGCGAAGAGTCCTTCGATGCCTTCAACGAGGTGGTGCTGAAGGCCATCTATGAGGCTGAGACCACGCACAGCCAGGAGGTCTCGATCCAGCGCGGCAGCGAGCGCGCCGATCTTTATGTCAGCTCGAGCTTCCTGAAGCTGGAGGAGGGCGCCGGCGGCGACCGCTCCGGCGTGATCGTGGTCTTCACCGACGTGTCCGAGCAGCGCAAGCGCCGCAAGATCAAGCGGCTGTTCGGCGAGTACGTCGATCCCCGCATCGTCGAGCAGATCCTGGCCCGAGCCGGGAATGCCGAGGAGAAGGGCCGGCGCGAGGTCATGTCGGTCGCCTTCACCGACATGCGCAATTTCACCGGCTGGAGCGAGGCGCTGTCGCCGGACGCGCTGATTGCCATGCTGAACCGCTTCCTGGCCGAGATGACCAAGCCGATCTCGGCCGCCGGCGGCATCACCGACAAGTTCATCGGCGACGCCATCATGGCCTGCTGGGGCCCGCCCTATAACCAGGCCGACCGCCACGCCGCGGAAGCCTGCCACGCGATGCTGGAGCAGCGCCGGCGGCTGCCCGAGCTGCGCCAGGCATTGACCGGCATGGGCTTCGATTTCGCGCCGCGCATCGACACGGCGGCCGGCGTCGCCACCGGCGAGGTGGTGGCCGGCGACATCGGCACCGATGGCGCGCGGAACTTCACCGTCATCGGCAACACGGTGAACGTCGCGGCCCGCCTGCAGGGCGCGGCCAAGATCTATGGCGCCCCGATCGTGGTGTCCGAAGCGACGCAGGCCGCCGCTGGCAAGGCCTTCGTGTTCCGCGAACTCGATACCCTCCGCCTCAAGGGCAAGCGCAATGCCGAGCGCGTTTTCGGACTGCTGGAGGAGCCGGCGGGCGTGTCCGACACGCAGCTCCGCCTGATCGATGCCTACGGCAAGGCTCTCGCGCTCTATCGCAAGGGCGACTGGGCCGCCGCCGAGCAGGGCTTCTTCGCCTGCCTCGACCTCGACCCGCAGGACCGCGCCGCGGCGGTCATGCGCCGGCGCTGCCAGGCGCTGGCCAAGTCGCCACCGACCGCCTGGGACGGCGTCTGGGGCGCCGCCGAGGACCAGGGGTAGAGCGGTTTCGCTTCCGATTGAATCGAACCGCTCTAGCTGCCTGTTGATTTCACGCATTTTCTTGACGCGAAACGGCGTCCACTTCGCTCGAAAATGCTCTAGGGACCTTCAGGGCGCCAGGTGCAGCAGCTTCAGCACCACGCAGGTGACGTCGTCGGTCTGCGGCTGGCCACGTTCGAAGCCGTGCACCTGTTCGACCAGGGACCCGGCGGCGGTCGCCGGCCCGGCCGCAACCGGGGCCTTTGACCAGGCCGCCATCAGCCGTTCCTCGCCATAGAGGTCGCCCTCGGGGTCGAAGGCCTCGGTGATGCCGTCGGTGTAGAGCAGCAACGCGTCGCCAGGCTGCAGCTGCGCCACGCGCTCCTGATAGGTCGCATCCTCGACCACGGCCAGGGCCACGTCGCCGGTGGTCGGCAGCGCGACCACCCGGCCGTCGCTGTGGCGCAGCAGCGCCGGATTGTGGCCGGCGCAGGCGTAGCTGAAACTGCCGCTGCGCAGGTCGACCAGGCCATAGAGCAGCGTGACGAACATCATCTGATCGTTCTCGGCCGCCAGGAAAGCATTGAGCCGCTCAAGACAGGCCCCCGGCGAGGGCGTGAAGAGCGAGGTCGCCTTCAGCAGCGTGCGCGTGATGGCCATGAAGAGCGCGGCCGGCACGCCCTTGCCCGATACGTCCGCGACCACGACGGCGAGCCTGTGCTCGTCGATGAAGAAGAAATCGTAGAAATCGCCGCCGACCTCCTTCGCCGGCAGCATGACGCCGTGCACCACCACGTCCTCGCGCGGCGGCAGCGGGCGCGGCAGGATGGAAAGCTGGAGCTGCTTGGCGATCTCGAGCTCCTGCTGCAGGCCGGCCAGCTTCGCCCGTGTCACGATTGCCTCGCGCAGCTCGGCGACCAGCTCGGTCAGGCGATGGTGCTGGTCGGCGATGCGGGCGGACATGCGCTGCAACAGCGATGCCAGCATGCCGAGCTGCTCGTCCTGCTGCTCCACCTCGCTGGCGGCCCCGGCGTGCTCGATCCGCCGCTGCACGATCTCCTTCAGGTCCTCCATGACCTGGGCGCGGCCGTCGTCCTCCAGCGTCTGCGCCAGGCGTTCCATCTGGCGGCGGATCAGGCGCTCCTGCCGCTGGCGCAGGCGGGCCTGGTGCTGGCGATGCTCCTCCAGCTGCACGGCGTTGCGGCGGAAGACCGCGACCGCGTCGGCGATACGCCGGATCTCGCCCGAGCCCGACTCTTCCATTCTTACCTTGGTGTTGCCCTGGGAGAGGGCGCGCAGCACCGAGATGGCGCCTTCGAGCGGTCGGAAGCCGCGCTTAAGGTAGAGGTAGAGGCCGGTGAGGATCATCAGCACGAAGCCGCCGACGGCCAGCAGCGCGCTGGAGGCAAGGTCGCGCATGGCGGCCAGGCTCTCGGTCGAATCCCGCAAGGTCACCAGCGTGCCTGCCGTCCCGCCGGAGAAGTCCGGCACCGGCACGCCCGTCACGGAATAGAGGCGGCCGTCGCCCTCGGCCACGCCGAAGCTGGCCTCGCGCGGGGGCACTTCAGGCCGATTCGCCAGCGCCCAGACGTCCGGCTCCGTCGCCCGCACCAGCCGCCCGCGCAGGCTGACCAGATAGCTCGGTGCTCCGAAGGCGGCGCTGAAACGGCGCAGCACCTTGATGGCATCGATCGCCAGGATGGCCACCGCCGTGGTGCGGCCCTGGGCGATGATCGGCAGGGCGACCAGCACGACGTAGCGGTCGGGCCGGTCCTGGCGGACGCCGGCGATGCTGCCGCCCTGCGCGATCAGCCGGTCGAGCGACCCTGCATCCAGCATTGGCCGCTCTTCCGCCCTTGGCTCGCTGGAGAAGAGCAGCAGGCCGTCGGGTTGCACGATCTGGATCAGGTCGGCACCGCCGGTGGCGATGATCGCACCGGTGACGTTTCGCGCCGCGGCGCGCAGTGCGGTGGCGCCGAAGGCCGAGGCGAACTCCGGCGCGGATACCAGCTCCTCGCCGGCGTCCTGGAGTTCCGCGGCCTGCTCCTCGACCAGCTGCGCCCAGAGGGAGAGCTGGCCGGCGATGGCGACTTCGGCGAAGCGCTCGTCCATCAGGCTCTCGCGCCTGAGGCCGACCAGCACCAGCAAGGTCACCACCAGCAGGAACGCGAGCGACAGGATGATCGTCAGGCGGGTGCGCAGCAGCATGGCTCAGCGCCTCCCCGCCGGCAGCAGCAGAAGCAGCGCGAGCAGCAGCCCGGTCCCCGCGGTCACTGCCCCGGGCGGCAGTTCCGTCCAGTGTTCGAGGGCGGCCAGGACCGGCCCGATGCCCTGGCCGGCCAGCAGGGCCAGTGCTGCGGCCGGCGTGGCGATGCGCGCCCCGCGCCACAGGAAGCCGAGCCCGATGCCAGCAATCGCTGCGGCGAGGATCATCGACCAGAGCGAATGCTCCAACAGTCCGATGCCAGGGCCGGCCGCGGCCAGGAGCACCGCCAGCGCGTTCGGCAGCCCCCAACGCGGCAAGGCCGCAAGCGCCGCCGCGGCGGCCAGCGTTGCCAGGAGCAGCGCCATCAGTGCGTAGTCGTAGCGCAGCGGAAAGGCGGCGAGCTGCCCGAACAGCCAGCCGTTCACCACCAGCGCCGCCGCGCCGAGAGCCAGCACCGATCGGCGACCGACAGCATGACCGCTCCAGGGGCCACGGTGGCCACTGCGCTGCGTCAAGGCCAGGCAGATGCCAAGCAGCAGCAACCCGCCCCCCAGCGTCGCGTAAGCCAGGCGGCGGCCAAGCAGTTCGCCCAGCAGGCTGCCCAGCGAGGGACCGCACCCGGCGACGGCGATCAGCGTGGCCAGGCCGAGCCAGGGACGCCGCAGGCGAACCCCGCCGCTGAGGGCCAGCGTGCCGGCGCCCAGTGTCAGCATCAGCGCTGCGCCGGCCCGGCTGGCCAGGAACAGGCCGCCGCTATACAGCCATTCGACCGAGAGTGTCGCGAGGCCGCAGAGCGCCAGCGCGAAGCCGGCCAGGACCGGGCCGCCGCGCAGGCGCCAGGCCAGCACGAGGCCAACGGCGCCAGCGGCGGATTGCGCCAGGAAGACCAGCGCAACGCGCATTGGCTCGGCCGAGGTCCCGGGGGCGCGGTCGGCCGCAAAGCCACCGACCAGCGGCCGGACTGCCTCGCCCAGCAGCAGCGCGGCCACCAGCCACCAGCCGGCCCAGGCATGGACACGCCGGGAACGATCGCCGCCGGCGAAGGTGTAGGTGGTCGAGATCAGGTCCATCGCACCCTGCAGCCGCGGCTGCGCCGAGTGGTCCAGGTCAACGGCCGTGATCTCTCGGGCGGCGGCGAGAAGCTGCCTGTAGCCGTGCCGGATGGGAATGATCACGCGCGTCGCCGACGCGGCGAGCAGCAGCACCGGTCCGCGCCGCTCATACGCGGTATAGTCGCCGAATCGACCCCGCCCAATCGACCGTAAGCTGGATTGCAGCCGGGCCAAGGGCAGGTCGGTCCCCTCCAAAAGCATCAGCCGCAGCAGCAAGGCGGCCAGCATCCCTGCTATGGCGGCCGAGGCGAGCAGGATCAGCAGCCGATCACGCGCTGCCTGGCGGGTGAAACTGTTGGTGGCGGCGACCTTGATGACGGCCAGCACCTGGCCGTTCACCTCGACCTGGCGTTCGATGCCCGCCGCGCCGGTCGGCAAGGCACCGCCAACCGCCAGAACCCGGCCTTGCGGATCGGTCAGCGCGATGCCGGCAACCTCGCTGTTGGCGGCCGCGACGGCTTCGAGGTAGGGCTCCGCGCCATAGATGTCGTCGAGCGGAATACCATAGCCCAGGGCGCGGCCAACGTCGCTCGCAACGGTCTCTGCAACCGATGCTAGCAGCTGCTCAGTCGCCGCCCTTATTTCGTTGGTCCGCTCCCTCTCGATTATCTGGCGGCCCACCAATCCGGTGAGCAAAATGATCGCCATGACAACCAGCCCGCCGACCAAGGAAAGCCAGTCGCTGCGGCGGAATTCACGCCTAGCGTTCATGGTCGATCCGGTCGAGTTCGGTCCGCGTGGCGCTGATCGCCGCGCCGGCGGCCGCCGCGCTGGCCATGGCGGCCACCAGGGCTCGGGCCAGGGAATCCTTCTCCGCGACGTGCGGCGTCCGGTTTTCCGCCAGGCTTGCGACAAGGCGGCGCAATGGCCGGTGGCGCAGCGTGACCAGGCCGCCTATGACCAGCCCGCCGAGCAATGCCGCCCCTGCGGCCAGCGGCAGGTTCTCCAGCAGGGCGGCCAGGGTATCGGTCAGCGGCCGCCAGGCCTGGGGGGCCGCGCGCACCACAACGACGTGCCCGACGGTGCGGCCGATCGCCGAGACGATAGGCAGTCCGAAGGCCAGTTCGCCGCGCTCCTGGGCGCGCCAGAGGTCGCCGTCCCGGCGCTCGTTCATGGCCGCCACCCAGGCTTCCGGCGCCGGTTCGCCCTCCGCTCCCCGGTCACTGCTGAACAGGGCGATACCGCTGTCGTCCACGACGTCGATGGCGCGCAACCCTGGCTGGCTGGCCAGGGTACGCTCGAGCAGCTCCTGAATCTGGCGCAGGCTCGGCAACGGCAGGCCGAAATCCAGGTTGGCCTGGATGGTGCTGACCAGCGAAGCGAGAACAAGTCGCAGTCGCGCCTCGCCCAGGTCGGAGGCATTCCTTTCCAGCGAACGCTCGGTCTGCGCGATGATCAGCAAGACGGATATGGCCACGAGGGCCACCGTCATGGTCAGATAGCGCAGGGCGAAACGCATACGGAGCTCCAAACCCTTGATTCGCCGCTACACCTTGCAAACCGCGGCGTGATTAAATACACGGATAATCTACGGGGCATGCTAACGGGGGCATCGTCGATTCACCACGCAACAGGCGAGGGGCTCGCTTGGCGAATCGGCGGGAGGTCGTGGGGCGGGGTTCGATGACTAAGGTCACAACTGCACTTGCCCTTACCGTGGCGCTGGTGGCTGCGGCCGCCATCGCGTTGAGCGCCTTTTTGAACTACGGCGCGGTCCGCGTCAGCTACAAAGAATCGCTCGCACAACGCTTTACCATCGTCACCGAGCGCGTCGGCGAGATCATCGAGAAGGCGCTTTCGCTGGGGCTGCCGCTGGCAGGCCAGGACACGCTCGCTGCGCTGCTGCCGCGCGAGCAGGCCGGCGACCCGCTCGTGGTGTCGCTGGATGTGATCAACGACCGCGGCCAGGTGCTGTTCAGCAGCGACCCCGCCCGGGTCGGCACCATCGTGCCGAACGATGAGCCGCAGACCCCGCATTACCGGCGCGACATCTCGACGGACTTCGGCGTGGGCGCCGGCGCCGTGATCCTGCGCGCTTCGGGCAGGGCGATCGACGATGGCCTGGAACAGGTTGCCGGCGAACTTCGCCAGACCGCGCTGCTGACCTCGCTGGCGGCGATGCTGCTGGCGTTCTGGGGCGTGCCCTGGCTGATTCGCGGGCTCAACCGGTCCGTCATGTCGGACTCGAACACGGAGGGTGACGACCGGGCGGTCCTGCCGCCGGATCTGGCAGCCGAGCTCGATGAAATCGAGCGGCAGCAGGCGCTGATATCGCAGCGCCCCGGAATGGCGGCGGGAGCGGAAGGCTAGCTCATGCGCCGCGTCGATCTCCGGCTGCTCCTCGTCCTGATCCTGGTCCTCGTCACGGCGTTGGCACTGCTGTCCTGGCGGACGATCGACCGCGCCGAAGGTCTGCTGCTTCCCGAGTTGAACCGTAAGGCCGAAGTAGTCGGCAAGTCGGTCGCCGACCTGGTGCAGCAGGCGGTCGGCTACGGCATGAAGCTGAACGAGCTGGTCGGCGTCGACACCGTGCTGGAGCGCGCGCTGGCCCGCGGCCCCGAGTTCGGCTACGTGGCGCTGGCCGATGCCACCGGCAACATCATCGCCCTGGCCGAGCGCGACGCCGGCGAGGCGCGCGCCGCGATGCCGACCGTCAAGGTGCCGGTCATCCTGGACGGCAATACGCTGGCCGAGGTCGTGGTGGGCGTCCCGCAGGCCGTGGCGCGGACGCTGGTCGAGGATCTCTGGCTCGACATCGCCGTGGTGCTTCTGGTGTCGGTGCTGGTCACCGTCGAGTTGCTGTCCTTCGCCTTCGGCATGGAAGGTGGCCAGGCGTTGCGCGGCGCGGCGCGTCGCATCGAGGCGCTGCGGCGCGGCGACCTGCGCAGCCATCCTCGCGTCGAAGGTCGCGGTGCGCTTGTCAGCTTCGTGCGCTCCTATGACGATCGGGTCGAGGCCATCACGCTCGAGCAGTCGCGCCTGCGCGAGCGAGCCGAGGCGATCGGCGATTCCGAGGCGCTGCACGAACTCGACGCGCTTGAACGGCGTTACCGCATGCACGAGACGCGGGGCGAGTTGCCACTGCGCGTCGCCGCGATCCGCACTCCGTTGTTCCTCTTCTTCTTCGCCGAGGAAATGACCCGGCCCTTCCTGCCGGGCTTCGTCTCGCAGCTTGCGCGCCCCATCGCCGGACTCTCGATGGAGCTGGTGATCTCGCTGCCGATCGTGCTCTTCATGGCGATCGTCGCGCTGACCCAGCCTTTCCTCGGCGGTCTGACCGAGGCGCTGGGGCGCGGCCGCTGCCTGCGCGCCGGCTCGGCCCTTGCCGTGCTGGGTTTCGTCGGCACCGCCTATGCCGGCGACATGGTCGAACTGCTGGCCTTCCGCTCTCTCACGGCCTTCGGCTACGCGGCAGTCTTCGTGGCCGCGCAGGGACACATCATCGACCTCACCGGCGCGGCGAGTCGCGCGCGCGGCCTGGCGGTCCTGGTGACAGCCATCATGGTCGCCAGCCTCTGCGGACCGCCGATCGGCGGCATCCTGGCCGACCGCCTGGGCGATCGTGCGACATTCCTGGTCGCCGGCGGCCTTGGCTTCACCGCCCTTGCCTGCGCCTATCTCTCGCTGCCGGCTGAGCGCGCGCGCAACGAGGTGCGCCGCCCGACCCTGGGGTTCGGTGCGATCTATCACGTGTTGCGACGTCCGGCGCTGGCTATCCTGCTGGTCGGTTGCGCGCTGCCGGCCAAGATGCTGCTGGTTGGGCTGGTCTTCTATCTGGTGCCGCTTGAACTCACCCGCGGAGGTTTCGAGCAGGCAACGATCGGCCGTATCCTGATGCTCTACGCCCTGGCCATGCTGGTCGTGGTGCCGATCGTGGCGAGGCGCAGCGACGCCGCCGGCCGGCGTCCCCGCTACGTGCTGCTGGGCGGCCTGCTCAGTTCAGTGTCGGTAATTCACCTGCTACTCTGGCCACAGCCCTGGGGCGCCACTGTCGCGGTGCTTCATCTGGGTATCGCCCAGGCGCTCTCGATCACGCCTCAGTCGGCACTGGTGGGCGAGTACGGGCGAATACTGGCGCCACAGGTGCCAGAAAGCCTATTGTATGGCGTGTTCCGCCTGGTCGAGCGTCTCGGCAACGCGATCGGCCCGGCCCTTGCCGCCTGGTTGCTTGGCGTCTACGGTCCGCAGACCGCCGGCCTGGCGATCGGTGGCTTGGCATTGTTTGGCACTGTTTGTTTTGGCTTGCTGGTCTGGGCGCAGCGGCGGCGCCTGGCCAATGAACCGCACGCGTCCACGGGAGCCGCACCATGACCCTGCGCTTGCCACGTCGGCAGTTTCTGGCCGCTTCGACGGGATTCGTCGGTGCGCTGAGCCTGCCGGGGCGAAGTCGCGCGGCCGATCCCTACAAGATCTACATGATCACCTTTCGCGGCGAGACCGACGTGGAGCGCGGCTATCGCGACTATCTCGCGCAGCGTCGCATCGCCGTCGACATCACGCTGCGCGACGCCGAGCGCGACGCCAAGAAGGTCGCCGCCTTCGTCGAGGAGATCCGCGCCCTTAAGCCGGATCTGGTCTACACCTGGGGCACACCGGTGACGCTGGCGACCGTCGGCACCTACGACGGCTTCGATCCCGCCAAGAACATCACTGACATCCCGGTGGTCTTCACCATGGTGGCGGCACCGGTGAAGGCCAAGGTCGTGCCCGACCTCTCCTCCTCGGGCCGCAACGTGACCGGCGCATTCCATGTCGTGCCGACCGACGCGCAGCTCCGCGCGATGCAGTCCTACCGCGAGTTCACCAAGCTGGGTGTACTCTACACGCCCTCCGAGCCGAATTCGGTCGCGCTGGTGGAAGAGCTGCGGCAGTTGGCCAGCAGCCAGGGCTTCCAGTTGATCGAGCGCTCCTTCCAGCTTGATTCAGCCGGCAAGCCGATGGCCGAAGGCGTCGAGAACCTGATTCGCGAGATCAAGGAGGAGGGGGCCGGGTGGTTCTACCTCCTGCCGGACACCTTTCTCGGCACCATCCTCAATCGCGTGACGCCCTATGCCCGCGATATCGGCCTCGCCACCTTTGGCGCGACCGAGCTTGCAGTGCGCGAAGGTGGCGCGCTTGCCGGCCTGATCTGCCGTTACTACTCGGTCGGCCAGCTTGCCGCGGTGAAAAGCGAGCAGATCCTGGTCGACCACACGCCCCCCGCCAAGATCCCGATCGAGACCCTGCGCCGCTTCTCCCTGATCGTGAACATGGAGGTGGCGCGCGCCCTGCATCTCTATCCGCCTCTGGCAATGCTCAACTACGCCGAGGTGATCCGTGCCTGAGGCCGCCGACTTCAAGCAGCTCGACCTGTCGTCGCTGGACGAGGTCGAGGCGCTCCACCAGTTGTCGCTGTCGACCTTCACCGACCGCACGCTGGTGAAACCCGAGAAGCGCAGCTTCTTCGAAGCGATCCTGGATCACCGAGGCTGCATCCTGGGCTACCGGCAGGACGGCAAGCTGCTGGCCTATGGCGTGCTGATGCGCGAGCTGCCGGCGGGCGACACCACGCACGAGCTGCTCGGCCTGGACCAGTCCACGGCGCTGCTCAAGCTCGCCGGCGCGGCCGTCGACCCGGCCTGCCGTGGCCGCGGGCTGCAGCGGGCCGCGATCCGCGCGCGGCTGGCCCGCGTCAAGGCAGAGGGCGCGAAGCACGCCTTCGCCACCGCGGCGCCTGGCAACGTGCCGAGCTGGAGCAACCTCATCAGCGAGGGGTTCCGGGTGGTGGCCCTGGTGCATGCCTATGGCACCCTGCTGCGCTATCTGCTGGTCTGGGAAGAGGGCCGGTCGGAGCGTTCGTCCGTGGTCGAGTGGCACCCCTGGCAGGAGACCGACTGGCAGCGCCTGCGCCTGGCCAAGGGCTGGCAGGGTGTTGCCTGGCGCGAGGGCCCGCAGGGTCGGGAGATCGCCTTCGCGCCGGAGGCGGCGTGACCGCGGTCGTGCAGCGGCTGGCGGAGGCCAGGCCCGGCGAAGGCGCGGCTGAGGACCCGGCGTCCGAACTTGCCGCCTGGATCGAGCTCGATCTCGATCGGCTCGCCGAGAACTGGCGCCGCGTAAGGGAACATTTCAAGGGCGGCCGGCTCGGCGCGGTGGTCAAGGCCGACGCCTATGGCCTGGGCATCGAAGCGGTGGCGCGGCGTCTCGCCGCCGAGGGCTGCGGTGTATTCTGGGTCGGGAACCTGGAAGAGGGGCGGCGGGTACGTCGCCTGCTGCCGCGGGTCGAGGTCTTCACGCTGAACGGCCTGGGCCCCGAGGACCTGCAGGTCTATCGGCGCGACCGCATCGTGCCTACCTTGGGCTCGCTGGAGGACTTGCGCCGGGCCGCGGCCTTCGGCTCCATCGAGGACCCCCTGCCGGTTTCGGTGATGCTCGACTGCGGCCTGACGCGCCTTGGGCTGGACGCGCCCGAGATCGCCGTGCTGGCCGCCGAGCCGGCGATCTGGCAGCGGCTATCGGTCAAGGCCTGGCTGACCCAGTTGGCGCGCTTCGAGTTTCCGGACGATCCCGCCAACAGGGCCCAGGTCGAGCACTTCCGCGGCCTGCTCTCGGCCATGCCGCAGGCGCCCTGGAGCCTCGCCTGCTCGGCGGCGATCTTCATGGACCAGGCCTTCCACGGCGCCCTCGCGCGGGTCGGCAGCGCGCTCTATGGGGTGCAGGGCACGCCCGGCCGCTACCAGCCCCTCGTGCGCCCGGTCTCGGCCCATGCCCGCGTCACGCGCGCCGTCTGGGTGGAGAGCGGCACGCCGGTCGGCTACAGCGGCAGCTTCGTGACGGCACGGCGGACGCGCGTCGCCACGCTGGCGGTGGGCTATGCCCAGGGCCTGCCCATGGCGCTGTCGAACCGGGGCCTCGTCGCCTTCGCCGGGCGCACCGCGCCGCTGGTCGGTCGCATCTCGATGAGTCTTTCGACTGTCGATGTCACCGACCTGCCTGAGGCGCTGGTACAGGTCGGCATGCCGGCCGAACTGATCGGCCAGACGATTCTGCTGGAAGAGCAGGCCGACCGGGCAGGCATGGTCTCGAACGAGATGCTGATCGGCCTTGGGCACGGATTGCCGCGGGTCTACCGCGGCGATCCGGGCGCCTCCTGAGGCTCCTTCAGGCGATGGCCCCGGCCGCGCTGGCGCGGTCGGGATGCACGGCAAAGATCGAGATGAAGCCGCTGATCGCGAAGACCTCGCGGATCTGCTGGTTCAGGCCACAGAGCGCCAGCTTGCCGCCCGCCGCCTTCAGCTTCTTGCCCGCCAGCAGCACGACCCTGAGGCCGGCGCTGCTGATGTAGTCGAGCTTGCCGAAATCCAGCACCATCTTCGTGGCGCCCTCGTTGATGTGCTTGAGCAGCTGCGCCTCGAAGCCGCCGGCGGTCACGCTGTCCAGGCGCCCCGCCGGGCTGACCACAAGAACGCTGCCCTCTTGGGCCTCAGTCACGTCAAGGCTCACGCCACACTCTCCTCAAAGCTCGTCGGTCAAGGGGCCATTGCCCTCGGGCGGCTCACCCTTGTCGGCCAGCGACAGGGTGAAGGTAAGGATATTGCGGCCATCCTGACGCCGGTAGACCATTTCGTCCACCAGCCTGCGCACAAGATGCACGCCCAGCCCACCGATCCGGCGCTCGTCGATGTCCTGCCGGGTGTCGACAGCAGGGGCCGCGGTGGGATCGAACTCCTCCCCGCCGTCCTCGATCCGCGCCGTGACCAGCTCGCCCACGCGCCGCAGTTCGACCTTCATGTGCTCGCCGGCCGGGTCGCGGCCGGCATAGCCGTGGTTGACCACGTTGGTCAGCAGTTCCTCGAAGGCCAGCGACAGGGCATAGCTCTGCTTCGGCGGCAGGTCCTCCGCCTCGCAGAAACGCTCTACCGCGGCGGCCACCTGTTCAAGCGAGGCCGGCGAGGGAGGCAGGCTCAGGTCAATAGCGGACGACACCGGCGCGGGCATCCTCGACAGCCATACATGGAAGCACACTACCGGCAAGGTGGAGTCTGCGGAAGCAGCCGTTGCGGGCACCGGTGCCGCGAGGGCCCCCTTGCCGCCGCCGGCCGGGCAGGGCCATAGTGCCGGAACATTGGATAATCGTTCAAAGTTTCCGCCCGGGCCAGCCGGTCGGCCCCTTGAGGAGGATCGCATGCCGGAGGCCCTGGTCGAGACCCGCCGCACGGGCCGGGTGCTCGAGATCACGCTCAATCGTCCCAAGGTCAATGCCATCAGCGGACCGCTCAGCCGGGCAATCCACGCGGCGGTCCGCGAACTCGAGGACGAGGCGGCGCTCAGCGTCGGCATTGTCACCGCCAAGGGCGAGCGGGTGTTTTCCGCCGGCTGGGATTTCAACGAGCCGCTGGCCGCGGCCGCCAGTGGCGAGTCGGTCTTTGGCGGCGACGAGGAGAGCCGCCACGGCGCGGGCGGGTTCGGCGGCGTCACCCGCGACTTCGCGCGCAGCAAGCCGCTGATCGCGGCGGTCAACGGCGCCGCCATCGGCGGCGGCTTCGAGATCGCGCTGGCCTGCGACGTCATCGTTGCCAGCGAGACGGCCTACTTCGAGCTGCCCGAGATGCAGCGCGGCTTCCTGCCCGAGGCCGGCGGCCTGCAGCGCCTGCCGCGCCTCATCCCTTACAACGTGGCGATGGAGATGCTGCTGTCGGGCCGTCGCATGGACGCGGCCGAGGCCGCCGGCTGGGGACTGGTGCACAAGGTCCTGCCACCGGCCGGTTTGATGGACTACGCGCGCGACTTGGCCGGGCGCATCGCCGAGGGAGCGCCGCTGGCACTGCGCGCGCTGATCGAGGCCATGCGCGCGATCGACGTCATGCCGCTGGCCCAGGCCCTGCGCTTCTTCCACGAGAACAACCCGGCGCTGCCGATCTACCGCCAGATGGCGCGCAGCGAGGACGCCGTGGAGGGGCCTCGCGCTTTCCTGGAGAAGCGCCCGCCGGTCTGGCGCGGCCGCTGACTCCACAAGACGCAGGCGCACGAGCAGGAGACACGGCGCCCGTCCTGTCCAACGGCCAGTACCTCAACGGCCAGGACCTCATGCGACTGCTGAAGGCCGATGGCGCCGACACGGTCCTCGGCGTCTCCGGCGCGCGCAGGCCGGAGTTCTGCCGCTGCGACGCCAGCGAGAGCATGACCCGCGTGCCGGTTCGTCGCGAGCAGGGCGCCGGCTGGGCGGCCGACCACTAAGCCCGGGCGAGCGGCAGGCCAGGCGTCGGCGCCCTGACGACGGCCCCCTGACGACGGCCCCCTGACGACGGCCTCCCGTCCTCGCCGCGACTTGCGCCGCCCGCCAACCGGCCGTCGTCCGCCTGCGCGCCGGCCGCTGCTGACCGTCATGACTGACCGTCATGACTGGGCAGCACGACGAATTGCTGCGCCGCAGCATCGAAATTTGTTGGACGGCCAACAAAAATCATGGAAGCGTTCGGCGCCTAGAACGTCGAAGCAAGGGTCCCCGCCGGCCGCGCCGGACAGAAGGGAAACCCATCCGAACCGAACACACGTGGAGGAAACGCCCGATGGTTTATCGCAAGGCCGCCGCGCTGGCGGCGGTGTCGCTGGCGGCCGCCAGCCTGCTGTCCACGGCCGCCCTGGCCAAGGACTCCCTCGCCGTCGCGTCCTATGGCGGCGCCTATCAGGAAGCGCTGCGCAAGGCGCACTACACGCCGACCGAAGAGGCCCTGGGGATCGAGATCAAGGAGTACACGCTGTCCGGCATCGGCGACGTCCGCGCCCAGGTGCAGGCCGGTGCCGTCGAATGGGACGTGGTCGAGCTCTACGGCGGCCAGTGCGAGCAGGCGGCGCGCGAGGGTCTGACCATGGCACTCGACTACAAGGTCATCGACGCCGACGGCATCCCGCCGGAGCTGATCAAGCCGAACTGGGTCGGCTACACCGCCTACTCGACGGTTCTGGCCTACAACAAGAACGTCTATGGCGACAATCCGCCGAAGTCCTGGGCCGACTTCTGGGACGTGGAGAAGTTCCCCGGCACCCGCGCGCTGTCCGGCTACGGCCTCAGCACCAATGCCGAGTTCGCGATGATGGCGGCGGGCGTGAAGATCGCCGACATGTATCCGATCGACATGGAGAAGGCGATCGCCAAGCTGCGCGAGATCAAGCCCCACATCACCGTCTGGTGGCAGTCCGGCTCGCAGGCGATGCAACTCGCCCAGAGCGAGGAGGTCGACATGCTGTCGATCTGGATTGCCCGTATCGACGCCGCGATCAAGGAGGGCGCACCCTACGCCTATGACTACAACCAGGCCCTGCTCGACGTGGAGTGCCTGGTGGTGCCGAAGGGGGCGAAGAACCCCGAGTTGGCGATGAAGGCGATCAACCTCTTCGTCTCGCCCGACCTGCAGGCCAACCTGCCGCAGTATGTGAACTACGGCCCGGTGAACCAGAAGGCCTTCGCCACCGGCAAGATCACGCCGGAGCAGGCGGCGAAGTCCAACTCCTCGCCGGACAACCTGAAGAACCAGATCATCCAGCAGAAGGCCTTCTGGACCGACAACGGCCAGAAGGGCCAGGAGATGTGGGACAAGTTCATGCAGGAGTGAGCGGAGCAGACTGGCTGTGAAGGCGACGGGCCGGCTGTCCCCGGCCCGTCGCTGCCGCCTTCCTTCCCACGCCTTCGGCCAGACGGAGTCCTGAAGACGCCATGACCAGCGAGGCAAGCAGCGGCGCGGTCCCGGTCGCGATCGAGCGCCTGAGCAAGCACTACGGGCCCGTGCGGGCGCTGGACGAGGTCTCGCTGACCGTCGAGCCAGGCGAGTTCGTCACCCTGCTGGGGCCCTCCGGCTCGGGCAAGACCACGCTGCTGATGACCATCGCCGGCTTCACCCGGCCGACCGCCGGCTCGATCCGCATCTCCGGACAGGAGGTGGTGCGCCTGCCGCCGCACAAGCGCGACGTCGGCATGGTGTTCCAGAACTACGCACTCTTCCCGCACATGAGTGTCGGCGACAACATCGCCTATCCCCTGAAGCTGCGCGGCCTGCCGAAGGCGCAGCGCCAGGCCGAGGTCGAACGCGTGCTCGATCTGGTGCAGCTCGGCGGCTATGGCGGCCGGCGAGTCGATCAGCTTTCCGGCGGCCAGCGCCAGCGCATCGCGCTGGCCCGTGCCATCGTCTTCGCGCCGCGCATCCTCTTGATGGACGAGCCGCTCTCGGCACTGGACAAGCAGCTCCGCGAGCGCATGCAGATCGAGATTCGACGCCTGCATGACCGGCTCGATACCACCACGGTCGCGGTGACGCACGACCAGCGCGAGGCCTTGACCATGTCGGACCGTGTCGCCGTGCTGCACCAGGGCCGCCTGATGCAGTTCGACACGCCGCGCGCGCTCTATGAACGTCCGGCGAGCCGCTTCGTCGCCGAGTTCATCGGCGAGTCGGACTTCCTGCCGGTGGAGGTCGACGGCGGCGTCGCCCGCTTCGCCGGCCAGGGCCTGCAGCTGGCCGAGGCGCCGGCGGCCGGCGAGTGGGAGCTGCTGCTGCGGCCCGAGAAACTGGTGCTGGCCAACGGCACGGCGCCGGCCGCCGGCATCAACCGCTTCGTCGGTACGCTGCGCGACGCCGTGTTCCAGGGCGAATCGGTGCTGCTGACCCTGCAGGTCGGGGGGCACGAAATCCACGCTCGCCTGCCGAACCGGCATCTCGCCGGCCACGACGCCTTCGAGCCGGGTGCGACCCTGGGCCTCGACCTGCACGCGGCCGACTCGCGGCTGGTGGCGCGGGCATG
Organism: Pseudomonadota bacterium; assembly: GCA_029781795.1. GTDB lineage: Bacteria > Pseudomonadota > Alphaproteobacteria > Kiloniellales > JACOMY01 > JAKOWB01. The sequence goes on along the minus strand of JAKOWB010000126.1, from coordinate 14,030 downwards.
AGCGCGGTCGACGCCCTCAACCTCAAGGGGCTCGCCCGCGACGAGCGGGCCGAGCGGCGGCTCTATCTCGGGCTCTGCTCGCCGGCCATGCTGGTGGTCGCCCTGCTGCTCTTCTTGCCGATCGGCTGGCTCTTCTGGCTCTCCTTCGTCGGCGAGCAGGGGCAGTTCACCACCGAGAACTTCACCCGCATCTGGACCGAGGGCGCCTACGTCAAGATCTTCGTCACCACCTTCGAGGTGGCGGCGCTGGTCACCGGCATCTGCCTGCTGCTGGGCTATCCCGTCGCCTACTGCCTGTCGCAGCTCTCGCCGCGGATCTCCGGCATCCTGATGCTCTGCATCCTGGTGCCCTTCTGGACCTCGCTGCTGGTGCGCACCTATGCCTGGCTGGTGCTGCTGCAGCGCAAGGGCCTGATCAACACCACCCTGGTCGACCTGGGGCTGATCGACAAGCCGATCCCGCTGGTGCACAACCTGACCGGCACGGTCATCGGCATGGTGCACATCATGCTGCCCTTCCTGGTGCTGCCGCTCTATGCCTCGATGAAGACCATCGAGCCCGGCTACCTGCGCGCCGCCGCCAATCTCGGCGCCTCGCCGACCAGGGCCTTCTGGCAGGTCTTCATGCCCTTGAGCCTGCCGGGCCTGATCGCCGGGCTGGTGCTGACCTTCATCCTCTGCATCGGCTTCTACATCACCCCGGCGGTACTGGGCGGCGGCAAGGTGCAGATGATCGCCCAGCGCATCGAGAACTCGGTCAACCTCTACCCAACCTGGGGCCCGGCCAGCGCGCTGGGCGTGGTGCTGCTGCTGCTCACGGTCCTGTCGCTGGTCTTCAGCCACTGGGCGGTGACGCGCTGGCGCCGACGCATCGGCATGTGAGGCAAGGGATGGAAGGTCACGTCACCCATCGCCAGCGCCTCTGGCTCTACCTGCTGACCGGTCTGGTGCTCTTCTACCTGGTGGCGCCGACGCTGATCGTGCTGCCCATGTCCTTCTCGGGCTCGAACTCCCTGCAGTTCCCGCCGCAGGAGTTCTCCTGGCGCTGGTACGAGACATTCTTCGGCAAGAGCGAGTGGCAGGACGCCTCGCTGGTCTCGCTGCAGGTGGCGCTCGGCACCATGCTGCTGGCGACGCCGGCCGGTGTCGCCGCGGCCTATGGCCTGCACCTCGGCCGCTTCCGCTTCGCCCCGCTGCTCTACGGCTCGATGCTGGCCTCGCTGATGGTGCCGGTGATCCTGATCGCCATCGGCCTCTTCTTCCTCTATGCCCGGCTCGACATGGTGAACACGGTCGGCGGCCTGATCCTGGCCGACACGCTGCTGGCCATCCCCTTCGTGCTGGTTACGGTCTCCGCCGGCCTCAAGACCTATGACATGAGCCAGGAACTGGTGGCCCGCTCCCTGGGTGCCGGCCGGCTCAAGGCCTTCCTCACCGTCACCCTGCCGCAGATCCGCCCCTCGGTGATCGCCGGCGCCTTCTTCGCCTTCATCGTCGCCTTCGACGAGGTGGTGATCGCCCTCTTCCTGTCGAACGGCGAGGGTGCCACGCTGACCAAGCGCATGTTCTCCACCCTGCGCGACGAGGTCGATCCCACCATCGCCGCCATCTCCTCGCTGCTGATCGTCGTCACCACCGTGCCGCCCCTGCTGCTGCACCTGCGCCAGCACCGCCGGCCGCGCTGAACACCCGGAAAGAAGAAGGAAGACCCATGTCGAAACTGGTCGAGGTCGAGGATCGCGGCGCCGTCCGCCTGATCGCCATCAACCGTCCGGAATCGCGCAACGCGATCAACACCGGCGTGCTGGTCGAGCTGCGCAGGGCCGTGCGCCAGGCGCTGAAGGCCGACGAACTGCGCGCCCTGGTCTTCACCGGCCGCGGCGGCGCCTTCTCCGGCGGCGCCGACGTCAAGGAATGGGCGGACAAGATCAAGGGCATCGATCCCTGGCCGGAGCACGACTGGGTCGAGGAGGCGATCCAACTGGTCCAGGAAGTGCATCGCTTCCCCAAGCCGACCGTTGCCATGATGGACGGCCCGGCGGTAGGCGCGGGCCTCGACCTGGCGCTTGCCTGCGATTTCCGTGTGGTCAGCGAGAAGGCGCGTTTCATCTGCGCCTATACCCGCGTCGGCTATCCGCCGGATGCCGGCGGCTCCTGGCTACTGCCGCGGCTGGTCGGGCTCGAGAACGCCAAGATGTTCGTCTACACCGGCGAGACCTGGGATGCCGCCAGGGCCAAGGCCACAGGCATGGTGACCGAGGTGGTGCCGGTCGAAGAGCTGGAGGCGCGCGCCTTCGCCCTGGCCGACAAGCTGGCGAGCGGCCCGACCGTCGCCCAGGGCCTGGCCAAGCAGCTCTTGGAGAACGCGCATCGCCGCACCTTCGCCGAGCAGCTCGCCGAAGAGCAGCGCTTCGGCAAGATCTGCGCCAAGACCGAGGATCATGCCGAGGGCCTGCGTGCCGCCAACGAGCGCCGTGCGCCCAAGTTCATCGGCCGCTGACTGGCCACCCCTTTCTCTAGCGGAGCGACGCCCGTGGATTTTTCTCTCAGCTTCGAGCAGCAGGCCCTGGTCGAGTCCCTTACCGAGTTCGTCGAGAAGGAGCTCTATCCCCACGAGGACGTGGTGGAGCGCGAGCGCATGGTGCCGAAGGAGATCGCCGACGACATCAAGCGCAAGGCGCGCGAGGCCGGCTTCGTCGCCATGAACATGCCCGAGGAGCTGGGCGGCGCCGGCCTCGACTACCAGACCATGGCGCAGGTCGAGCGGGTGATGGGCAAGCCTTCCACTGCGCTCTCCATGCTGGTCAAGCGGCCGACCAAGATCCTGCTGGGTTGCAAGGGCGAGCAGGTCGACAAGTACCTGATGCCCTGCATCCGTGGTGAGAAGGTCGACTGCTTCGCGCTGACCGAGCCGCATGCCGGCTCAGACGCCCGCGCCATCAAGACCGCGGCCGTTCGCCAGAACGGCAAGTGGGTGATCAACGGCGTCAAGCAGTTCATCTCCTACGCCGACATGGCCGACTTCGTGATCCTCTTCGCCGTCACCGGCACCGACGAGACGCCGAAGGGGCCGCGCAAGCGCTTCACCGCCTTCCTGATCGACAAGGGCACGCCGGGCATGACCATCAAGCCCATGCCCTCGATCTGCACCCGCGGCTACAACCCCAACATGATCTACCTGGACAACGTCACGCTGGACGACGGGCAGATCCTGGGCGAGGAGGGCAAGGGCTTCGACTTCGCCAACGACTGGCTCTACTCCGGCCGTATCATGCTGGCGGCGCACTGCGTCGGCCGCGCCGAGCGCGTCTTCAAGATGGCCTGCGAATGGGCCGGCACGCGCAAGGCCTTCGGCAAGACCATCGGCGAGTTCCAGGGCACCGGCTTCAAGATCGCCGACAGCGCCATGGACATCCGCACCGCCTGGCTGCTGGTGCTGGAGTGCGCCTGGAAGATGGACCAGGGCACGGTGACGCGGCACGAGGCCTCGATGTGCAACCTCTTCGCGTCCGAGATGATCGGCCGGGTCACCGACAACGCCGTGCAGATCTTCGGCGGCATGGGCATGATGGAGGAGTTCCCGATCCAGCGCTTCTGGCGCGATGCACGCATCGAGCGAATCTGGGAAGGTACCTCCGAGATCCACCGGGACGTCATCGCCCGCGACCTCCTGAAGGAATACCGGAGCTGATCCATGGCCGTCGCCGCCAAGCGCACGAAGACGATCATCGCCCGCCGCCAGGACCTGATCCGCGGCACGATCCAGTCCATCGCGCGCCGCGGCTTCGCCAACTCTACCGTGCAGACCATCTGCGACGAGGCCGGGCTGTCGCGCGGCCTCATCGGCCACTACTTCAAGGGCAAGGACGAGCTGCTGCTCGAGGCCTTCCGCAGCCTGGTGACCGAGGCCGACGAGGACACCCGCCGTGCCATCCGCGAGGTCGGGGAGGATCCGCTGCAGCAGCTCCTGGCCGCCACGGTGGTCTCCTTCCGCCGCTCCGAGCAGCGCGAGAAGTCGACTGTGTGGCTGGCCTTCTGGGGCACGGCGCGCTGGAACCCGGAGATGCAGCGCCTGAATCATCATCTCTACGCCCGCTACCGGCGCTGGGTGCAGGGGCGCCTGGCGGCGGCGGCGGCTGAGCGCGGGCTGGAGATCGATACGCGGCGCGCGGCGCTGACCTATGCGCAGATGATCGACGGTTTCGCGCTCGGCCTCATCATGGACAAGGACGCCTACACGCCGCAGGAAGCCTCGGACATCGTCTGCGGCTGGCTGCTCGACCTCTTCGGCGAGTCGCCGAAGCGGGGCGGCAAGGCCCGCGTGAAACGCGGCAAGGACGACGACTAGACAGCAGCGGACACAGAAGGACACCTCCGTCGATGCAGAGCCTGCAGGCCCAGCGGCGCGCCAACCTCGCGCGGCTGCTCAATCCCCGGCACATCGCCTTTCTGGGCGGCGAGCGTGCCGGCGCCGCCATCCGTGCCTGCCGCGACGCCGGCTATCAGGGACGCATGCTGGCCGTGCACCCGCGCCGCGGCGAGATCGAGGGCGTCGCCTGCGTGCCGACGCTGAAGGACCTGCCGGTGGCGCCGGACGCCGTCTTCCTGGGCGTGCCGGCGACGGCGACGGTCGAGAGCCTCGCGACCCTGCGGGACATGGGAGCCGGCGGCGCGGTCTGCTACGCCTCGGGCTTCGCCGAGATGGGCGAGAAGGGGGCGGCGCTCAACGCCGCGCTGCTGCAGGCAACCGGCGGCATGGCCGTCGTCGGGCCGAACTGCTTCGGCATCATCAACTACGTGAACCACGGCAGTCTCTGGTCCGTGCCCTATCCGGCCGGGACCCTGGGTGGGCGCGGCGCGGCCGTGATCGGGCAGAGCGGTAACGTCTGCATCAACCTCTCGATGAACCAGCGCCAGGTGCCCTTCAGCTGGATCATCAGCGCCGGTAACCAGGCGGTGCTCGGCTTCGAGGACTACATCGACCATCTGGTCGACGACCCCAACGTCACCTGCATCGGCCTCTTCATGGAGGGCATCCGCGACGTCCCGGCCTTCTCCGCCGCCTGCCTGAAGGCGCTGGCGAAGGGCATCCCAGTCGTTGCCTTCCGCGTCGGCGTGTCGGAGCTGGGCGCCAGGCTGGCGGCCAGCCACACCTCCTCGCTGGCCGGCCAGAACGAGCTCTACGACGCGCTGTTCGAGCGGCTGGGCGTGATGAACACCGCCTCGGTGCCGCAGTTCCTCGAGCTCCTGAAGACGGCGAGCCTGGCGCCGCTGCCGAAGGGCCGGCGGCTCACGGTCTTTTCTTCTTCCGGCGGCGACAACGGCATGGCGGCGGACTACGCCAGCGCCGCGGGGCTGGCGATGCCGCAGCCGAACGAACGCCAGCGGGCGGCGGTCAAGGCGCTGCTGCCCGACTATGGCCATGTTTCCAACCCGCTCGACTTCACCGCCGGCTACTGGGGCGCCGAGAAACTGCTGACGCCCATGTTCACCGACATGCTGGCCGAGGGCAGCGATTTCGGCCTGCTGGTCATCGACCACCCGCGCCCGGAACTGGGGCCAGAGAACGGCAAGGCGCTGGAGTCCATGAGCCGCGCGCTGGCCACCGCCAGCAAGGCGACCGGCGTGCCCGGCGCCGTTGCTTGCGTGAACCCGGAATCGCAGCCTGAGTTCATGCGCCAGTACCTCATCGACATGGGCCTGCTGCCGCTGCAGGGGCTGCACGATGCCGGCGCGGTGCTCGGGCATTGGGCAAGTCATGCGGAACTCCGCCGCGCCATCGCGGCGGCCGGGCTGCCCGTGCCGCCGCTGGCGCTGGCGCCACTGCCGGCAGGCCAGGCGGTGACGCTGGACGAGGTGGAGAGCAAGGCGCGGCTGGCCGCCTGCGGCCTGCCGGTGCCGGCGGGACAGGTGGCCGGCCTGGCCGACTTGGCCCGTGTCGCCGCGGCCATGCCCGGCGTCCTGGCGCTGAAGGCGGTCAGCTCTGCCCTGCCGCACAAGACGGAAGCCGGTGCCGTAGCCTTGAACCTGGCGGATGCCGGCGCCGTGGTCGCCGCGGCCCGCCGGATGCAGGCGGCCGTCGCGGCCTACAAGCCCGGCCTGGCGGTGGATCGCTTCTTGGTGGAACCCATGGCGCCGAAGCCGGTCGCCGAGCTCTTGGTCGGCGTCAAGCGCGATCCGCTCTTCGGCCTGGTGCTGGTCATCGCTTCCGGCGGCGTGCTGGTCGAACTGCTGCAAGACGCGGCGCGCCTGCTGCTGCCGGCCGGGGAGGCGGAGATCGAGGCGGCGCTGAAGCGCCTCAAGGTTTGGAACCTGCTGCAAGGCTTCCGCGGCCGCCCGGCCGGCGACGTGGCTGCGGTGGTGAAGGCGATTCGCGCCGTCGCTGCCTACGCCGAGGCACAAGCGGACCGGCTGCTGGAGTTGGACGTGAATCCCCTGCTGGTGCTGCCGGCCGGACAGGGCGCCGTCGCCGTCGACGCGCTGATCGTCGAGCAGGGCTGATCGGCGCTGCCCGGCGGCGGCGAGCGCGTCGCGGCACCCCCGCGGCAGGTGCCTACCGGACCAGACCACTGCCGGCAGCCCAAGGGCCGGGATCTGCGGGATGCCATGCCTCGTGTCCGCGCGCCAACCGGAAGCCTCGCTAAGCACCCTGGGGGCGTGCCGGCTGTCGAAGCGCGCTGTGCCAACACACCGTTGAGGCAGGGAGCGGGGTGGTCTTAACCTAGCAGGCCGCGTTACCTGCCAAGTTGGCTGCGAGGGAGCGAAGCATGAAGCACTGGCGGATGGCGGCGAGCCTGATCCTGGCGTCATCGCTGGCGGCCTGCGGTGGACCCGAACCCAAGCCGATCAAGGTCCGCAAAATGGAAGACACCGTGCGCTACGACTGCGAGGACGGTCGCAGTCTGGAAGCGCAGTTCCGCGCTGGCGAGGCGGCGGTGACGCTGCTCGTCGGCAGCCAGACCTACGTCCTGCCGCAGGTGCCGGCGGCTGCAGGCGTCGCCTACTCCGATGGCGCGGTGACCTTTCACCTGCTTGAGGGGACGGCCTCTACCGAGGGGCTGCCCGGCGGCGACGTCAGCGGCTGCCAGGGCGACACCTGATGAGGTTCCGCGGCTGCGGCGTCAACCGACATGGGATCGTGCAAGAGGACTGTAACGCTTGATCTGATCGCAACAGCGTCAGCATCGATCGTCGGCCGCATCACGGCGATGAGGCGCCGGGTGAGGCATCGGACGAGCGTCCGTCAGGCCGGGCGCCGGCCGCGCCGCCGCGCCGGTGCCCTGTCGTCCGCATCCGGCTGTCGTGGCGCGCGCCGCGCATCCTCCGCCCCCAGCAGCGCGGTCGAGGCGATGTCTGCCTGTACCGCCTGCTCGGCGGCCTCGACGTCGCGGGCGCGCAGCGCACGGATCATGCGCTGGTGCTGCAGGCGGGCGCTCTTCGCCTGGCGCTCGCCGGCCAGGAAGCGCTCGGCGTAGAGCATCAGGAAGGGGCCGTTCTGCATCCACTGCCCCTCGATCAGCTGGAACAGCGCGGGGGCGCGCGCCGTGCGGTAGATGGCGAAGTGGAACTCGCGGTTGGCGAAGATGGCCTGGCGCAGGTTGCCCGTGGCCAGGGCCTGCATCATGCCCTCGTTGATCTCCTCGATGCGGTCGATCTCGCTCGGCATGGCGAGGCGCGCGGCGCGGCGCAGGGCCAGTCCCTCGATCGCCTGACGGATCTCGCGCGCCTCGTCGCGCTGCGCCCGGTCCATCAGGCGCACGCGCATCAGTCCGTTGGGCAGCATCTCCAGCGCGCCCTCGGCAACCAGGCGGCGCATGGCGTCGCGCACCGGCATGGGGCTGGTGCCGGCGAGGTCCGTCACCGCGCGCACCGTCAGCGGCTGGCCGGGCGCGAACTCGCCCGACATGAGGGCAAGCTTCAGCGACTCGTAGACGCTCTCCTGCAGCGTCTTTCGCCCCGTGATCTTGAGCGTCGGCAGCACCACCATTCCGGCCAATCCCGTCGCGTCCCTTCAAAGGGAGGCTAGCAACTCGGCAGAACGCAGGATGAATTTATATTTGATCAAAGATATTGACCAGCCGTTTCCGTGCCCCCTACGCTGTTAGGCAAAGTCAACCAGCCGACAAGGAACGAGGCACGCCGTGGCCGAGAAACGCAAAGTCATCATCACCTGTGCGGTGACCGGGTCGGTGCACACGCCGACCATGACCCCCTACCTGCCGATCACGCCCGACCAGATCGCGCAGGAATCCATCGCCGCGGCCGAGGCCGGCGCGGCGGTCATCCACCTGCACGCGCGCAACCCGGAGGACGGCAGCCCGACGCCGGACCCGAAGGTCTTCATGCAGTTCCTGCCGCGCATCAAGCAGAACACCGACGCGGTCATCAACATCACCACCGGCGGCTCGCTGGGCATGAGCCTGGAGGACCGCCTGGCCGCGCCCAAGCTGGCCCAGCCCGAGCTCTGCTCGCTCAACATGGGCTCGATGAACTTCGCCCTGTTCCACGTCGCCGAGAAGTTCGACAAGTGGAAGTACCCCTGGGAGAAGGCCTACTTCGAGAAGACCAAGGAGATCATCATCTCCAACACCTTCGCCCAGATCGAGCGGGTGATTCGCGAGCTGGGCCACACCCACGGCACGCGTTTCGAGTGCGAGTGCTACGACATCGGGCACCTCTACACCCTGGCGCATTTCCTCGACACCAAGCTGCTGGAGCCGCCGCTCTTCGTGCAGACCATCTTCGGCATCATGGGCGGCATCGGCGCGCACCCTGAGGACCTGGCGCACATGCGGCGCACCGCCGATCGTCTCTTCGGCAGTGACTACCAGTGGTCGATCCTGGCGGCCGGCCGGCATCAGATGAGCCTCGCCACCATCGGCGCGGCGCAGGGTGCCAACGTGCGCGTCGGCCTCGAGGACTCGATCTACCTGGGCAAGGGTGAACTCGCGAAGTCCAACGCCGACCAGGTGCGCAAGATCCGCGCCATCCTGGAGAACCTGTCGCTCGACATCGCCACGCCGGACGAGGCGCGCGCGATGCTGAAGCTGAAGGGCGGCGACAAGGTCGCCTTCTGACCATGGCGATCGTCACCCACCTCGGCGTGGTCTACCCCTGGTTCTGCGATTCCATGGGGCACATGAACACGCAGCACTACGCGGCCATGTATGACGCCGCGACCTTCCACTTCCTCTCCGCGCTGGCGCCCTACGCGGCGATGGAGGCGGCGGGCCGGGGCTGGGCCGACATCAAGCAGACCATCGAGTACAAGCACGAGGCCCGGGCGGGCGCGCTGGTGACCATCACCACGCGCCCGATCCGGGTCGGCGGCAAGTCCGTCACCTTCCTGCACGAGATGCGCGGGACGGAGACCCAGGACCTGCACTCGACCTGCGAGAACGTCACCGTCCTCTTCGACCTCAAGGCGCGCAAGGCGATCCCGCTGGACGAGGCCGTGCACGCGGCGGCAAGGCGCCTGGGTCTCGAAGGCTAGCCGCCGGCCGCCGTGCGCCGCACCAGGTCGAGCAGCGCGCCGACCGTCCGCGCCGCCGCGGCCTCCTTGTCGTCCAGGCGCAGGCCGCTGGCTTCCTCGACGCACTGCACCAGACGCACGAAGTCGAGTGAATCGACACCCAGATCCTCGGCGAAACCGAGTTCGGGCGTCAGGCTCTCCGGCGGCCGGCCGAGTTCCTCCGCCAGTGCCGTGCGCACGGCCGCGTCGATGGCATCGCTCATGGCCGGGTCTTTTCCAGCACCAGGGCCCGGCGCTCGTCGGCTGGCAGGTGCAGGCTGTCGAGCGTCGTCGCGCTCTGGTCCATCAGCTCCGCCAGCAGGCTGGCGCGCCCGACGGCGCGGGCCGGGTTGCCGGCGATGACGCTGTTCTCCGGGAAGCGCCCTTTCAGCACGGCGCCCGCGGCGACCACGGAGCCGCGGCCGACGCGCGTCCCCGGCAGCAGCAGCGCATTCTCGCCGATGTAGCAGTCGTCCTCGACGACGATGCGGCCGAAGACCTGCGCGTGCGGCCGTCGCTGGCGCAGCAGCCAGACCGCCCCGTCGTGCGGCAGGAACTTCACGCCGCCCGACACCGCGACGCGGTTGCCCAGGGTGACGAGGTAGGGCTCGGTCGAGAAGGCCGTGCTGTAGATGAGGCAGCCCTCGCCGATCGTGGCGCCCAGCGCGCGCAGCCTGGCGATCGTCTCGTCGGTCGACTGCAGCGGGGTGCTTGCGGGAGCGGTTTTCCCGCGGCGATCGCGCCGGCGGAAGAGTCGCGGAAGTGCCATGAACTGCATGCCCCATCGGTCTTATGGACAGACGTCAGCGTACGCCGTGTAACGCGGCGTTCAACTGTGGTGGATGTTCTGTATGTCGCGGCGCAGCGGCATCGACTAGCATCGCGGCCGCTTGCAAGTACCGGTCCGATTTCGAAGAGGGTAGTTTCATGGTCAGGCTTTTCCTTCGTCCCCTGCAGATCCTGCTGCTGGTGCTGTTCGCCGCGCTGCCGGCGCGCGCCGACGGCGGCAAGACCATCCTGGTGTTCGACGCCTCGGGGTCGATGTGGGGCCAGGTGGAGGGCGAGGCCAAGATTACCATCGCGCAGCGCGTGCTCGGCGATCTGCTGGAGACGCTGCCGGCCGACCAGCAGCTCGGTCTCCTGGCCTATGGCCATCGCCGCAAGGGAGACTGTTCCGATATCGAGCTTCTGGTGCCGCCGGGCCCCGACACCCGCGCGGCCATCCGCCAGGCGGTGGACGCCATCAGCCCCAAGGGCAAGACGCCGCTGTCGCAGGCGGTGATCGATGCCGCCGAAGCGCTGAAGTACGAGGAAGAGCCGGCCACGGTCATCCTGCTGACCGACGGCATCGAGACCTGCAACCTCGATCCCTGCGCGGTCGGCGCCGAGCTGGAGAAGACTGGCGTCAACTTCACCGCCCACGTCATCGGCTTCGACGTCGCCGACAAGAAGGAGCAGGAGCAGCTGCGCTGCCTCGCCGAGAACACCGGCGGCAAGTTCCTGCCGGCGGCCAACGCGGCCGAGCTGGCCGAGGCGCTGGAAGAGGTCAGCGTCGAGGAGCCGGCGCCGGTCGAACTCAGCGTGCGGTTCCGGGCGACCGACGGCGAGCAGGGCCCGCAGATCGACGAGCCGCTGGTCTGGACCGTCACGTCGCTGGCCGACGGTACCGTGGTGGCCGACCACGAGAATGCCGCGACGCTGGAACGCACGCTGCCGCCCGGCCTCTACCGGGTCGAGGTGCTGCGCCCCTCGGACGAGGCAACCGCGACGAGGGAGGTGACGCTCGAGGCCGGCACCGGAGAGGTCATCGTCACGCTGGTACTCGAATCGCCGCTGCCCAAGGCGACGCTGGAGGCGCCGGACGCGGCGCCGGCCGGCTCTGGCGTCATGGTTGCCTGGACCGGTCCCGGCGTCGAGGGCGACTACATCGCCGTCAGCCCGCCCGGCTCGGCCGACGACAAGTGGATCAACTATGGCCGCGTGAAGGCCGGCGTGCCCAAGGCCGAGGTCCTGCTGCCGACCGTCGAGGGCCCCTACGAACTGCGCTATGTCGACAAGCGGGGCCGCGTGCTGGCACGGCGTGCGATCGAAGCGACGCCGATCCAGGCGACGCTGAGCCTGCCGGCCAGCGCGCCGGCCGGCTCCACGGTCGAGGTCGGCTGGAGCGGCCCGGGCTACAAGGGCGACTACATCTCCGTCGTCGAGGCCGAGAAGTCGGGCAGTGCCTACGTCAACTACGAGTACGTCCGCGACAAGCCCGCCGTGGGGCTGCTGATGCCGGCGACCCCGGGCAGCTTCGAGGTGCGCTACGTCCTGGGCCAGGACAAGCGAATCCTGGCGCGCCAGACCATCGCGGTGGAGCCGGTCAGCGCGACGCTGACCGCGCCGGACAGCGCGGCGGCCGGCGCCACCATCAAGGTGGAGTGGACGGGGCCCGGCTATCGCAGCGACTACATCTCGGTCAGCAAGCCGGACGAGCGCGACGGCGCCTATATCAACTACAGCTACCTGCGCGACGGCTCGCCGACCGAGTTGCAGCTGCCGCCGACGCCCGGCACCTACGAGCTGCGCTATGTGGTGAACCAGGACCAGACGGTGCTGGCCCGCCGCGCCATCACGGTGACCGAGGTCGGCGCCACGCTGGCGATCCTGCCCAGCGCCCCGGCGGGCAGCATGCTCGAGGTCGCCTGGAGCGGCCCGGACTACCAGGGCGACTACATATCGGTCAGCAAGCCTGAGGCCGACGACGGCGACTATCTCTACTACACCTACGCCCGCGAGGGCTCGCCGCTGAAGCTCCAGCTGCCGGTCGATCCCGGCAGCTACGAGGTGCGCTATGTCGTCGGCCAGGATCGCGTCGTGCTGGCGCGCGCGACGCTCGAGGTGACGGCCGTATCGGCCAGCCTCATCGTGCAGTCGACGGCGCCGGCCGGCTCGACCCTGCCGGTGGGCTGGAGCGGCCCGGGCTACGACGGCGACTACCTGACCGTGGTGGCCCCGGGCGCGGAGCCGGGCGAATACGTGAACTACGTCTACGTCCGCGGCGGGGAGAATCCCGCCATGCTGCTGTTGCCACCGGATCCGGGCCGCTACGAGGTGCGCTATGTCGACGGCAACGGCCCGAAGGTGCTGGCGAGCCAGCCGATCGAGACCACGCCGGTCACCGCGACGCTGAGGGCGCCACCCAGCGGCAAGGCAGGCGGCGAGATCCCGGTGACCTGGACCGGCCCGGCCTATGACGGCGACTTCATCTCGGTGACGCGGACCGATGGCGATCCCAGCAGCTATATCGAGTACGTCTACCTGCGCGACGCCAGCCCGGCCACGCTGCGACTGCCGGCCGAGCCGGGACGCTACGAGATCCGCTATGTGATGAGCCAGGGGCCGCGCGTGCTGGCGAAGATCGCGGTGACGGTGGAGTAGGGGTGGTGGCGCGTTAGAGCGCCACCACCTTTCCCGGATTCATCAGGTTGCGCGGGTCCAGCGCGCGCTTGATCGTGCGCTGCAGCTCGATGTCGAGCGCCGGTTTAGTGCGCTGGTTCTCCGCCACCTTGATGCGGCCGAGGCCGTGCTCGGCCGAGATCGAGCCGCCGAGGCGCCGCACCAGGTCGTGTACCGCCGCGCGCACGCGGTCTTCCTGCGCCAGAAAGGCCTCGTCGGCCATGCCCTCGGGCTTGGTCAGGTTGAAGTGCAGGTTGCCGTCGCCGACGTGGCCGAAGGGCACGGGCCGGATGCCGGGCACTAGGCCGGCCGCCAGCGGCAATGCCTTGGCCAAGAACTCGGGCACCGCGGCCACCGGCACGGCGACGTCGTGCTTCAGCGACGCGCCCTCGGGCCGCTGCGCCCAGACGATGGCCTCGCGCAGCTTCCAGAAGCTGGCGGCCTGCTGTTCGTTCTGCGCCACCACCGCGTCGGTGGCCAGGCCCTGCTCCAGCGCGATGGCCAGGATCGACTCCAGCCGCTCGACGATGCCCTCGTCGGCGGCGCCGGCCGAGAGCTCCAGGATCAGCGTCCAGGGCGGTTCACCGGCCAGCGGGCGGGCGGCGTCGGGCAGGTGGCGGAAGACGAACTCCAGGCCTTGCCAGCCCATGATCTCGATCGCCGTGACCCGGTCGCCGCTCTCGGCGCGCGCCAGGCTCAGCAGCCTGATGGCGTCGGCCGGCTGCTCCAGCGCCACCAGCGCCACGGCCTGCGCCCGCGGGCGTGAGAAAAGCTTCAGGCTGGCGGCGGTCACGATGCCCAGCGTGCCCTCGGCGCCGATGAAGAGCTGCTTCAGGTCGTAGCCGGTGTTGTCCTTGCGCAGCGACTTCAGTCCGTCCCAGATCTCGCCCGAGGGCAACACCGCCTCGATGCCCAGCACCAGGTCGCGCATGTTGCCGTAGCGCAGCACGTGGATGCCGCCGGCGTTGGTCGAGATGTTGCCGCCGATCTGGCAGGTGCCCTCGGCGCCGAGGCTCAAGGGGAAGAGGCGATCGACGCCGGCGGCGGCCTGCTGCACCGCCTGCAGCGTCATGCCGGC
>JAKOWB010000121.1 GCA_029781795.1 Pseudomonadota bacterium | reverse complement strand
GCTCAGTGCCTCGCCGAGCTTGCTCGCCGTGGCCTCGGCCAGCCCGCCCGGCGCGCGCGCCGCCAGCCGCGCCCCCTGGTTCAGCCAGGCCACCGCCGCCAGCTTGTCCTCGTGGCCGCGCTGCGCCGCCGCCTGCCGGGTCAGCTCCGCGCGCACGCCCTCCAGCAGCGGCGTCATGCTGGCGTCCATGCGCTCGGCCAGCCCGGCCGCCGTGCCGGGCCGGGCCGCCGGCGCGCCACGCTCCGGCAGGCCCGCCTGCCAGTCCTTCAGCACCTGGTCCGGGCGGATCCCAAGGGCGAGGTCGTCCAGCGCCCGGGTGCTGGCCGTCGCCGCCTGCGTGCCGGGCTCCAGCCCCGGCGTCAGCGACCCCGACGCCAGCGCCGCCGTGTCGGCCCGCGCCCTGGCCGGGTCGAAGCGCTCGGGCGGCGGCACAGCCACCCTGAAGGGATACTTCGTGCCCATGAAGTCGATGAGCTCCGTGCGCTCATCCTCGGGGCCGCTCGGCGGGGGGAAAGCCATGCGCTCTGCTCCTTGTCTGAAGGCGTGCAAATGCAAAGGCCCGCGCGGTTATGCCGGCGGGCCTGGGGGAGGGAATGAAAAGCAAAGGGCCGCGCGCTTCACCGGGAAGCGGCGGCCCTCGGGGCGTCAGGCGGCAAAACGCCCAATGTAACCATTTTGTACTACAAAACGGTTAGAATTGACAACTGAAATCTTTCGATCGCTTGCGGATTTTCCGGTTCAGGGGATCAGGCCCATGCGGCGGAGCTGGCTCTGCACCTCGGGATTGTTGGGCAGCAGTTCCTGCGCCTTCAGCAGGTCGGCGCGGGCCTGCTCGCGGTTGCCCATCTTGTCGTAGGTCATGCCGCGATGGAGGTAGGCCGGGCCGAAGTTCATGTTCATCTGGATCGACTTGTTGAACTCGTCCAGCGCCTGGGGATAGAGCGCCTGGCGGTAGTAGAGGTAGCCGACGGTATCGGGCCCCTGCGGGTCACCCGGCGCGGCGGCGGCCGAGGCCTGGCAGTCGTCCAGCGCGTAGCCCCATTCGCGCTTCTCGATGAAGGCGAAGCAGCGGTTGCGCAGCACCGTGTCGTTGGCCGGCTCGATCGAGAGGGCGCGCGAGTAGTCCTCGATCGCCATGTCGTACTGGCTCATGCGGTAGTAGACGAGGCCGCGGCCGTTGTAGGCGGCGACCAGCATGAAGGGCTTGAGCTCGCCGGTGTTGATCGCCTGGGTGTAGAGGTCGATGGCCTCCTGGTACTTGCCCGCGCGCGCCGCGCTCTGCGCGTCCAGCACGATCAGGTTGGGCACTTGCGCCGCGTTCACGGCGGGGGCGGCGGCGAGCGGCAGCAGCAGTGCCAGCGCCTGCAGGATCCTACGCATCGTCAGCCTCTCTCCCTTCCTCCGGTCCGGCCGGGGCGGCGGTCGCCTGCCGGGCCTTGGCCTCCTCGCACCCTCGGGTGTTATCATGGCCAAAACAGGGCATGGAGTCTCCACCCGCGCAACCTGGATGCCAGGCGCGGGCCGGGTGCAGGAGTAACGCCGGGCCGGCGCAAGCGATCCACCGTTTCCATCAGAACCCGCGAGGCATCGACCACGCCATGCTCGTCACCTCCGATCTGGCCGCCGCCAGCCCCTTGCGGCAGCAGCTTCGCGCCATCCTGACCGAGAGCGAGGAGCGCGTCGTCGCCCGTCTGCTCGACGCCGCCAGCCTGCCGGCCGAGGCGCTGGACCGCATTGCCGACGAGGCCAAGCGCCTGGTGCTGGCGGTGCGCAAGGAGCGCGTCGGGCAGGGCGGGCTCGATGCCTTCCTGCACGAGTTCCAGCTCTCCTCCAAGGAGGGCGTGGTGCTGATGTGCCTGGCCGAGGCGCTGCTGCGCGTGCCGGACACCCTGACCATCGACAAGCTGATCAAGGACAAGATCGGCGACGCCGACTGGCGGGCGCACCGCGGCAAGAGCGAATCGCTCTTCGTCAATGCCTCGACCTGGGCCCTGATGCTGACCGGCCGGGTGCTGCAGATCGACGAGGGCGAGAAGCGCAACATGGGCGGCCTGCTGAAGCGCCTGGTGCAGCGCTCGGGCGAGCCGGTGATCCGCGCCGCCATGAGCCAGGCGATGAAGATCCTGGGCCGCCAGTTCGTCATGGGCCGCAGCATCGGCGAGGCGCTGGAGCGGGCGAAGAAGGAGGAGGCGAAGGGCTATCGCTACTCCTACGACATGCTGGGCGAGGGCGCGCGCACGCTGGCCGACGCCGACCGCTACCTGAAGTCCTACCTCGATTCCATCGGTGCCATCGGCAAGGCCTCGGCCGGGCGTGGGCCGGTGGAGGGGCCCGGCATCTCGGTCAAGCTCTCGGCGCTGCATCCGCGCTATGAGTTCGCGCAGCGCGACCGCACCCTGGCCGAGCTGCTGCCGCGCATCCTCAAGGTCGCCGAGGCGGCCAAGGCGCAGAACATCGGCATGACCATCGATGCCGAGGAGGCGAGCCGCCTCGACCTCTCGCTGGAGCTGATCGAGGCGCTGGCGCTGGCGCCCTCGCTCAAGGGCTGGAACGGCCTCGGCCTCGCCATCCAGGCCTATCAGAAGCGCTGCTTCTGGCTGGTCGACTGGCTGGCCGACCTGGCGAAGCGGGCGGAGCGGCGGCTGATGGTGCGCCTGGTCAAGGGCGCCTATTGGGACAGCGAGGTAAAGTGGGCGCAGGAGCAGGGCCTCGGCCAGTATCCGGTCTTCACCCGCAAGGCCACCACCGACGTTTCCTACATCGCCTGCCTGCGCAAGCTGCTGGGCAACGCCGAGGCCTTCTATCCCGCCTTCGCCACGCACAACGCGCACTCGGTGGCGACGGTGCTGGAGGTGGCGGGCAACCGCGCCGACTTCGAGTTCCAGCGCCTGCACGGCATGGGCGACGCGCTTTACGACCAGATCGTCGGACCCGAGAACCTGAACCGCCCCTGCCGCATCTATGCGCCGGTGGGCAGCCACGAGGACCTGCTGGCCTATCTGGTGCGGCGCCTGCTGGAAAACGGCGCCAACTCCTCTTTCGTCAATCGCATCCAGGACGAGCGCCTGCCGGTGGAGGAGATGATCGGCGATCCCGTGGCGCGCACCCGGCGCCTTTCCCAGGTGATGCACCCGAAGATTCCGCTGCCACGCGACCTCTTCGGTCGCGAGCGGCTGAACTCCAGCGGCCTCGACCTCACCGACCCGGTGGCGGTGACGGCGCTGGGCCAGGCCATGGGCGCGGCGGGGCCGAACTGGCAGGCGGCGCCGATCGTCGGCGGGCGCGAGCGCAGCGGGACGTCGCGGCCGGTGCTGGACCCGGCCGACACGCGCCGCGTCGTCGGCCAGGTGACCGAGGCCTCGCCCGCCGACATCGAGGAGGCGCTGGACCGCGCCGCCAAGGCCTTCGCCGACTGGAACGAGACGCCGGCCGAGGAACGCGCCGAAAAGCTGGAACGCCTAGCGGACCTCCTTGAGGAGAACCGCGCCGAGCTGATGGCGCTCTGCGTGCGCGAGGCCGGCAAGACCGCGGCCGATGCCCAGGCCGAGGTGCGCGAGGCGGCGGACTTCTGCCGCTACTACGCCTACCGCGCGCGCGTCGACTTCGCCCAGCCGCGCGCCCTGCCGGGCCCGACCGGCGAGCGCAACGAGATCCGGCTGGAGGGGCGCGGCACCTTCCTCTGCATCTCGCCCTGGAACTTCCCGCTGGCGATCTTCCTGGGCCAGGTGACGGCGGCGCTGGCGGCCGGCAACTGCGTCATCGCCAAGCCGGCCGAGCAGACGCCGCTGATCGCCGCGCTGGCGGTGCGCCTGGCGCAGCGCGCCGGCATCCCGGGCGACGTGCTGCACCTGCTGCCGGGCGACGGGCCCAAAGTCGGCGGGCCGCTGACCCAGGATGCGCGCATCGCCGGCGTCGCCTTCACCGGCTCGACCGAGGTGGCGCGCCGCATCAATCAGACCCTGGCCAACCGCGAGGGCCCCATCGTGCCGCTGATCGCCGAGACCGGCGGGCAGAACGCGATGATCGTCGATTCCACCGCGCTGCCCGAGCAGGTGGTGCGCGACGTGGTGACCAGTGCCTTCCAGTCGGCCGGCCAGCGCTGCTCGGCGCTGCGGGTGCTCTTCGTGCAGGACGACGTGGCCGACAAGATGCTGGCCATGCTGGCCGGGGCGATGAAGGAGCTGCGGGTCGGCGACCCCTCGAAGCTCACCACCGACGTCGGCCCGGTGATCGACGAGGAGGCCAAGGCCATGCTGGAGGGCCACGTCAAGCGCATGAAGGGCGAGGCCAGGACGATCGCCGAGTGCCGCCTGGAGCCCGGCAACGAGCAAGGCCACTTCGTCCCGCCGGTCGCCTTCGAGATCGACGGCCTGAAACGCCTGCAGCGCGAGGTCTTCGGTCCGGTCCTGCACGTCATCCGCTTCGAGGGCGAGGCGCTGCACGAGGTGATCGAGCAGATCAACGCCACCGGCTATGGCCTGACCCAGGGCATCCACAGCCGCATCGACGCGACGGTGGAGGAGGTGGCGCGCCGCGTGCGGGCGGGCAACATCTATGTCAACCGCAACATGATCGGCGCCGTGGTCGGCGTGCAGCCCTTCGGCGGCGAGGGCCTGTCGGGCACCGGCCCCAAGGCCGGCGGCCCGCGCTACCTCTACCGCTTCGCCACCGAGCGCGTGGTCTCGCGCGACACCACGGCGGCGGGCGGCAACGCCAGCCTCATGTCGATGGGCGAGGACTGAGGCCTCAGCGCATCAGCCGGCGGATCTGCTCGGCCAGCGCGCGGTAGTAGCCGTCGGCGTGGTGCCAGGGCTGTTCGCCCCAACGGTGATTGCGGCCCAGCAGGTGGAATTC
This sequence comes from Pseudomonadota bacterium, assembly GCA_029781795.1. Taxonomy (GTDB): domain Bacteria; phylum Pseudomonadota; class Alphaproteobacteria; order Kiloniellales; family JACOMY01; genus JAKOWB01. The sequence continues at coordinate 29,588 of JAKOWB010000121.1, read as the reverse complement.
GCCCGGCACCTGCAGCACCGGTGCCTCGGGGAAGAGCTGGCGGAGCTGGCGGCCATAGGTCGCCAGCACGGCGCGCAGCGCGGCAAGGCGCTGCGGATAGCGCTGCCACCAGGGGAAGACGCCGGGCGACACCTCCTCGCTGCCGTCCTCGAAGGTGGTGGGCAGCGGTGCCAGGTGCAGCGCCACCCTGAGGCGCGGGTGCTCGGCGCGCAGGCGCTGGGAGAAACCCTGCGCGGCACCCTGCCAGAGCTGGTTCACCTCGGACGAGACGCGGCGCAGCGGGTTCAGGCCGAAGCGTTGCACGCCGACGTCGGCCATGTCGCTGAGGCGGCGGCGCAGGCGGCGCAGCAGGTCCTTGGCGGCGCGGCGCCGCTGCCGGTGGTCCCACTGCACGATCTGGTCGTTCATGGTGGCATAGCGCGGTCCGTCGGTGGCGTTCGCCGCCAGCAGGTCGAAGCGTTCGTCCACCAGGTCGATGATCAGCAGGTCGGGATCGCAGGCCTTCAGGCGAGACCAGAAGTTGCGCTGGAAGTCGTCGCGCGTGGAGCGCTGCTCGAAGGGATCGGCGATCGCAGCGATCAGCGGTTCCGGCGGGTCGAGCGGCGGCGAGAGCAGCGAGACCAGCGAGGTGCGCGCCTGGTAGTGCACCGGCCGCTCCAGGCGCCACTCCGCCGGCCATTCGCGGAACTGGAAGGCCTGCCGCGTGACGCAGCTGCCCAACAGTGCGATGCGGGGTTGCGCCGACGTCATCGGGCCGCCGCCCTGGCCATGGCCGCCGCGCCGAAGGCGGCGTAGAGGCGGCGCGAGAAGTCGTTGCCCTTGGCCTTGTATTCGGGGTGCCACTGCACGCCGACCGCCAGGGCCGGCGCGTCCTTCACCGCCACGGCCTCGACCGTGCCGTCGGGCGCCGTGCCCTCGGCCGAGAGGCGCTCGGCCAGGCGCAGAACGCCTTGCCGGTGCAGCGAGTTCACCTGGATCACCGGCTGGCCGGCGATCTTCTCGAAGACGCCGCCGGGTGCCAGGGTGACTTCGTGTGCCGGGCCGTACTGTACGTCGGGATCGTCGCTCTTCGGGCGGCGGTGGTCGCGGCGGCCCGGGATCTCGTGGATCGCCGGGCTCAGGGTGCCGCCGAGGGCGACGTTCAGTTCCTGGAAGCCGCGGCAGATGGCGAGCAGCGGCACGCCGGCGGCGATGGCGTCGCGGATCAGCGGCAGGGTGGTGGCGTCGCGCGCCTCGTCATAGGGCTCGGCGACCGCGCTCGGCACCTCGCCATAGTGCGTGGGGTGGACGTTCGAGGGGCTGCCGGTCAGCACCAGGCCGTCGAGGCGCGCCAGCAGCGCGGCGCGGTGCAGCCTGTCGCCCAGGGCCGGCAGGATGATCGGCGTAGCGCCGGCGCAGTCGACCACGGCTGCCAGGTACTTGTCGCCGACGCTGTGCACGCCGCGGCCATCGCTGGTCTTGAGGCAGGCGGAAACGCCGACGAGAGGATGGGTCATGTCTTGTTCGCCACCGCGTGGGCGCGCCGATCACGCTCGCGCGTCAGGGCCCAGACTACTCCGCCGGGCAAGCTGGTCAAAGCCGCCATGAGGCCATAGGCCAGCGACAGCGCCAGCGCGTCGTGCTCCTCCAGCCCGACCAGGCCGAACAGGAAGATGGCCGCCCCTTCGCGCAGGCCCCAGCCGGCCAGCGAGATCGGCACGGCGGTCACGGTGAAGAGGATCGGCACCAGCATCAGGCAGGAGAGATAGGAGAGCGGCAGTCCCAGGGCCTGCGACAGCAGCCAGACGACACCGACCGAGGAGACCGCGGAGCCCAGGCCGACCGCCAGCATGGCCAGCAGCGGGCGCAGGTTCAGCAGCACCTGGCGGCCGTCGCGTGCCAGCCCGGCGAGGCCGCGGACGATGCGCCAGCGCTGCCAGCCCTGCGGCAGTCGGTCGAGCAGCAGCAGCACGACCAGCCCCAGCAGGGCGGCGGCGATGAAGGCCGGCGGTGCCCAGCGCATTGGGTGGTCGCCGAAGAGCTGGAAACTCCAGGGCAGGCCGCCGGCCGCCAGCACGAAAAGCGCGACGAATCCCAAGGCACGATCGAGCAGCACCGAGGAAACGGCGCGGCCAAGCCGCAGGCCGGCGTTGTAGGACCGCCAGATGCGCAGCGCGTCGCCGCCGATGGAGGAAGGCAGGGCCTGGTTGAAGAAGAGGCCGATGAGGAAGATCTCGACCACCTTGCGGCCGCCCAGCGGCGAATGCAGTGCCTTGAGAATCAGCTCCCAGCGCAGTGCCGCGAGAGCCAGCTGCGCCGCTACGGCCACCAGGGCCAGCAGCAGCCAGCCGGCATCGATGGCGCGGAAGCGGTCGGCCACCGCCGCGATGTCGACCTTGTCGGCGATGAGCCAGGCGAGGCCCGCCGTCACCAGGGCCTTGACGATCAGGCTCCAGGGGAAACGGCGGGGATGCGGCTTGCCGTCATCGACGGCAAGCTCCTCCGGGGCTTCCGGGGCCAGCGCGGCCAGGTCCTGTTCGCTGGTGTCGCTCATGTCCGTTGCGTGACTGCCGGTATGCGGCGGGGGCCGGACCATAGCAAATGCCGCCCCGCAGCCAAACAGCCGCGAGGCATTGCCTATCCCTGTCGTCCTGGCCTTGCTGCCAGGACAGGCTACCTCCGCCTTGCGCGCCATTGCCGGGCCCGGCGCCGGGAGCTACACCGGTCGCCCCTGTACCAGAGGTCCTGCCATGCGGTTTTCCACCCTGACCCAGCGTGTCGCCGGCCGCGGCGCCGAGGCCTGGCGCATTCATTTCCTGGCAACCCAGAAGGCGCGCACCGGGGCGGACGTGATCTTCCTGACCGTGGGCGAGCCGGATTTCGACACGCCGCCGCCGGTCGTGGAGGAGGCCGTGCGCTCGATGCGCGCCGGCAACACGCACTACACCGACATCGTCGGCTTCCCGCGCCTGCGCCAGGCCATCGCCGAGTGGCACGAGAAGACCACCGGGCAGAAGGTGGGCGCGGACCAGGTGGTGGTGGCCGCCGGGGCGCAGAACGCGCTGTTCAGCGCCATGCAGATGCTCGCGGGGCCCGGCGACGAGGTGATCACGCCCGATCCGCGCTACTCCACCTACGAGGCCGTGGTGGGCGCCACCGGTGCGACACTGGTCTCGGTGCCGCTGCTGCCTGAGCAGGGCTTCCACCTTGACCTGCAGGCGCTGAAGGCGGCGATCACGCCGCGCACGCGGGTCATCCTCATCAACTCGCCGCACAATCCGACCGGGGCGGCGCTGCGGCGCGCCGAGGTCGAGGCCATCGCGGCCCTGGCGCAGCAGCACGACCTCTGGCTGGTGTCGGACGAGGTCTATGCCGCGCTCTCGTTCGAGGCGCCGCACGTCTCGCCTGCCAGCCTGCCGGGCATGGCGGAGCGCACGGTCGTGGTCTCGAGCCTCTCCAAGTCGCATGCCATGACCGGCTGGCGCGTCGGCTGGGCCATCGGCCCGGTCGAGCTGGCCAGGCATCTGCACAATCTCTTCCTCTGCATGCTCTACGGCTCGCCCGGCTTCATCCAGGACGCCGCGCTGGCGGCCATCCGCGATGCCAGCGGCGAGGTCGAGACCATGCGCGAGACCTATCGCCGCCGACGGGACCTGGTGGCGCCCTGGCTCGACCGGCTGCGCGGCCTCAGCTGCCGCCTGCCGGACGGTGGCATGTTCTGCATGGTGGATTGCCGCGAGTCAGGTCTCACCTCGCAGGAGTTCGCCCTGCGCCTGCTGGAGGAGCAGAGCGTCGCCATCCTGCCCGGCGACGGCTTCGGCCATCAGGCCGAGGGCTTCCTGCGCATCTCGCTGGGCCTGCCCGACGAGCAGCTGGTCGAGGCATGCCGACGGATCGAGGCCTTCTGCCAGCGCCTCAGTGGAGCTGGAGTTCGGCGCGCGCGTGGCTGAGGGCCGGCGGGCCGATCAGCGCCTTGCGGCCGACATAGACCGAGTGCACCACGGCGTCGATCTCGCGACGCCAGAAGTCGAGAAAGCGGTTCAGCACGGGATAGCGCGGCGCCACGTCGTAGTGCTGCCAGATGAAGGACTGCAGCAGGCCAGGATGGTCAGGGAGATGATAGAGGATCTCGGCCGTCGCCAGACGGTACCCTTTGAGCTGCAGGTCCAGGGCGGAAGTTCGGTCCATCGGGTCTTGGCTCCTCGGTCGCAGGGGGCCCTTCTGCCGAACAGCCTGCCAAGGTCGTCGCCCCGCAGGCAACTAAAAAAGTAGCAATTTCAATATATTAGCAGCCATCCCTGGTGGCTGCTGACAGGGTTCCCTAAGCCGTGCCGCCGCGCCTGACCAGCAGCGGCAAGACGAGCGCCAGACACTCCAGGCCCAGCCAGCGGCTTTGCCACAGGCCGACGGAAAGGCCGCCGGCCACCAGCACCGCGCCGGCCGCGGCGACAAGGAAGGAGTTGCCCGGCCAGGGTGCCCGCGCCAGGCGCCGCCAGAGGAGCAGCAACGGTGGCAGCGCCAGCAGCACGCCGATGAGCCCCAGTTCCAGCCAGAGCTGCAGGCCAACCGAGTGCGGGTGCAGGGGAATCACGTGGTCCTGAAACTTGAAGAAGGGAGTGACGCCGAAGTTCGGCATGCTCGCCGCGGCATCCATGCCCCAGCCAAGGAGCGGCCGCTCCTGCACGCGGGCCAGGACGAAGTCCCAGATGTAGGCGCGGGACTGTCCGGTAAGCCCGACCCACGCTGCGTCGGCGAGATGCAGGCGCCCGGAAACCCAGGCGACCAGCGGCATCAGCGGTAGCGCCAGCAGCAACGCCGCAAGCAGCAGGCCGAGGCCGAGCGCCCGGCGCCAGAGCGTCAGACAGAGCAGCAGCAGGCCAACCGCCGCGGCCAGCAGCGCGGTGGTGCTGGAAAAGAGCGTCAGCAGCAGGGTCAGCGTCGCCAGGAAGGCGAAGGCGGTCCAGCGCGGCCCCCGCAGCCAGAGTAGCAGGGCACCTGCGAAGCCGAGCAGGGCGTAGCCCAGTGCACTGCGATTGAGGTGGTCGGCCTCGCGCGCGCCGGCGTAGGAGACGCCGGCGAGGCGCTGCATGATCGCCAGGCCGCTCAAGCGCTCCTCGATCAGCAGCAGCAGCGCCAGCGCGAAGCCCGGCAGCAGCCAGCGCAAGGCCGCCGCTACCAGGGGCGGCGGCAGGCGGGCGAAGCAGTCCGCCAGCAGCAGGGTGACCAGCAGGGTGGCGAAGCTGCGCGGGGCCAGCAGCAGGGCCTCCTTCGCATCGAAGGCCCAGAACGCCGAGCAGAGCGCCCAGGCGAAGAGCGGGGCGATCCAGGCGACCAGGGTCGGATCCACCCGGGGGCGCTGGCCGAATGCGAAAAGGGCCAGCAGCGGCAGGACCACGCCAGCCGCCCAGAGCGCGACCACGGGCCAATGCGGCAGCAGCACCACGATCAGTGGCAGGAGGAAGCAGAAGGCCGCCAGCGCGAGCCGCAGGAGACGCGCTGCAAGGGCGGAACGCTCGACCAGCGGGAACGACATGGCGCGACCCTAGTGCAGGGCAGGCAGGGGCGCCAGCCGCCCGGCGTCAGCCGCCGCTGTTGCCCAGGGCCCGCACCAGCTCGAGAAACTCCGAGCGGTGCTTGCCGACCGGGATGGCGTGGAAGTAGCGCAGGAACTGCATGGCCTGGCGGTCCTTCACCTCGTCGGCGATCGAGGCGGCGGCGCCGTCGCCGCGATAGCCGGCAAGACCGGTGAAGAAGTAGTCGACCGGTACCTTCAGCGCCACAGCCAGTTCGAAGAGGCGGCTGGCGTTGATGCGGCTGGTGCCACGTTCATACTTCTGCACTTGCTGAAAGGATACCTGCAGGCTTGCCGCCACCTCGCTCTGCGAGAGACCCAGCAGAAGACGCCGGCGGCGGAGCTGCTGTCCCACATGCAGGTCGATGTCGCTTCTCTTTTCAGTTGTGGTTTTTGCTATGCTTCGCATAGAGATATGTCCGCTTTTGAAATGGCTTGGCTGTTTCTCCCAAGAAACACGACCATAGCCAGGGGGCGGACGTCAGGTAAAGATATTCTCCTATTAAGTGTGGTTGCCCGGTTCGGCTTGCACGGCGCGCGTAATTTCTTGCGCCAGGGCAATGCTGGGTTGCCAGCCTAGAGCTGCCAGGCGCTCGTCCGCGATGACGAGATCGCCGAAGAAGCCGTCGGCCATGGCACCGCGGCCCAGCGCACGCAGCAGCCAGGCAACCGGCGCCGTCGGCAACGGCAGGAAACGCGCCTTGCGGCCGCACGCGGCGGACAGCGCCGCGAAGAGCGCCCCGGTGGAAAGCGGCGGCGACTCGGCGACCAGATAGGTCTGACCGGCCGCGGCGGGCGCCATCGCCGCGAGCGCGATCGCTTCGACCAGCCCTGTCAGCCCGACCAGGCTGCGTCTGTTCCGGCGTGTGCCGGTCGGCAAGGGGCGGCCGGCGCGGGCCTGGCCGATCAGGCGCGGCAGGTTGCCCGGCGCGCCGGGACCGATCACCAGAGGCGGCCGCAGGATGGTGATGGCGAGACCGGTCTGCGCGGCGACCAGGCGAAGCGCGTCTTCTGCCGCCAGCTTGCTGGCACCATAGACCGACGTCGGTCGGCAGGGAGAATCGGGCGTGAAGGGGTGCCGCCCGCTGCTGCCCAGCGCGCCGATCGACGACAGAAAGAGGAGGCGCCGCACCCCCGCCGCCGCTGCCTGCCGAGCGGCGGCTGCCGGATGCTCGACATTGAGGCGCTGCAGGGCCAGGCGCTCGCCCGCGTCGGCGGGTGGTCCGCGATGCGCCAGTGCCGCCAGCAGATGGACCTGATCGGCGTCCTTGAACAGTTCTTCCGGCAGCGCCGGGTTCGCTGCCAGATCCTGCCGGTGCCAGTCGAGGCGCGGGTGCGCGAAGGGTGCGGCCTGGCGCGTCACCCCGATCACCCGCTCGCCTCTAGCCAGCAGATGCTGGACGAGGGCGCGGCCGATGAAGCCGCTGGCGCCGGTGACGAGAGCAACAGCCATGAATGCACTCTGCCGTTGCGGCGCCCGGCTTGGAAGTCCGCAGCGACCGATTGGCGTCTGTTCCTTGTCACATGGCTGCGGCACTCTCTATGGGTAGAGGAGGAGCGATGGACGACACACAGGCCCGGCGGCTGCACCCCCGCCTCTGCGCGCTGATCGAACGGCTGCGTCCCGCGCGGCCCCTGCCGACCGCGGTCGTGCATCCCTGTGACCACGACTCGCTGCTGGGCGCGCTGGCGGCGGCCGCGGACGGGCTGATCGATCCGGTGATGGTGGCGCCGGCGGCCAAGCTGGCCGCCGCTGCCGAACGGGCCGGCGTCGCCTTCTCGCAGTTGCGCCACGTCGACGCGCCGCACAGCCACGCCGCGGCGGAGACCGCGGTCGCCCTGGCCCGCAAGGGTGAGGTCGGGGCGCTGATGAAGGGCAGCCTGCATTCCGACGAGCTGCTGTCGGCCGTGATGCGGCACGAGACGGGCCTCAGAACCGAGCGCCGCCTGTCGCACGTTTTCCTGATCGAAGTGGAGCGCTACCCGCGCCTGCTGGCCATCACCGACGCGGCGGTCAACATCCAGCCGACGCTCGACGACAAGCGCGACATCGTACAGAACGCCGTCGACCTGATGCGGGCGATCGGTGTCGAGCAGCCCAGGGTCGCGATCCTGGCGGCGGTGGAGACCGTGACGGCGCGGATGCCGGCCACGATCGATGCCGCCGCGCTCTGCAAGATGGCCGATCGCGGGCAGATCCGCGGCGGGCTGCTCGACGGGCCGCTGGCCTTCGACAATGCCGTCTCACCCGAGGCCGCGGCGACCAAGGGCATCGTCTCGCCCGTCGCCGGGCAGGCCGACATCCTGGTGGCGCCCGACATCGAGGCCGGCAACATGCTGGCCAAGCAGCTCACCTTCCTGGCGGGCGCCGAAGCGGCGGGCCTGGTGGTCGGCGCGCGCGTGCCGATCCTGCTGACCAGCCGGGCCGACTCGATCCTGGCGCGGCGCGCTTCCGCGGCCCTGGCGGTGGCCGCGGCCGCCGCCGGCGTCGGCCTGGTGAAGTGAGCCGGCGATGACGGCCGAGGGTGCCTATCTCGTCCTCAACGCCGGTTCCTCCTCCACGAAGTTCGCGCTCTACGACGCGGCCCTGGCACCGCTGCTGCGCGGCCAAGTCGCCGGCCTCGGCAGTCATCCGCGCCTGCTGGTCGAGGGCAAGGAGGAGGCGCTGCCGCCCGAGACCGATCACGGCACGGCGCTGGATTGCATCCTGGCGCGCATGCGCAGGGCGCTGGACGGCAGGGCGCTGATCGCCGCCGGCCACCGCGTGGTGCATGGCGGGCTGAACCACGCGGCGCCGGTGCTGATCGACGACGAGATCCTCGCCGAGCTCGACAGCCTGTCGGCCCTGGCGCCGCTGCACCAGCCCCACAACCTCGCCGGTATCCGCGACGTGGCGGCGCGGCGACCGGCACTGCCGCAGGTCGCCTGTTTCGACACGGCCTTCCACCGCGGCCATGCGCCGGAGGTCGACCGCTTCGCCATTCCGCGCGCGCTGCATGACAAGGGCATCCGGCGCTATGGGTTCCACGGCCTTTCCTACCAGCACCTGGCCGAGCACCTGGCGTCGCACGCGCCGGCGCTGGCCGCTGGCCGCGTAGTCGCGGCGCACCTGGGCGCCGGTTCCTCGCTCTGCGCGCTGCTGGCCGGACGCTCGGTCGAGACGACGATGGGCTTCACCGCGCTCGACGGCCTGCCGATGGCGTCGCGCCCTGGTGCGTTGGACCCCGGCGTGCTGCTGCACCTGCTGACGGCCGAAGGCCATGACGCGGCCAGCCTGACCGACCTGCTCTACAATCGCTGCGGCCTGCTCGGCGTTTCGGGCATCACGGCGGACATGCGGGCGCTGGCGGCCAGCCAGGACCCGCGCGCGGCCGAGGCGCGGGCGCTCTATGCGCACCGCGTGCGGCGGGAGATCGGGGCCATGGCCGCGGTGCTCGGCGGCCTTGACGGCATCGTTTTCACCGGCGGCATCGGCGAGCACGACGCGGCGCTGCGGGCCGAGGTGGCCGCGGGCTTCGGATGGCTCGGCGCCGAGCTCGACCCGGCAGCGAACGCACGCCATGCGCCCTCGATCGCCGCGCCCGGCAGCCGCGTCGCGCTGCTGGTGGTTCCAGCCGACGAGGAGGGCGTGATCGCCGCGGCGACGCGGGCGCTGGTGCCGCCGGAGGGGCTTGGCTAGTGTCGCCGCCTCTGGGGAGGAGCCAAGCATGAAGACCACCGCCGCCGTGCTCTACGAGATGGGCCTGCCGCGCCCCTATGCCGAAAGCCAGCCGCTGAAGATCGAGGAACTGGACCTCGAAGGGCCAGGCGAGGGCGAGGTGCTGGTCGAGGTGAAGGCCGCCGGCCTCTGTCACTCCGACCTTTCGGTGATCGACGGCGCACGGCCCCGGCCGCTGCCCATGGCGATCGGCCACGAGGCCGCCGGCATCGTGCGCGAGGTCGGCCGCGGCGTCGACGACCTGAAGGACGGCGACCATGTCGTCATGACCTTCGTGCCCTCCTGCGGCCACTGCCTGCCCTGCGCCGAGGGGCGCCCGGCGCTGTGCGAGAAGGCGGCGGCGGCGAACGGGCAGGGCACGCTGCTGTCCGGCCGGCGGCCACTCAGCCTGAAAGGGCAGCCGGTCAACCACCACATGGGCGTCAGCGCCTTCTCGCGCTACACCGTCACCTCGCGCCGCTCGCTGGTGAAGGTCGACCCCACCGTGCCGCTGGAGCAGGCGGCGCTCTTCGGCTGCGCCGTGCTGACCGGCGTCGGCGCGGTTCTGAACACGGCGCGGGTCGGGCCCGGCGCCAGCGTCGCGGTCATCGGCCTCGGCGGCGTCGGCCTCAACGCGCTGCTGGGCGCGCTGCTGGTCGGCGCGACGCCGGTGGTGGCGCTCGACCTGGTGCCGCAGAAGCTCGAACTCGCTCGTCAGCTCGGCGCCAGCCACGCCTTCGATGCCAAGGCGCCGGACATCATCGAGCAGGTGAAGGCCGCGACCGGCGGGGGCGTCGACTTCGCCTTCGAGATGGCGGGCTCGGTCCCGGCGCTGGAACTGGCCTACAAGATCACCCGGCGCGGCGGCACCACGGTGACCGCCGGCCTGGCGCATCCCTCGAAGAGCCTCTCGATCCAGCAGGTCAGCCTGGTGGGCGAGGAGCGCACGCTGAAGGGCAGCTACATCGGTTCCTGCGTGCCGCTGCGCGACCTGCCGCGCTACGTCGGGCTGTTCAAGGGCGGGCGCCTGCCGGTCGATCGCCTGCTGTCAGAGCGCGTCGAGCACGCCGGCCTCAACGCCGCCTTCGACCGCCTGGCCGAGGGCCAGACGGTGCGCCAGGTGCTGGTCTGAGGGGCGACCCTACTTGCGCTTCTTGCCGTTGCCGAGCACGCCGGCCAGCGCCTTGGCCGTGCCGGGGCTGACGTAGTAGACGCCGTCGACGATCTGGGTCTGGCCCTCGTCCCACTTGGTGGCGTCGAAGTCCCAGTGGATCAGCGCGGCCTTCTTCTCGGGGTCGTCGATCAGGTGGCGCAGGCGGCGGGTGATGTCCTGCTGCAGCTCGCTCATCTCGCGCAGGTCGGCGGCGCCTGTGAGCTTCTGGATCTCCTTCATGCCGACGCGGCCGTCCTTGCGGGCGAAGAGGCGCAGCAGGGCGATCTGCTTCTCGCCCAGCTTGGCGACCAGGCGCTGCGCGAGCTCGGCCGAGAGCTCGTAGGGCACGCGCCAGCGCAGGCCCTTGGCCTCCGCCTTCTTCGGCGCCGCCTCCGCCGCCCTGCCGGTCAGGGCCTCGAGCAGCTCGCGCTGCGTGGCCGGCGACAGACGACGGAAATCCGCACGGTCGATGACGATCTGCATGACGCCACTCCCACCTACCAGGGTCCACGGCCGCTCTGGCCGGCGGCCCTGATCTAGCTTCCGCCCAAGAGCGGCGGCGGTGCAAGAGCGGCGGGGATTTGTCTCTTCGCGCCGGATGGGTCAGCGCGCCGGCAGCGGCGCGTAGACCCGCATCAGCAGGCGGAAGGGGGCAAGCAGCAGGACGGCCATGGCAAGCTTCACCGCCAGGTCGCCCAGCGCCCAGGTGATCCAGGGCAGCCCCTGGCCGGCGAAGGCGCCGGTCCAGAAGATGGCGGTGTCCAGTACCGAGGCCAGGGCGGAGGAGATGAAGGGGGCGAGCCACCAGGAACTGCGGCGCAGGCGGTTGAAAATCGACACGTCCAGAAGCTGCCCGATCAGGAAGGCGCCGCCCGATGCGGCGGCGATGCGCCAGGGCGCCAGGGTCAGCGACAAGGCGACGGCGATGACGAAGCCGACGGCCACGACCTGGCGCGCGCGCCGCGGGCCATAGGCGCGATTGGTCAGATCGGTGACCAGGAAGGCGAAGGGGAAGGTGAAGGCGCCCCAGGTCAGCCAGTCGTTGATGGCGAACTGCACCAGCCAGTTGGAGGCGGCAACCACCAGCGCCATGGCGCCGACGGCGGCCAGCAGGCGGGAGCGGTCTTCGGACGTGACGCGGTTCAGGGCCATGGGCGCATTCCTTGCAAGCGGGCGGCTGTTTAGCAGAGGCCCGTCTGCTTATCCACAAGACTGGAACGACCCAGACTCGACTCCTATAGACCCCCAGGATATTGTTGGCACCAGTCAAGGCCCTCCCAATATATGGGGATACCCACTAGGGGTAGTTGGGGACTTGGGGGGAAGCGGTTCGTTTCAGAGCCTGTCTTCGTCTTCGGCCTGGGTTTGGAGGCCCGCAGCATGATGGACCCGCAAGCAACCGACATCGTCACCTGGACGGACGAGCGTATCGACCAGCTCCGCAAGCTCTGGGACCAGGGCCTTTCGGCCTCGGCCATCGGCAAGCAGCTCGGCGTATCGAAGAACGCGGTCGTCGGCAAGGCGCATCGCCTGAAGCTGCCGGCCCGTCCCTCGCCGATCCGCAAGGGTGCCCGCCCGCCGGTGCGCCGCATGGCCGTGCTGCCGAAGCCGCTGGGGGCGCCGCACCCCCGGGTAGCGCCCCCGCCCAGCCTGGAGCGCGTCGTCGAGCGCGCACCGGCGGAGCGGCCGACGCTGCCGACACCACGCGCGCAGCAGCAGAACGCCGGGCCGACCCGCCGCGCCGCGGCGCGGGGCATCAAGTCCTGCCTCTGGCCGATCGGCGATCCGGGCGCCAACGACTTCCACTTCTGCAACGCGGAAGTCGTGCCAGGCAAAAGCTACTGCGCCGAGCACTGCGCCCGCGCCTACATCACCAAGAACCGCGCCGACTCGGAAGCCGCATAGCCTCTTTCCGAGTCCGTCCCGCCAGGGGACAGGAACGCCGGCCGCACGGATCCCCCCGCGGCCGGCGTTTTTGTTTGCGTTGGCCTCTTGACCGTCCCAGCGTGGGAAGGTCCATATGAGGGGGCAAGCTTCCAGCGATTGGAGAGTTTGCCATGGGTATCCAGACCGACCCGACGACCCTCGACTTCGCCATCGAGGGCATGACCTGTGCCGGTTGCGCCGGTCGGGTGGAGAAGGCGATCAAGGCCGTTCCGGGGGTTGCCGCTGCCAGCGTCAATCTGGCCAGCGAGCGAGCGCACGTCGAGCTCTCCGCGCCGGCCAGTGCCGCGGCGGTCGAGGCCGCCGTGACCGGCGCCGGCTATGGCGTGGCGCACGAGACGCGGCGCCTGGCGATCGAGGGCATGACCTGTGCCTCCTGCGTGGCGCGGGTCGAGAAGGCGCTCTCGGCCGTGCCGGGCGTCGTATCGGCGCAGGTGAACCTGGCCAGCGAGGGCGCCGAGGTAGTCCGCCTGGCCGGGGCTGCCAGCGATGCCGCGCTGGTCGAGGCGGTCGAAGCGGCCGGATATGGCGCCAGGCCGCGGGTACCGGCTGCCGCGCAGCCCGGTGAGGCAGCCAAGGCGCGGCGGGCGCGGCGCGAGCTCTGGGCGGTGCTGGCCGCGGGCCTGCTGTCGCTGCCGCTTGTCGTGACCATGGTGCCGGCTCTCTGGGGCCAGCACGTGATGTTGCCGGGCTGGCTGCAGTTCGCGCTGGCGACGCCGGTGCAGTTCGGCCTGGGGTTCCGCTTCTACCGCGCCGCCTGGAAGGCGGTGAAGGCCCGCAGCGGCAACATGGACCTGCTGGTGGCCCTCGGCACCACCGCCGGCTGGGGCCTCTCCACCTGGCTGCTGGCGACCACGCCGGCAGGCGTGACGCCGCATCTCTACTTCGAGGCCTCGGCCGTCATCGTCGCTTTCGTGCTGCTGGGCAAGTGGCTGGAGGGGCGCGCCAAGCGCCAGACGACCCAGGCCATCGCCGCGCTGGCGGCGCTGCAGCCGGCGCGCGCCAGGGTGCGGCGCGGCGGCCAGGAGCGCGAGGTCGCGATCGAGGAGGTGAAGGTCGGCGAGCAGCTCGTCGTGCGGGCCGGCGAGCGCGTGCCGCTGGACGGCCGCATCCTCGAGGGGCGCGCGGCGCTGGATCTCTCGCTGCTGACCGGCGAGAGCCTGCCGGTCGAGAAGACCGTCGGCGACACGCTGCCCGGCGGAGCGATCGACCGCGACGGCCTGATCGTCGTCGAGGTGACGGCGGTCGGCGCCGAGACGCTGTTGCAGCGCATCCTGCGGCTGGTCGAGAGCGCGCAGGCCAGCAAGCCGCCGGTGCAGGCGCTGGTCGACCGCGTCGCCGCAGTCTTCGTGCCGGTGGTGCTGGGCATCGCAGCCGTGACGCTTGCGGCCTGGCTGCTCAGCGGCGCGGACTTCGAGGCGGCGCTGCTGCACGCCGTCGCCGTGCTGGTCATCGCCTGTCCCTGCGCGCTGGGGCTGGCGACGCCCACGGCCCTGATGGTCGGCACCGGCGTTGGCGCGCGCAACGGCATCCTGTTCAAGGATGCCGCGGCGCTGGAGGAGGCACGGCGCGCGACGCTGGTGGCCTTTGACAAGACCGGGACGCTGACCGAGGGCCGACCCGAGGTCAGCGACCTGGTACCGCTGGCGGCGATGGGCGAGGAGGCCCTGCTGCGTGACGCGGCCGCGCTGCAGGCCGGCAGCGCGCATCCCCTGGCCGAGGCGCTGCGCCGCCGGGCCAAGGGCATGACGCTGCCCAAGGCGGCCGCGTTCCGCGACCTGCCGGGCCGCGGCGTCGAGGCGGAGCTGGAGGGGCGCCGGCTGTGGCTCGGCAATGCGCGCCTCGCGACCGAGGCCGGCCTCGCCTGGCCAGACGAAGCGAAGCGGCTGGCCGGCGAGGGCAAGAGCGTCTCGCTGCTGATCGAGTTGGCGGAACCGGCGCGCGCCCTGGGCCTGGTGGCCTTCGGTGACCGGGCCAAGCCCGGCTCGGCCGATGCCGTCGCTGGTCTGGGCGCGGCCGGCATCGAGACGGTGCTGATCAGCGGCGACAGCCGCGGTGCGGCGGAGGCGCTGGGCCATGCCCTTGGCATCGGCCGCGTCGAGGCAGAGGTGCTGCCGGCCGACAAGGCGGCGACGGTCGAGCGTCTGAAGGGTGCGGGGCGCGTCGTCGTCATGGTCGGCGACGGCGTCAATGACGCACCGGCCTTGGCGGCGGCTGACGTCGGTATTGCCATGGGTGGTGGCAGCGCGGTGGCGATGGAGACCGCCGGGGTCACCTTGATGAGCGGCGACCCGCGCCGTGTGCGCGATGCCATCGATCTGTCACGCGCCACCTGGGCGAAGATCCGCGGCAACCTGGCGTGGGCCTTCCTCTACAACGTGATCGGCATTCCGCTGGCCGCCGTCGGATTGCTGACCCCGGTGCTGGCCGGCGCGGCCATGGCGCTGTCCAGCGTCAGCGTGGTCGGCAATGCGCTGCTGCTGCGGCGCTGGCGGGGAGGGGTGCGATGAGTGCAGCGATGAACATCGGGCAGGCCGCCGCTGCCTCGGGCGTCTCGGCCAAGATGATCCGCTACTACGAGTCCATCGGGCTGATGCCGGCGGCGAGCCGCACCGACAGCGGCTATCGCACCTACGGCGAGGCCGAGGTCAACACGCTGCGCTTCATCCGCCGCGCGCGGGACCTGGGATTCCCGGTGGAGAGCATCCGCCAGCTGCTCGACCTCTGGCGCGACCGGGCGCGCTCGAGCAGCGAGGTTCGCGCACTGGCGGAGGAGCAGGTGGCGAGCCTGGCGCTGCGCATTGCCGAGCTGGAGGCCATGCGGCGGACGCTGCTGCACCTGGTCCACGCCTGCCACGGCGACGGCCGGCCGGACTGTCCGATCCTCGACGATCTGTCTACCGAGCCTTCGCCATCGGCGGCACCGGAAAGCCGCCGACCAGCATCTCGTAGGCGTGGGCCGCCTTCAGCACCAGGTCGTCGCGGTGCGGCGGGCCGACGATCTGCAGGCCCGCCGGCAGGCCATCGCTCGTGAGGCCGCAAGGAACGGTCGCGGCCGGCTGCTGCGAGAGGTTGAAGGGGTAGGAGAAGGGCGTCCAGTCGGTCCAGCCGTCCTGGCCCGGCGGGCGTTCCTGCCCGGCCTCGAAGGCGACGATCGGCAGCGTCGGCAGCAGCAGCAGGTCGTAGTCGGCGTGGAAGCGCTTCAGGGCCGCGCCCAGGCTCTCGCGCGCCTTCATGGTGGCGATGTAGTCGAAGAGCTGCACCTTCGCACCCTCCTCGGCGGCGCGCTGCAGGCCGGGATCGATCCGCTGGCGTTGCTCGGGCGTGAAGGCGGAGAGGAAGTGCGCCGCGCCGACGAACCAGAGGATGCGGAAGATCGGGCCGCAGTCGGGGATCTTCGGCGTCGCCTCGACGACGGTCGCGCCGAGCTCGCGGAAGCGCAGGGCCGCGGCCTCGACCAGGCGCGCGACCTCGGGCTGCACCGGCTGGCCATTCAGGGTGGGCGCAAAGGCGACGCGCAGGCCGGCGAGGCGCGGCTCCAGGTCCTGGCGGAAGTCGTCGCAGGGATGCGGGAACTGGTACCAGTCGCGGATGTCCGGCTTCGACATCACCGTCAGCATCAGCGCGGCGTCGGCCACGGTGCGGGTCATGGGCCCGACGTGCGCCACCGTGCCGAAGGGACTGGCCGGATAGGCCGGCACGCGGCCGAAGGAGGGCTTGATGCCGAAGATGCCGCTGAAGCCGGCCGGGATGCGGATCGAGCCGCCGCCGTCGGTGCCATAGTGCAGCGCGCCGAGGCCGGCGGCGCAGGCCGCCGCGGCGCCGCCGGAAGAGCCGCCGGGCGTGCGCTCGAGGTTCCAGGGGTTGCGCGTGATGCCGGTGAGCTTCGAATCGGTGACGCCCTTCCAGCCGAACTCCGGCGTCGTGGTCTTGCCGAGGAAGAGCGCGTTCTCGGCGCGCAGATTGGCGACCGAGGGCGCGTCCTCGCCCCAGGGCTGGTCGCGGTCGACCAGGGTCGAGCCGCGCAGGGTCGGCCAGCCCTTGGTCAGCAGCAGGTCCTTTATCGTCGTCGGCACGCCGTCCAGGCGTCCCTCGGGGCTGCCCTTGGCCCAGCGGTCGCTGGAAGCGCGCGCGGCCTTGCGCACCGCATCGTCGTCGCGCAGGCAGAGGGCGTTGAGCTTGGGGTCGAGGCGGTCGATGCGCTGCAGGATCGCCTCGGCCACCTCCAGCGGCGAGAAGCGCTTCAGGCGATAGCCATGCAGCAGCTGGGTGGCGGAGAGCAGGCAGAGTTCGTCGGACATGGGACCCCCTTGGCTGGCGCAGGGCATTGAGGCATGCGGGCTTGGAGCTGTCGAGGGCAGGGGGTAGCCTCGCGCGCCTGACCAAGGGAGAAGACATGACTCCGTCCGCCGACTCGCTGGGCGCGCTGGTGCCCGGACCGCAGCCCGACATCGCCGGCAGCGCCGTGGGGCCGCTGGCTGGCGTGACCTTCGCCGCCAAGGACATCTTCGACGTCGAGGGCTTCGTCACCGGCTGCGGCAATCCCGACTGGCAGAAGGCGCATGGCCCCGCCAAGGCCCATGCCTGGGCGGTGGCGAAGTTGCTGGCGGCGGGCGCGCGCCTGACCGCCAAGGTCATCACCGACGAGTTCGCCTACAGCCTGAACGGCCAGAACTTCCACTACGGCACGCCGACCAACAGCAACGCGCCGGGGCGGGTCTGCGGCGGCTCCTCCTGCGGCTCGGCCTCGGCCGTGGCCGGCGGGCTGGTCGACATCGCGCTGGGCAGCGACACCGGCGGATCGGTGCGCGTGCCGGCCTCGTTCTGCGGGCTCTGGGGCCTGCGCCCGACGCACGGCGCCATCCCGCTGGACGGGGTGATGAGCCTGGCACCGAGCTATGACACGGTCGGCTGGTTCGCGCGCGACGGCGCCATGCTGGGTCGCGCGGGCGCGGCGTTGCTGCCGCCCGACCGGCCGGGCCCGGATTTCAAGCGTCTGCTGCTGGCCGAGGACGCCTGGGCCCTGGCCTGGCCCGACGTGCGCGAGGTGCTGGCGCCCGAGGTGACGCGGCTGGAGCAGCGCCTGGCGCCCGCCGAGCGCGTCGTCGTGGGCGAGCCCGGCGGCGGGCTGGAGGCCTGGATGCTGCGCTTCCGTGCCATCCAGGCCTGGGAGATCCGGCGCTCGGTCGGTCCCTGGGTCTTCGCCAACAAGCCACGCCTGGGGCCGGAGATCCAGGAGCGCTTCGACTGGGTGGCGAGCTTCCCCGAGTCCGAGGCGGAAGCGGCGCAGAAGCAGCGTCCGGCCTTCACCAGGCAGCTGGAGTCGCTGCTGGGCGACGACGGCCTGCTGGCGATTCCCAGTGCGCCCGGCGCGGCGCCCTTTGCCAACACGCCGGACGACCAGCTCCGCGCCTGGCGGCTGCAGGTGCTGAGCCTGACCGCCATCGCCGGCCTGTCCGGGTTGCCGCAGGTCTCGATCCCGCTGGGGCGAGTGGAGAGCGCGCCGGTCGGCCTGTCGCTGATCGCGCCGCGTGGCCGTGACCGCGCGCTGCTGGCCTTCGCGCAGAGGTTCGCCCCCGCCGCGCCCTAGGAGTCGTAGGACAGCAGGCTGGTGCAGGGCACGTCGAGGCGGCCGCGGCCGGCGAGGAAGGAGAGCTCGATCAGGCAGGCGCAGGCAGGGACAGTGCCACCGACCTTGCGGATCAGCGCGATCGCCGCCTGCATGGTGCCGCCGGTGGCCAGCAGGTCGTCGAGCAGCACGACGCGCTGGCCGGGCTGCACGGCGCCGGCCTGGACCTCCAGCGTGTCGGTCCCGTACTCCAGGTCATAGGTGTAGGGAATGGTCGCGCCGGGCAGCTTGCCCTTCTTGCGCAGCATGATGAAGCCCAGGCCCAGGCGATAGGCCAGCGGCGCGGTCACCAGGAAGCCGCGCGACTCGATACCGGCCAGCAGGTCCGGCTTGTGCGGCGCCACGGCCTCGGCCAGACGGTCGACCGCGTGCTGCCAGGCCTCGGCATGCGCGATCAGGGTCGAGATGTCGTAGAAGAGGATGCCGGGCTTGGGAAAGTCCGGCACGCCGCGGATGTGCTGCTTCAGGTCCATGGAATCCCCGATCGAAGGCTCTGGCCGGACACTAGGGGGGATCGGCAGGCAGGGGAAGGCGCGACGGTCGCGCCCGGGCAGAAGGACGCGGCCAAAGAGGACACGGGCGGGTTGGCGCGGCCCGGCGGCCGGGTGTAAAGGGGAGGCCGCATGAGCCACATCTTCCACCGTTCGCTCGCCCAGGTCCCCGCTACCGCGGTCAAGGGCGAGGGCCCCTGGCTGATCGACGCCGCCGGCAAGCGCTATCTCGACGCCTCCGGGGGCGCCGGCGTCTCCTGCCTGGGCCACAGCCATCCGGCGGTGATCGCCGCCATCGAGGCGCAGCTGCGCCGGCTGCCCTATACCCACACCTCGTTCTTCACCAGCGAGCCGGCCGAGCGCCTGGCCGACAAGCTGGTGGCCGGCGCGCCCCAGGGCCTGACCTCGGTCTTCTTCACCAGCGGCGGCTCGGAGGCGACGGAGACGGCGCTGAAGCTGGCGCGGCAGTACCACGTCGAGAAGGGCGAGCCGCAGCGCCGGCACTTCATCGCCCGCCTGCAGAGCTATCACGGCAATTCGCTGGGGGCGCTGTCGGTCGGCGGCAACATGGCGCGCCGCGCGCTCTACGAGCCGATCCTGCTGCCGAACGTCAGCCACATCGAACCCTGCTACGTCTATCGCAACCGGCGTCCGGACGAGACCGAGGAGGCCTATGGCCTGCGCGCGGCCGACGCGCTGGAAGCCGAGATCCGGCGCCTGGGGCCGGAGAGCGTCGCGGCCTTCATCATGGAGCCGGTGGTCGGCGCCTCGCTCGGCGCGGCGCCGGCGGTGGCCGGCTACCTGAAGCGCATCCGCGCGATCTGCGACCGGCACGGCGTGCTGCTGATCCTGGACGAGGTCATGTGCGGCATGGGCCGCACCGGGCACCTCTATGCCTGCGCCGAGGACGGCGTGGTGCCGGACCTGCTGACCACGGCCAAGGGCCTGGGCGCCGGCTACCAGCCGATCGGCGCCGTGCTGATCCACGAGCGCATCCGCCAGGTCATGGCTGCCGGCAGCGGCGCCTTCCAGCACGGCTTCACCTATGTCGGCCACGCGGCGGCCTGCGCCGGCGCGCTGGCGGTGCAGGAGGTCTTCGAGCGCGAGGGCCTGATCGAGCGCGTGCAGGTCCTGGGACGGCGCCTGCGAGACGGCCTGCAGGAGCGTTTCGGCAACCATCACCACGTCGGCGACATCCGCGGGCGTGGCCTCTTCGTCGGTCTGGAACTGGTCGAGGACCGGGCCAGCAAAAGGCCCTTCGATCCGGCGCGCCGGATCAATGGCCGGCTGAAGGCGACCGCCCTGGAGGAGGGACTGCTCTGCTATCCCTCCGGCGGAACGGTCGATGGCAAGGCCGGCGACCATGTGCTGCTGGCGCCGCCTTATATCTGCAGCGAGTCCGAGATCGACCTGACGGTCGAGCGCCTCGGCACGGCCCTCGACCGGGTGCTGGCGTGAGCGCCCTGCCGCCCGTCGTCATCGCGGTGGCGCCGAACGGTGCCAAGCGCGGCAAGGACGACCACGCGGCGCTGCCCATCACGCCGGCCGAGCTGGCGGAGACCGCGCGCGCGGCGGCCGACGCCGGCGCGGCGATGATCCACCTGCATGTGCGCGACGAGCAGGGCCGCCACAGCCTGGAGGAGCGGCACTATCGTCCGGCGCTGGCCGCCGTCGCCGAGGCGGTCGGCGAGCGGCTGATCGTGCAGGCGACCAGCGAGGCGGCCGGCGTCTATCGGCCGGCCGAGCAGCGCGCCCACATGCGGGCGCTGAGGCCGGCGGCCATGAGCCTGGCGCTGCGCGAGATCATCCCGCCCGGCGACGAGGCCGAGGCAGCGGGCTTCCTCGCCTGGGCGGCGGAAGAAGGGATCCTGCCGCAGTTCATCCTCTACGAGCCGGCCGAGGTGACGCGCCTCATCGCCCTGATCGAGCAGGGCGTGGTGCTCTGGCAGCGGCCGCCGGTGCTCTTCGTCCTGGGGCGCTACACGCCGGGCCAGCGTTCGCAGCCGAGCGACCTGCTGCCCTTCCTGGCCGCGAACCGGCCACAGTTTCCCTGGATGGTCTGTGCCTTCGGCGCGCAGGAGGGCGCGGCTGGCCTGACCGCCGCGCTGCTCGGCGGGCAGGTCCGGCTCGGCTTCGAGAACAACCTGTTGCTGCCGGACGGCTCTCCGGCGCCGGACAACGCGGCCCTGATCCGGGTCCTGGCGCGGTCGTTGGCGCTGCAGGGCCGTCGGCCAGCAACGGCGGCGGAGGCGCGGCGACTGTTCAACGGCGAGGACGTGGCGAGCAACACATGACGGCTTTGGCAGGACGGATCGGGTGCGGGCTGCTGCTGGCAGTCCTGGGTGCGGGTGCGGCTTGGGCGGCAGGCGAGACGGTCCCGCCGCCGGAAAAGCCGACGGCACCTGCCACGGCCGAGCCGGCACCATCCACGGCGTCGGCAACGCCGGCTCCGACTCCTGGCCCGGCACCGGCGCCCGACGGCCCGCTGGAACTGCAGGAAGTGGTGATCGGCGCAGCGCCTGTGGCCGGCACCTTCTATCCCGCAGCCGGCGCCCTCTGCCGCGAGGTCAATCACCGTCAGGCAGTAAGCGGCCTGCGCTGCCTGGTGGAGGAGACCGAGGGCTCGGCCGACAACCTGCAGCGCCTGCGCGAAGGCAAGCTGGAGCTGGCCGTGGTGCAGTCCGACTGGGCCTTCCATGCCGCCGCGGGCTCGACCATCGAGCGCCAGCCGCCCTTCGTCGAGCTGCGCAGCCTGCTGCTGCTGCAGCCGCAGGTGATGACGCTGGTGGCCGGCGCCAAGAGCGGCGTGCTGGCGATCACCGACCTGGCCGGCAAGCGCGTCTCGATCGGTCCCGCCGGCAGCGGCATCAACGACGCCGGGCGCAGCCTGCTGCAGGCGCTGGGCATCGAGAGCGCCGTGACCCTGCTGGAGCTGCCGGTGGAGCAGCAGGCACAGGCGATCTGCGGCGGCCAGATCGATGCCTTCCTGCTGCCGGTGGCGCACCCCAATGGCGCCATCGCCGAGGCGGTGGACCTCTGCGGCGCCATCCTGGTCGACCTGCAGGACGAGGCCATCGACCGCATGGTCACCACCTGGCCTTACCTGGTGAAGGCGACGATCCCGGCCGGAGCCTATGCCTCCACCGGCAACGACGTCGCCGGCTACGGCCTCGTCTCGACCCTGGTCGCCACGACCGCGCTGTCGGACGAGGCGGCCTACCAGATCGTCAAGGCGGTCTACGAGGGGCTGGACGACCTCAAGGCACAGCACCCCACCCTGGCGCTGCTGAGCGCGCAGACCATGAGCGGCCCGGGCCTGGCCACGGTGCCGCTGCACCCCGGCGCGCTGCGCTACTACCAGGAGCGCGGCTGGCGATGAGCGGCGCCGGCTGATGGTCCGCAAGCTCGCCCGCTTCGCGCAGGTCGTGGAGCCGGTCGAGCTGGCGCGCCTGCCGCGCGGCGAGCTGCTGCGCCTGGCCGAGGCCGGCGAGGAGGTTGCCGAGATCCAGCGCGTGCTGGCCAAGACCGGCGACAACGTGGTCGGCGAGCTGCTGCGCCTGGAGCCGACGTTCTACGAGTGGGACCACTATCCGACCGGCGACGTGCACGATGCCGAGACGGGCGCGCAGTACTATTACCACGCGCACGCCGCCGAGGAGCGCTTCGCCGACGAGCACGGCCACTTCCATGCCTTCGTCCGCCCGAAGCTGCGGCCGCGCGGGCAGCCGGCGCCCGGGCCCGGCCGTGACCTGCTGTGCCACCTCGTCGCGATCTCGATGAATGCCGAGGGCGTGCCCTTCCGCCTCTTCACCGTGAACCGCTGGGTCACGGGCGAGACCTGGTATCCGGCCGAGGAGGCCCTGGCGCTGCTCGACGACTTCGCGGTGCGGCTGGCGCGCCCCTCCTATGTCACCAACCGCTGGATCGGCGCCTGCGTGCGCCTGTTCCGGCCGCAGATCGTGGCACTGATCCAGGCGCGCGACCGCGTGGTCGGCGACTGGCGCCGCCGCTACCCCGGGCGCGACGTGCTGGAGGACCGCCAGCTCGAGGTCACCTCGACCCTGCAGGTCTCGGTCGCCGGGCAGATTCGTGCCATCGCGGCGGCGCTGGAGAAGCCCCGGTCGCGGCCGAAACGCTAGGCTGCGCGCGCCTTCTCCGGGCTGTTGCCAAGCCGTGGCGGAGCGGCTATACACCCCCGCCCGAACTGCTGGCCCGTCTGACGGGGAATAGCTCAGCCTGGTAGAGCACTACGTTCGGGACGTAGGGGCCGGAGGTTCAAATCCTCTTTCCCCGACCAGCACTGCGGACCAGCAGGAAAGCGCCGGCGCCCGATGGGCGGCCGGCGCTTTTGCTTTGGCGACGGAACTCAGTAGCCGCGGTCGACGGTGAAGCGGGCGACCTCTTCCATGGCCTGGCGGATCGGACCCTGCGGGAAGCGGTGCAGGGCGGCCAGGGCCTCGTCGCGGTAGCGCCCGGCCAGGGCCAGGGTCTCGGCCAGGGTGCCGTGGCGCTCGCAGAGGGCGATGGCGCGCTCCAGGTCGCCGTCCTGCTGGTCCTGGTCCTCCAGGCAGCGGCGCCAGAAGGCACGCTCATCGGCGGAGCCGCGGGCGATGGCGAGCACCACCGGCAGGGTCAGCTTGCCGTCGCGGAAGTCGTCGCCGATCGACTTGCCGAGATCGGCCTCGCGCGCGGTGTAGTCCAGCAGGTCGTCGATCAGCTGGAAGGCCATGCCGAGGGCCTGGCCATAGACCCGCAGCGCCTCCTCGTCGGCGGCGGGGCGGTCGGCCACCACGGCGCCGATGCGGGCGGCGGCGGCGAAGAGCGCGGCGGTCTTGGCGCCGATCACCGAGAGATAGGCCTCGACCGTGGTCTCGATGTCGTTGGCGGTGAGGAGCTGCTGCACCTCGCCCTCGGCGATCACCGCCGAGGCGTCGGAAAGGATCTTCAGCACCGCTAGCGAGCCGTCCGCGGTCATCAGCTGGAAGGCGCGGCTGAACAGGAAGTCGCCCACCAGCACGCTGGCCTTGTTGCCCCAGACCGCATTGGCGGTGGCGCGGCCGCGGCGCAGCGCGCTCTCGTCGACCACGTCGTCGTGCAGCAGGGTGGCGGTGTGGATGAATTCGACGCAGGCCGCCAGGGCATGCTGGCGCGTGCCCTGGTAGCCGCAGAGGCGGGCGGCGGCGAGGGTCAGCAGCGGACGCATGCGCTTGCCGCCGGCGGCGACGATATGGCCGGCGAGCTGCGGGATCAGCGCCACGTCGGAATGCATCTTCTCGACGATCAGGCGGTTCACCTGCTTCAGGTCATCGCCCAGCAGCGCGAGCAGGCGGTCGAGCCCACTGGGCTCGCTCGCGGTCGCGTCGACGGACTTGAGGCCGGCGGCCAGAACCAAGATGCTTTTCCCCTCGCGGAATGTTTGCCGCTCGGGCCTGAGCATAGGGGGCAAAGATGGCCGGTCAAGCTGCTGCGACGAAGCGGGTATGAGCCGGGCGGGTATGAGCCGGGCAGGCACCAGCGCGGACACTCTGCTGGGCGGCCGGGTGCGTCTGCTGCAGCCGGCCGAGGGCTATCGCGTCGCCATCGACGCGGTGCTGCTGGCCGCGGCGGTCGAGCCGCCACGCGGCGCCGGCGTGCTGGACCTGGGCTGCGGCGTCGGCGGGGCCGCGCTCTGCCTGCTGGCGCGCCGGCCCGACCTCACCGTCACAGGGCTGGAGCTGCAGCCGGAGCTCGCGGCCCTGGCGATTGAGAATGCCTCGCTGAATGGCGTCGCCGAGCGCTTTCGCGTCGTGACGGGCGATGCCGCCGATCCGGAGGCGCTGGCCGGCGCGCGCTTCGCCGCGGTGCTGAGCAATCCGCCCTTTCTCGCGGCGGGCCGGGGGTCGCGGTCGCGCAGCGCCAGCCGGGGCCTCGCGCACCTGGAGAGCAGCCTGGACCTGGCCGGCTGGGTACGTGTCGCCCTCGGCCTGCTGGAGCCGAAAGGGCGCCTGACGCTGGTGCAACGCGCCGACCGCCTGGCAGACGTGCTGGCGTCACTGGCCGGGCGGGTCGGCGCCATCACGGTCTGTCCGCTCTGGCCGCGCCAGGGTCGGGCGGCCAAGCGGGTGCTGGTGGCGGCGACCAGGGACAGCCGGGCGCCGGGGCGGCTGCTGCCTGGATTGACTCTGCACGGCCCCGGCCAGCGCTACACCGCCGAGGCCGAGGCCATCCTGCGCGACGCCGCGGCCCTGGACCTGGGGGCCTCAGGCGTGGCAAGCACATGACATGGGCCTCGCTCGCCTGCTCCAGCGTCTGAAGATCCTCCCCACGCCGGCGGTGGTCCCGGTTGTGCGCCTGGCGGGTATCCTGACGCCGGGGTCGAGTCCGCTGCGCAGCAGCCTGGCGCTGCAGCGCCTGGCGCCGACCCTGAAGCGCGCCTTTGCCTGGCCTGGTGCCAAGGCCGTGGCGCTGGTGATCAACTCGCCCGGCGGCTCGGCCGTGCAGTCCTCGCTGATCGCAAGGCGCATCCGCCAGCTCTCGCGCGAGAAGAACCTGCCGGTCATCGCCTTCGTCGAGGACGTCGCGGCCTCCGGCGGCTACTGGCTGGCCTGCGCCGCCGACGAGATCGTGGTCGACGGCAGCTCCATCGTCGGCTCCATCGGCGTGATCTCCGCCAGCTTCGGTTTTCCCGAGCTGATGAAGAAGATCGGCGTGGAGCGGCGCGTGCATACCGCTGGCGCCAAGAAGGGCATGCTCGACGCCTTCCGCCCGGAGAGGCCGGAGGAGGTGGAGCACCTGAAGGCGCTGCAGGGGCAGATCCACCAGCGCTTCATCGCCTGGGTCAAGGAGCGGCGCGGCCTGCGCCTGCGCGGGCCGGAGGCGGAGCTCTTCAGCGGCGCCTTCTGGACCGGCGAGCAGGCCGTGGCCTTGGGCCTGGCGGACTCCGTCGGCGACCTGCGCACGGTGCTGAAGGAGCGCTTCGGCCAGAAGGTCCGGCCCATGCCGCTGGAGCGCAAGAAGTCCTTCCTGCGCGGCCTGATGGGCGGCGGCAGCCGCGCTGACGAGGGGGAGGAGCGTCTGGCCCTGCTGGGGGCCGGCCTGCTGGCGGCGATCGAGGAGCGCTTCCTCTGGTCGCGCTTCGGACTCTAGGGGAGAGGCGCGCGTGTTCGGACTTTCGGCCGGCAAGCTGCTGGTACTGATCCTGGTGATCGTCGCCGTGCTCTATGGCTTCGGCTATGCCGGGCGCATGAAGAAGCAGCGTGCCGAGCTGGAGCAGATCAAGGCCCGCCTGGCGCGGCAGGAACAGGCCAGCATGGCCGCCGGCCGCCAGACCACGCGCAAGACCGCGGCCGAGCTGGAAGCCTGCCCCAAGTGCGGCGCCTATGCGGACCTCAGTACACACAGGTGCGGGCGCTAGGGTTGGCCAACTGTCTGGCCGGGAACCATCGGTCGCCCCGCCTCGCTTGATTCACCCATACCCGGGCCGTAAGGTCCCGCCCTCTCGCGCGGCCCCGGGCCGCTGTCCACCAAGGTTTCCACCCGCATGGCCACGACCCGACGGCACGATCCTGCCACCTGCTTCCAGCGGATCATCCTGAACCTGCAGGACCACTGGGCGAAGCAGGGCTGCGTGATCCTGCAGCCCTACGACATGGAGGTCGGCGCCGGCACCTTCCACCCGGCGACCACGCTGCGCTCGCTGGGGCCGGACCGGGTGTGGAACTGCGCCTATGTGCAGCCCTCGCGGCGGCCGAAGGACGGGCGCTATGGCGAGAACCCGAACCGGCTGCAGCACTACTACCAGTACCAGGTGCTGATGAAGCCCTCGCCGGCCAACATCCAGGAGCTCTACCTCGGCAGCCTGAAGGCCATCGGCCTCGATCCCGAACTGCACGACGTGCGCTTCGTCGAGGATGACTGGGAGAGCCCGACGCTGGGCGCCTGGGGCCTGGGCTGGGAGGTCTGGTGCGACGGCATGGAAGTGACGCAGTTCACCTATTTCCAGCAGGTCGGCGGCCTGGACTGCGATCCCGTGCCGGTCGAGCTGACCTATGGCCTGGAGCGCCTGGCCATGTACGTGCAGGACGTGGAGAACGTCTACGACCTGGACTGGGACGGCATTGCCAAGGACAGGGGCGGCAAGACCTATGGCGACGTCTTCCTGCGCGCCGAACAGGAGTTCAGCGCCTACGACTTCGAGCACGCCAACACCGAGGTGCTGTTCCGCCACTTCGCCGAGGCCGAGGCCGCCTGCGCGCACCTGCTGAAGCAGAGCTACAAGGGCCGGCCGCTGGCCCTGCCGGCCTATGACCAGTGCATGAAGGCCAGCCACGTCTTCAATCTGCTGGATGCGCGCGGCGTCATCTCGGTGACCGAGCGCCAGGCCTACATCGGCCGCGTCCGGCAGCTCGCCAAGGCCTGCTGCGAAGCCTGGATGGAGAAGACCTGATGGCCGAGCTGCTGCTCGAGCTGGCCTCGGAGGAGATCCCCGCGCGCATGCAGGCGCGGGCGGCCGAGGACCTGAAGCGCCTGGTGACCGAGAAGCTGACGGCCGCCAAGCTGGACTATGCGCACGCCGCCGCTTTCGCCACGCCTCGTCGCCTGGCGCTGGTGGTGAAGGGCCTGCCGAAGCAGCAGCCCGACACGGCGGAGGAGCGCAAGGGCCCCAAGGAGGGCGCGCCCGACGCGGCGATCCAGGGTTTCCTGAAGTCCGCCGGCCTTGCCAGTCTGGACCAGGCCGAACTGCGCGAGACCGACAAGGGCAAGGTCTGGTTCGCGGTGAAGAAGCAGGCCGGGCGGCCGACCGCCGAGGTGCTGAGCGACCTGCTGGTGCAGGCGATCCAGGCGCTGCCCTGGCCCAAGTCGATGCGCTGGGGCGAGGGGAGCTTCCGCTGGGTACGGCCCCTGACCTCGATCCTGGCGCGCTTCGACGGCAAGCGGGTGCTGGGCGTGCTCGACCTCGGCAACGGCGGCCGCCTGCCGTTCGGCGACAGCGCGCGGGGGCACGAGCGTCTCTGCCCCACGACGATCACGCCGGTGAGCTTCGCCGACTACCGGGTGGAGCTGGAGCGGGCCAAGGTGATGCTGGACCCGGCCAAGCGCCGGACGCGCATCGCCGAGCAGGCGCAGGCCGCGGCCGAGGAGGCCGGCCTGGTGCTGCGCCAGGACGCCGGGCTGCTGGACGAGGTCGCCGGGCTGGTGGAGTGGCCCGTGGTGCTGACCGGCGGCTTCGAGGAGGAGTTCCTGTCGGTGCCGCCGGAGATCCTGGTGACCTCCATGCGGGCGCACCAGAAGTACTTCGCGCTGGAGAAGCCGGACGGCAGCCTCGCCAACCGCTTCCTGCTGGTCGCCAACGTCGAGGCGCCGGCCGGCGGCCAGCGCCGCGCCAACATCGTCGCCGGCAACGAGCGGGTGCTGCGCGCCCGCCTGTCCGACGCCAAGTTCTTCTGGGACCAGGACCGCAAGACGCCGCTGATCGACCGCGTGCCGGCGCTGGTCGACATCGTGTTCCACGCCAAGCTGGGTACGCTGGACCAGCGGGTCGACCGCATCGCCGCGCTGGCGGCAGAGATCGCCCGGCACATCGAGGGCGCCGACGCGGCGCTGGTGCGCCAGGCGGCGCGGCTCTGCAAGGCGGACCTCACGACCGGCGTGGTCGGCGAGTTCCCCGAGCTGCAGGGCATCATGGGGCGCTACTACGCGCTGGCGGACGGCGAGCCGGCGGCCGTGGCCGACGCCATCGCCGAGCACTACGCGCCCAAGGGGCCGGATGATCGCTGCCCGACGGCACCGGTCTCGGTTGCGGTGGCGCTGGCCGAGAAGCTGGACACGCTGGTCGGCTTCTGGTCGATCGACGAGAAGCCGACCGGCAGCAAGGACCCCTTCGCGCTGCGCCGGGCCGCGCTCGGCGTCATCCGCCTGATCCTGGAGAACGACCTGCGCCTGCCGCTGCAGGGCCTGCTTGCCCAGGCGGCCAATGCGCTGGCGACCGAGCGCTACTACGAGACCCGCGCCGAGGTGGCGGACGAGCTGGCCGAGGTGCGCAGCCTCATCCCCGCCGACCTGCTGGCCGAAGCCTCGAAGCGGGCGGAGCGGAACCAGCGCGCCTTCGTCTTCGACTGGGCGGACCCGGCCAGCGGCCTCGCGATCATCCCGGAGCGGCGCCAGGAGTACGAGGGCCTGGCGACCTCGCTGCTGGCCTTCTTCGCCGACCGGCTGAAGGTGGCGCTGAAGGACCGCGGCGTGCGGCACGACCTGGTGTCCGCCGTCTTCGCGCTGGGCGGCGAGGACGACCTGGTGCGCCTGATGGCGCGGGTCGAGGCGCTGAAGGGCTTCGTCGGCAGCGCCGACGGCGCCAACCTGCTGGCGGCCTACAAGCGGGCCAACAACATCCTGCGCATCGAGGAGAAGAAGGACGGCAAGCCCGCGGGCGCCACGCCAGACCAGCATCTCTTCCAGCAGCACGAGGAGCAGGCGCTGTGGCAGGCGCTGCAGGGTGCCTCATCGGTCGCCAAGCTGGCGCTGGGCCGGCAGGACTTCACCGGCGCCATGGGCGCGCTGGCGGCCCTGCGCCATCCGGTCGACGCCTTCTTCGACAAGGTGCTGGTGAACGCGCCGGAGACGCAGCTCCGCGCCAACCGCCTGGCGCTGCTGAAGTCGATCCAGGCGACGCTGGACCAGGTGGCGAAGTTCGAACTGGTCGAGGGTTAAGCCCTCCCCCATAGAGGGGGAGGGAGAACTCTCAACTTTAGTTCATGTACCAGCCGTGGCTGGCGACGACGGACTGGCCGGTGAGGGCGTTGGTCGGGAAGGCGGCGAAGATGAAGGCCAGCTCGGCGATGTCCTCGAGCGTGGTGAATTCCTTGTCCACCGTGCCGCCCAGCATCATCTGCTTCACCACCTGCTCCTCGGAGATGCCGAGTTCCCTGGCCTGCTCGGGGATCTGCTTCTCGACCAGCGGGGTCCGCACGAAGCCGGGGCAGATCACGTTCGAGCGGATGCCCTTGGGGCCGCCTTCCTTGGCGACGACCCGGGCCAGGCCCAGCAGGCCGTGCTTGGCGGTGACATAGGCGCTCTTCAGCGGCGAGGCCTCCTTGGAGTGGACCGAGCCCATGTAGATCATCGAGCCGCCGCCGCGCGATTCCATC
>JAKOWB010000113.1 GCA_029781795.1 Pseudomonadota bacterium | reverse complement strand
TACCGGCTTTCGATGCGCGTGGCGGTGTCGTAGTCCACCTGCGCGCCTTCGACCATGGCGGACAGCGCCGCCTCGGGCGCGGGGTAGCGGCCATGCGTCTTGGCGCTGAGCATGGCGGGCGCCACCACCAGGCCGCCGGCGATCCTGGGATTGGCCGGCGTGCCGCCCGGCATCTTGTAGGCCTTGTCGTCCCAGGGCTGCCGCGCGCTGGGGTTGGCGGCGATCCAGGCCAGCGCCCGCGCGCGCAGCTCACTCGCATCCGCCACCAACTCATGCACCAGGCCCAGCTCGTGCCCTTGGCGCGGGTTGAACAGCTTGCTTTCCATGATGAAAGGCTGCGCGCCCATCAGGCCCAGCAGGCGGGTCATCTTGGTGATGCCGGTGGCGCCGGGGATCAGGCCCAGCGTCAGCTCGGGCAGGCCGAACTGGGTCTTGGCGTCGTCGACGGCGATGCGGTGGTGCGCGCTGAGCGCCACCTCCCAACCGCCGCCCAGGGCGCTGCCGTTCAGGCACGCCACCACCGGAATGCCCAGCGTCTCCAGCGTGCGGAAGGCGCGCTTGAGGCGTTCGATCTCGGCAAACAGCGCGGGCGCATCGGCGTCGGTCAGGCGCATCACGCTCTTGAGGTCGGCGCCGGCAAAGAAGGTCTTCTTGCTTGACGCCAGGATCACGCCCTTGAGCTGGTCCTTGTTCTGCGCGATCTGCTCCACGGCGGCGACGATGTCGGCCTGCCAGGCGGCGCACATGGTGTTGACGGGCGAATTCGGCTCGTCGAAGGTGAGGGTGGCAATGCCGTCCACGGTTTCGATGCGCAGGGTTTGCATGGATGATCCTGAATTGATAGCTGCTTGCGCTTGATTGATACGGGCTAGAGGCCTATTTGTCTTAAATTCGTTCGACAATGGTGGCAATGCCCATGCCCCCGCCCACGCACAGCGTGGCCAGGCCGTAGCGCAGGCCACGGCGGTGCAGTTCGTCGATCAGCGTGCCCAGGATCATCGCGCCCGTGGCGCCCAGCGGGTGGCCCATGGCGATGGCGCCGCCGTTGACGTTGAGCTTTTCGTGCGGCACCTTCAAGTCCTTCATGAACTTCATGGGCACGGCGGCAAAGGCCTCGTTGACCTCGAACAGGTCGATCTGGTCGATCGTGAGGCCCGCCTTGGCCAGCGCCTTTTGCGTGGCGGGCATGGGGCCGGTCAGCATGATGGTCGGGTCAGCCCCCGACAGCGCGGTGGCGACGATGCGCGCGCGGGGTTTGAGCCCATGCGCCTTGGCCGCGGCCTCGCTGCCGATCAGCACAGCTGCCGCGCCGTCGACGATGCCCGAGGAGTTGCCCGCGTGGTGCACGTGGTCGATGCGCTCGACCTGCGGGTAGCGCTGCTGCGCCACCGCGTCGAAGCCCATGGCGCCCAGCTGCTCAAACGAGGGTTTCAGGCCGGCCAGCGCCTCCACCGTGGTGCGCGGCTTGATGAACTCGTCCTCATCCAGGATGGTCTGGCCCAGAAAGTCCTGCACCGGCACCACCGAGCCCTTGAAGTGGCCCGCCGCGCGCGCGGCGGCGGCGCGCTGCTGCGAGGTGACGGCAAAGGCGTCCACATCGGCGCGGCCGAAGCCCTCCAGCGTGGCGATCAGGTCGGCGCCGATGCCCTGCGGCACGAAACCCGTCGCCAGGCTGGTGGCCGGATCCTGCGCCCAGGCGCCGCCGTCGCTGCCGATGGGCACGCGGCTCATGCTCTCCACGCCGCCGGCGACCACCAGGTCCTCCCAGCCCGAGCGCACCTTCTGCGCCGCCAGGTTGACCGCCTCCAGCCCCGAGGCGCAAAAGCGGTTGACCTGCATGCCCGCGCAGCGCCAGTCCCAGCCG
>JAKOWB010000102.1 GCA_029781795.1 Pseudomonadota bacterium | reverse complement strand
CTTCGAGATCGTGCTGAGCAACTCGACGCTGGAGCACGACCGCCGCTTCTGGCTGACGCTGGCCGAGATGCGACGCCTGCTGCGCCCCGGCGGCCTGCTGCTGGTCGGCGTGCCCGGCTTCGGTCGGGTCGAGAGCTGGCAGCGTGCCAAGCACTGGCTCAACCGCTTCGCCTTCCTGCGCCGCCGATCGGGCGCCTGGCGCGCCGCCGAACTGACCCTGGCGCGGCACGACATGCCGGCCGACTACTGGCGTTTCAGCGAGGCCGCCGCGCGCGACGTCTTCCTGGAGGGGCTGGAGCCGCTCGGCGTCAGCCGGTTGCTCGACCCGCCGCGCTTCCTGGCGCTCGGCCGCAAGCCGGCCTAGGGACGGCGCGCCGCCACCTCCTCGAGGATGGCGAGCAGGCTGCGGAAGGCATCGCGCCGTTCATTGTGCAGCGCCAGCACGCGGGCCTGGGCGCCCATCGCGGCACGCAGGCCGGGATCCAGCAGGCGCTTCATCTGAAAGGCTATCTCGCCGGGATCGGCCGGGTCGCGGATCAGCCAGCCCTGCACGCCGTCGGTGACCAGCTCGGCCGAGCCGTCGGCGACACTGATCGCCAGCGGCAGGCCGGCGGCCATGGCCTCGAGCGAGACCAGGCTGCCGGCATCGTAGTGCGCCGCGTGCACCATGGCGTCCGCCGCCTGGAAGACCGGGCGCACGTCCGCCAGGACGCCGGGCAGGTGCAGCCGCCCGGCGACGCCGTGCCGCCTCGCCAGCCGGCGGAAGGCCCGGCGCCCGGGCCCGCGCCCCACCACCAGCAGGTGGACGGGCGGCTGCTGGCCGCGCAGTCGGGCCAAGGCACGAATGGCACCCGGCACCCCCTTGAGGCGGAAGTTGTGCCCGACCTGCAGAAAAATCGTCGCGTCGGTCGGCAGGCCAAGGGCGCAGCGCGCCGCGGCGCGCTGCGCCGGCGTCGCGGGGGCGAAGCGCCGGCTGTCGATGGCGTTGCGCACCATCCGGAAGCGCTCGGCCGGC
>JAKOWB010000091.1 GCA_029781795.1 Pseudomonadota bacterium | reverse complement strand
CGACATCGGGCGGCGCCGCCGCCGGCGCCAGATAGCGCCAGCCCTGGATCGGCCGGTGTGGCGCCGCCGCCGTCGGCACCAGCACGGGGTCGAGCTGCATCTGGCAATAGGCCAACCCTTCGGCGTCGGTCGCCTCGACCAGGCCGAACAGGCGCTGGCGCACCCGGATGACGCCGCGAACGATCCAATAGAGCGAGCCGCCCGCAACCACTTCGTCGGCCCGCCGCGGCATCCGGCGGGTGTGGCCGAGCACCGCCTCGCGGCCATCCGCCAGCACCGCCCGGCGCTCGGCCTGGAGCACCGCCAGATGCGCGATATCGCTGACCCCGACGGCGTATTTGAGCAAATGGACCGTCACGCTGCCGTGCCGCCCCGACCGGTGCCCTCCTTCATGCCTGCGCCCTCAGCCACCGGCGCCAAACAGACCGGCCATCCGCCACCACAGATAGGCAAGCGGCGCCAACAGGATCAAGGACAGCGCCGTCATCGGCACCATCAGCCGCGCCGCATCGCGCGCCCGCACCTCGCCCATCTGCAGGCCGACCACCAGCGGCGGCACCTGGTAGGGCAGCCAGACCGAGGAGAACGCGATCACCTGGGTCATGACCACGGCATCGATCGGCCAGCCCGTGGCCTCGGCCAATCGTCCGGCCAGCGGCGTCAGCACCGCCGGCAGGCCGGGCATCGTGGTCACCGTACCCAGCGCACAGGCCAAGGCGCTCAGGCTGGCGAAGTTGCCGGCGTCCGCTCCCGGCGCCAGCGGCAGCACCGCCAGCAGCCGGTCGGCCAGCACGACGCCGAGCCCGCTGGAGCTGACCAGGGCGGCAACGCCGAGCACTCCGGCGATGTAGAACATCGGTGCGAAATTCAGCCGGCTGAACGAGTCGGCCGGCATCAGCCGGGCTGCCGGCCACAGGCAGATCAGCGCCGCCGCCAGCGCCACCCAGGCCGGCGAGACGTGGTGGACGACATCAGTGGTCCAGAACGCCAGCGTGATCACCAGCACCACCGCCAGCCGGCGTGCCTCGGGCGGCCAAGCGGACAGTGCG
>JAKOWB010000065.1 GCA_029781795.1 Pseudomonadota bacterium | reverse complement strand
CGTGGTGCCGAGGCGCCCCTGCAGGTTGCTGGAGAGCACGAACTCGTGCTCGCGCCCGCCGGAATGCAGGTCGAGCAGGATGTCGGCCGGGCGGATCGCCCTGTCCCAGAGGAAGCGGGCGATGGCGCGGCTCGGCCCCTCGCCCCTGCCTGGCGGGAAAACCCGGTTGATGTCGGCGCCGTCGAGCGGCGAGGTCCGCTGCCCAGCGAGCGCCGCCGGCCGGTTCAGCGTCGGCACCAGGATCAGGCGGCCCTGCACCGCCTCCGGGTCCAGCTCGCGGCAGAGCGCGGCGACGGTCCACTGCCCCTCGTACTCGTCGCCGTGGGTGCCGCCGGTGAGCAGCACGGTCGGCCCGGGCCCCTCGCCCATCGTCATCACCGGCAGCTCCAGCCGGTCGCGCCGGCCATCCAGGTCGTAGTCGATGGCCACCAGCGCGCGCTGCACCTTGCCGGCGAAGGGATCGAAGTCCGCCGCCGCTACCCGCTGCCAGTCGTCCATCGCCGCGCCTCCCAGGAACCTGTTGCATCGCAGCAAGCGACGCGCCTTCAATACATCGCCGCGGGCGCAAGCGCACTTCGGCTGGCGGGAAGGCAAGCCATGATCGGCAAGGTCAGCGATATCGACTTGAGGCTGCTGCGCGTCTTCGTCGCCATCGTGCAGTCCGGCGGCTTCTCGCTGGCGACCGCGCGCCTCAACGTCTCGGAATCCACCGTCTCCTCGCACATGAGCGACCTGGAGAAGCGGCTCGGCCTGCGCCTCTGCGAGCGCGGGCGCGGCGGCTTCCGCCTCACCGCCGAGGGCGAGCAGGTCTACGAAGCCTCGGTGGCGCTGCTGGAGCGGCTGGACGACTTCCGCGACCGCCTGGCCGGCCTGACGCAGCATCCGGGCGGCACGCTGCGCATCGGCGTGCCCGACGGCGTCTATGGCAGCGATTCCCTGCCCATCGTGCGCTGGCTGGGCCGCATGGCGGCCGAGGCGCCGGAGATCATCCTGGACCTGCAGTGCCTGGAGCCGCGCACGCTGGAGCGCAAGGTCAACGACGAGGAGCTGCACCTGGCGCTGGGGCCGGAGCACCGCCGCATCGCCGGCCTGGACTACCTGCCGCTGGCGCCCGAGGTGAACCTGCTCTACTGCGGCGCCGGCCACCCGCTGTTCGAGCGCGCGGACGCGGCGATCACGCGCGAGGAGCTGCAGCGCTCCGGCCTCATCTCGCGCGGCTATCTGGAATCCTTCGACGCCGACTTCTTCGATGCCGAGGCGCACCGCGCCACGGTGCATCACATCGAGGCGGCGCTGCTGCTGATCGCCACCGGGCGCTTCGTCGGCTTCCTGCCCGAGCACGTGGCCACGCCCGAGGTGGCGGCCGGGCGCCTGCGCGCCATCCGGCCGGCGGAGATTCGCCTGGTCGTGCCCTTCTCGATGATCACCAAGCGGGCGCGCACCAACGATCCCCGCGTCCTGCGCTTCCGCAAGCTGATCGAGAGCGAGCTGCCGCCCCGCCGCCGCGCCGGCTGAGCCCCTAGGAAAAGGGCCCGGCCGGAGCCGGGCCCTTTGGAGGTCGTGCGGTCCGCAACGGGACAGGCGCGCCTTGGGGAGCTTCGGAGGGACCTTGGCGCTGCCTGCCCGTCGCGGCGGTGGCCCTGGCGAGAACCCTTGCCGGCCCTGCCGGTCTTGGCTTGCCGTCCACCGGGCCCGTGCTGTCCGGGCAGCCACGAAAGGAGAACGGCGCGTCAAATCAAGACGTTCCGGGTTCCCGCAAAGATCGCGTTATGGATGCCATGACACCGCCTGCGGGCGATTGGAGCGGGCGGCAAAAAGCGGCAGAGTGCGCCGCGTGCAACTGCGCAGCGGAGGCCCTGCTTGGGCGCCTATGACCGGCTTCTCTCGCCGCTGACCCTCCGGGGCAGGACCCTTCGCAACCGCGTGCTCTCCAGCGCTCACGCGCCGGGCTATGCCGAGAACGGCCAGCCGGGCGAGCGCTACCAGGCCTATCACGAGGAAAAGGCCAGGGGCGGCGTCGGCCTCACCATCTTCGGCGGCTCCTCCAACGTCAGCCGCGACAGCGGCTCGATCTACGGCCAGATCTACCTGGGCGACGAGGCCATCGTGCCGGTGTTCCGCGCCTTCGCCCGCCGGGTGCAGCGGCACGGCGCCGCCATCATGTGCCAGGTGACCCACATGGGCCGCCGCACCGGCTGGGCCGCCGGCGACTGGCTGCCGACCCAGGGGCCCAGCGTGGTGCGCGACCCGGCGCACCACTCCGTACCCTACGCGATGGACGGCCGCGACATCGCCCGGGTGATCCGCAGCTTCGCCGCCGCCGCGCGCCGCTGCCGCGACGGCGGGCTGGACGGCTGCGAGATCCTGGCGACCACGCACCTGCTGGGGCAGTTCCTCTCGCCGCTCTCCAACAAGCGCGACGACGACTATGGCGGCAGCCTGGAGAACCGCGCGCGCTTCCTGCTGCAGGTGCTCGACGCGGTGCGTCCGGCGGTCGGCGAGGACTTCATCGTCGGCGTGCGCTTCGCCGCCGACGAGAGCAACGAGGGCGGCCTGACGGCGGACGAGGGCATCCAGCTCGGCGCCCTCATCGGCAGCCAGGGCATCGCCGACTTCCTCAACGTCAACGGCGTCTATGGCGGCACCGACCACGGCCTGGCCGAGAACTTCCCCGGCATGGCCTTCCCCGCCGCGCCCTATGTCGCGCTGGCGCACAAGGTGAAGCTGGCCAGCGGCCTGCCGGTGTTCCAGGCGGCGCGCCTGAACGAGCCGGCGACGGCCGACTGGGCCATCGGCCAGGGCTACCTCGACATGGCCGGCCTCACCCGGCCGCAGATGGCCGACCCGCACCTGGTCGCCAAGCTGACCCGCGGCGAGGCCGAGCGCATCCGCCCCTGCGTCGGCGCCGGCTACTGCATCGACCGCATCTATGGCGGGCGCGACGCGCTCTGCGCCCACAATGTCTCGACCGGGCGCGAGACCTGGCTGCCGCACGCGATCCCGCCGGCCGAAACGCCGAAGCGCGTCGTCGTGATCGGCGGCGGCCCGGCCGGGCTGGAAGCGGCGCGCGTCGCCGCCCTGCGCGGCCACCGGGTCACGCTGCACGAGGCCGCCCAGCGCCTCGGCGGGCAGCTCCTGCTGGCGGCGCGGGCCGGCTGGCGCCGCGACATGATCGGCATCGCCGACTGGCTGGCGGCCGAGGTCCAGCGCCTCGGCGTCGCGGTTCATCTCGGCAGCTTCGTCGAGGGGCCGGAGCTGCTGGCGGATGCGCCCGACGTGGTGCTGGTCGCCACCGGCGGCGTGCCCGACCGCGACCTGCCCGAGGGCGGCGGCGAGCTCGCCGTCACCACCTGGGAGCTGCTGGGCGGCGAGGTGCAGCCGGCGCAGGAGATCCTGCTCTGCGACGAGAACGGCAGCCACGCCGCGCTCTCCACCGCCGACTGGCTGGCGGCGCAGGGATCGCAGGTCGAGCTGGCGACGCCGGACCACCAGGTCGGCCGCGCGCTCGGCGGGCAGAACCTGCCGGTCTACCTGCGCAATCTCTATCGCGCCGGCGCGCGCCTGACGCCGGACCACCGCCTGCTCGGCGTGAAGCGCGAGGGCAACGGCCTGGTCGCGACGCTGTGGAACGAGTACGCCCGCGTCCGCGTCGAGCGCCGCGTCGCCCAGGTGGTGGTGGAGCGCACCACCCTGCCCGCCGACGAGCCCTTCCAGGCGCTGAAGGCCGGCTCGCGCAATCTCGGCGAAGTGGATGTCGAGGCGCTGGTGGCCTTGGCGCCGCAGCCGCAGGACGCCAATCCGGCAGGGGGCTATGCACTCTACCGCCTGGGCGACGCGGTGGCGGCGCGCGACCTGCACGCGGCGCTGCTGGACGCCAACCGCCTGGCGCGGGCGCTGTAGGCGTCAACGCAAAGGGCACATCCTGAGGAGGCCGCGCAGCGGCCGTCTCGAAGGATGTGCCAAAGGCGCCCCTACTCCGCCGCCGGCTTCACCAGGTCCGGCGCCTCGCAGCCGCTGACACAGCAGCGGCCGGGCTGTTTCGAGACGCGCTGGCCCTGGTCCAGCACGCCGCGGTCCAGCAGCTCCTCGACCAGCGCCGTCTTCTCCGCCACGGGATAGTGGCGCCAGATCTCGCGCTTCATCGCTTCGGGGCTGCCACCGCCGTGCAGCGAGATGACGGAGTACCAGCCGGCCTGGTGGCTGACCGTCAGGTCCTCGATCAGCCGCGCCACCTCGGCGCGCTGGGCATAGGGGATGTCCGGCCGCCCAGCCAGCACCGCGGCCAGCGAGGCCGCGGTCTCGGGATTGTGGTCCTCGTCCGGGCCCGGCAGCGCGACGATCAGGCCGCCGGAGACGTAGTGCGCGATGCGGTGCATCTCGTAGATCTGCGTCGCCAGCAGCAGCTTGCCGATGTTGGCGAAGACCGTGTCGGGCATGAAGGTCCCGCCCGGGTCCTTCTGGCCATAGACCGAGGCGGCGACGCCGCAGGCATAGAAGCCCTCGACGATCTTGATCAGCTCCACCAGCTGCTCGCGCATGTGGCCGTGGCGCTCGGGGTCGAGGCCGTTGGCCTCCGCCATCAGCGCGCCGGCGCCGATCAGCAGGTCGCCGAAGCCGGCGCGCGCGCCGATGCAGGAGTGGCGGTGGTGCGTCGCGTAGCTGGTGGTGAGGAAGCCGCCCTCCTCCGTCTCGCCGGCCAGAAAGACGCGCTCCCAGGGCACGAAGACGTTGTCGAACAGCACCACGCCGACCGACTGCCCGTACTTGGCCGAGAACCTGGCCGCCGGGTCGCCGGGCCGGCCGGCCGGGCGCGCGACGATGGTCACGCCCTCGGCGTCCACCGGCACGGCGCAGCAGACGGCGCAGGCGGCGTCCTCCGGCCGGTGCGTGCGGCAGGGCATCACCAGGAACTCGTGCATGTAGGGCGCGCCGGTGACGATGGCCTTGGTGCCGCGGATGACGATGCCGTCGGCCCGCCGCTCGACGATGCGCAGGTAGACGTCGGGCTCGGCCTGCTCGCCCGGCCGCTTCGAGCGGTCGCCCTTGGCGTCGGTCATGGCGACGCCGAGCGTCAGATCCTCGTCCTGCACCCGGTGCAGATAGTCGAGGAAGCGCGCGTGATACTCGGTGCCGTGCTCGGCATCGGTGCGCTTGGTCGCCTGCCACAGCGCGTTCAGCGAGTCGTGCGCCAGATAGCGCTGCGCGCAGCCGGAGGTGCGGCAGACCAGGCGCACGGCCTCCAGCTTGGTCAGCAGGTCGGTGGTGCTCTCGTCGATGTGGGTCATGCGGTTGACGAGCTTGCCGCTGCTGCCCTGGCGCGCCGTCATCACCGGCGCCAGCGCCGGGTCCAGCGCGAAGTCGTAGCAGACGCCGATGCCGGCGATGCCGGGCGCCAGCAGCGGCTCGTCGGCGACGCTCTCCACCCGCTGGCCGTTGACGAAGACGCGCGGGCGATAGGCGCGCAGGGAGTCGCGGAAGCCTTCGGCGGACAGCAGCATGGGGGGTCTCCTCGACGGGCTCTCAGGGCCGTTGACCGGACTCTCCGGCAGGTCTATTTTCGAGTCAATCGAATTTTCTAACGGTGTTAGATTATGACCGCCGCCGCGCGCAAGCAGGCCGTCGCCGACCACAAGCGGCAGCTCATCCTGGAGGCCGCGCGGCGCGTCTTCGAGCGCGTCGGGCTGGACGCGGCCAGCCTGCGCGCCATCGCCGCCGAGGCCGGCTACACGCCCGCCGCGCTCTATTTCCACTTCGCCGACAAGGAGGCGCTCTATGCCGAGGTGCTGGCGCTCTCCATCGCCGCGCTGAAGGACGCGGTCGACAAGGCCGTGACCGCCGCGCCGGACGCAGCCGGCCGCTTCCGCGCCGCCGCGCTCGCCTTCTTCGACTTCTACGCCACGCGGCCGCGCGACCTCGACCTCGGCTTCTATCTCTTCCAGGGCGGCATGCGCCCGCACGGCCTGGGCCGCGCACGCGACCGCGCGCTGAACGCCGCGCTGGAGGGCACGCTGGCGCCACTGGGCGAAGCGGCGCAGGCGCTGGGCGCCACGCCGGAGGAGGCGCGCATCCTGATGGCCGACGGCTTCGCCCACGCCGTCGGCCTGCTGCTGCTGCTGCACACCGGCCGCATCCGCATGTTCGGCGCCGACGCCCGGCGCCTGCTGGAGCGCGGCATCGCCGACGAACTGGCGAAGCTGGAGACACGCCGATGCTCCTGATGGACCCTGCCCGCTGTCAGCTGCTGCTGATCGACTTCCAGGCCCGCCTCATGCCGGCCATCGACCAGGCCGACGCGGTGCTGGCCAACGCCGTGCGCCTGGCCGAGGCGGCGAAGGCGCTGGCCATTCCCATCCTGCTGACCGAGCAGAACCCCAAGGGCCTCGGCCCCAGCGTCGAGGCCGTCGCCGGCCGCGGCCCGGTGGTCGAGAAGTTCGCCTTCGGCGCCTGCGCCGAGCCGGCCTTCCTGCCCGCCCTCGCCCGGCCCGACCTCGTGGTCGCTGGCTGCGAGGCGCATGTCTGCGTGCTGCAGACCGTTGCCGGCCTGCTGGCCGCCGGGCGCCGCGTCTTCCTGGTGCGCGACGCCATCGGCGCGCGCCGCGGCGAGAACAAGGAGACCGCGGTCGCCCGCATGGCCGCCGCCGGCGCCCATGTCGTCACCACCGAGATGGCGGTCTTCGAATGGCTCGGCCGCAGCGACCACCCGCGCTTCCGCGACCTCTCGAAGCTGATCAAGTAGGAGCCGCCCCCTTGGGTCTCGACCGCTTTCCGCGCCATCCCCTGACCTTCGGCCCCTCGCCGCTGGAGCCGCTGCCGCGCCTCTCCGCCCACCTGGGCGGCACGGTCGAGCTCTGGGCCAAGCGCGAGGACTGCAATTCCGGCCTCGCCTTCGGCGGCAACAAGATTCGCAAGCTGGAGTACCTGGTGCCGGACATCCTGGCCTCGGGCGCCGACACGCTGGTCTCGATCGGCGGCGTGCAGTCGAACCACACGCGCCAGGTCGCCGCCGTGGCGGCGAAGCTCGGCCTCAAGTGCGTGCTGGTGCAGGGCTCCTGGGTCGACTGGCCCGACGCGGTCTACGACCGGGTCGGCAACATCCAGCTCAGCCGCGTCATGGGCGCCGAGGTGGTCTTCTCCCAGGAGGACTTCTCCATCGCCATCAAGGGCTCGTGGCAGGCGGCGCTGGAGACCGTGAAGGCGCGCGGCGGCAAGCCCTACGCCATCCCCGCCGGCGCCTCGGACCATCCGCTGGGCGGCCTCGGCTACGCCGGCTTCGCGCAGGAGCTGGAGCGGCAGGAGCGCGACCTGGGGTTCCGCTTCGACGTGATCCTCACCGCCTCCGGCTCGGCCTCGACCCAGGCCGGCATGATCGCCGGCTTCAAGGCCAGCGGCCGGGCGCGGGACGTGCTGGGCATCGACATCACCGCCCGCCCCGCCGACACCCGCGCCATGGTGCTGAAGATCGCCCGCCAGACGGCGGAGCAGATCGGCGCGCCCGCCATCGAGCCCGACGACGTGGCGCTGGACGAGGCCTATGCCTATCCGCGCTACGGCATCCCCTCGGCCGAGACCCTGGCGGCCATCCGCCTGGGCGCCCAGGTCGAGGGCCTGGTGACCGACCCGGTCTACGAGGGCAAGTCGCTGCAGGCGCTGATCGACAAGGTGCGCGCCGGCGTCTTCGAGCCGGGGGCCCGCGTGCTCTACGTCCACCTCGGCGGCGTCCCGGCGCTCAGCGCCTACGCCGCGCTGTTCAGGTAGAAGAAGCCCCGCGGCTGGCACCACCTCCCCCTCTCCGCGAACTGGCGGGGAGAGGGAAAGTAGAGCGCTATCCATGCGCCGCCTTGCTGTCGTCCGGCGCCTCGGCGCGGTCCTTGAGGCCGTAGTCGCGGATCACCTCGGCGATGCGCAGGTGATAGTCGGCGAAGACGCCGCCCCTGCCCGCGGCCTGCGCCGCGCGGTGCCGCTCGCGGTTGCGCCAGGCCTTCACCGCCGCCTCGTCGCGCCAGAAGGAGAGCGAGAGCAGCTTGCCGGGCGTGGTGAGGCTCTGGAAACGTTCCACCGAGATGAAACCCTCCATCGTCTCCAGCTCGGCCTTCAGGCCGGCGGCGATCTGCAGGTAGTGGTCCTGGTGGCCCTCGGCCGGCCAGACTTCGAAGATCACGGCGATCATGGCGTCACCAGCTCCCCATGCGGCGCAGAGGCCAGCTTCAGGAAGAGGCGGTCTTCCCGCAAGATGAACTTCTCCTGCTGGGCGAAGCGATAGTTCTCCTGCCCCAGGGGGTCGGCCCTGAGGCGCGCGCGATAGGCCTCGTAGGCCGCCAGGCTCTCGATGTCGTAGATCCCGTAGGCCGTGGTGGCCGAGCCCTCGTGCGGCGCGTAGTAGCCGACGAGCCGCGCGCCGTTGCGCGGTATGGCCTGGCCCCAGACGCGGGCATACTGGCCGAACTGCTCCTGCTTCGTGGGATCGATCTGGTAGCGGATGACGCAGGTGATCATGGCGCGGTCTCCTTGCCTTTGACCGCCCCACCCTAGCCGCGCCGGCCGCCGCCTTGCTTCGGCCGCGACCGAAGCATCACTCGGCCATGAGGCCGGAGACGAAGCGCCCCGTCAGCGCTGCCCGCGACAGCCACAGCAGATAGGCGATGCCGAGGCCGGCGAGGCCGAGCGCCGTCCAGTCGCTGCCGTCCAGCACCTCCCAGACGCGATAGCTGCCGCTGCCGAACTGGCTCTGCCGCGTCTCCAGCGCGATCATCGCCAGTTCCACCAGCAGCCAGCCGCAGCCGGCCACCACGACCCAGGCCAGCAGCGGGATCAGCCAGACCGTCGCCAGCGCGAAGCAGAGCAGCAGGATCGGCAGCAGCAGGTCCAGCTCGAAGGGATAGGGCAGCGCGAAGACCGGCACGAGCGCGAGCCCCACCAGCAGCGTGTGCAGCAGCAGGCGCGGCAGGGGATGGCGCCGCCGCTCCAGCCGTCCCAGCGTCGCAGCGGCCACGGCGGCGGCCACGGCGCCATAGTTCTCGGCCGTGCAGAAGAGGATCACCACGGTGCGCCAGGAGTTGCCCAGCGCGACGACGTGGCGGCGCGGGTCGTAGCGCACGCGCCCGACCTCGGACCAGAGCAGCGCGCGCGTGCGGTCGTTGGCGGCGATCAGCCCCGTGCCCGCCGCGCCCATCTTGCCGGTCAGCAGGCCCAGCAGGATCAGCAGGCGGGCGGCGCCGCGCGCCCTGCGGTCCACCACCTCGCTGCTGACGCCGCGCCTGTCCAGCGTGAAGCGCTGCGTCATGCGGTTGCCGAAGAAGACCAGCGCCACCAGCAGGAACAGCAGCGCGAGTCCCAGCAGCACCAGCCCCATCATGCCGAGCAGCGGCGGGATGCTCTCGGCCTCGCCGCTGGCCGCCAGGATGAAGGCCATGAGGCCGCCGGCGACGATCGCCGTCGCCGCCAACGCGATGGCATAGCTGCGCAACAGGATCGGCTGGCCCAGCAGCGACACGCGCTGCTCCCAGGTGAGGGTCGGAACGACCGGTGCGTTGTTGCCCATGAAATTCA
The DNA here is from genome assembly GCA_029781795.1 of Pseudomonadota bacterium. Classification (GTDB taxonomy): domain Bacteria; phylum Pseudomonadota; class Alphaproteobacteria; order Kiloniellales; family JACOMY01; genus JAKOWB01. Next base: position 10,555 of record JAKOWB010000065.1, on the reverse strand, counting down.
GGCTGCGCCCGGCTGCTTCGGGCGCCCATGACCTGGATCAAGTGGCGCTTCAGGCCGCCTGCGGCGCGTCCAGCTTGCGCGTCGAGTGCGAGCCGAAGAGGCGGATCTTCGACAGCACGTGGTCGGCGTAGCGGATCGGCGGCCGGTCCGTGGGCGCGCCGGGGATGGGCCGGATCACCGCGTCGACGTTCGGTTCGAAGAAGAAGGGGATGGAGAAGCGGTCCTGCTCCACCGCGACGACACGGTGCGGCGTCGCCGGCAGGCGCCCGCCGGTCCAGAACTCCAGGCTGTCGCCGAAGTTGACGTTGAGCGAGCGCGGCACCCTGGGGCTGTCCAGCCAGTCGCCCTCCGGGTCCTGCGCCTGCAGCGCGCCCGGCTGCCACAGCAGGGTCAGCACGCCGCTGTCGCGATGCGCCGGGGTCTGCAGCCGCACCTTGCGCCCGCCGACCTCGGCCTGCCAGCGTTCCTCGGCATTGTCGTAGGTCAGGTCCGGGCGGTGCGGCGAGCGCAGGAAACGCAGGGTCGAGGCGCCGCCGCCGAAAAAGGGCTCGAAGTAGTCCTCGCCCAGGTCCAGGTAGCGGGCGAAGGACCGCATCATCAGGTGGCCCAGCGCGTCGAGCTCGCGATAATGCTGCTCGGCCAGGGCGCGGAAGCCGGGCAGCAGCGCCTCGTCCGGCCAGACGTTGGCTTCCAGCAGGTACTGTGCCACGGCGTCGGCGTCGGCCGGCGCCGGCCGGCCGGAGCCCAGGTCCAGCCCCTCGGTGTGCAGCAGCGGCTCGCCGCCCGGCGCGGCCTTCTTGATGCTGATCATGCCGCGATAGTCGTTCGGGTTCTCCGGCGCGTACTTGCCGTTCATCAGGCGGCGCTTCTCGGCCGCCGGCAGCGTGAAGACCTTGAGCAGCGCGGCGATGCGCCCGGGGTCGGTCACGCTCATCACCGGCGCGCCGGTGACGACCAGGAAGCCCATGTCCTCGGCGGCGCGCCCCAGCGCCCGGTCGGCGGCGTCCCGCGCCGGGCCGGGCGGGGCGGTCAGGTCGGTCAGGTCGACGATCTGGATCTTGCGCGCCATGGAACGGGGAGCCCTCTCGCCGTGTCAGCGCCTTAGCTGACCATGACCGGCGCCGCCGCGACAATGCCGCGGCCGGCGACCGTGCCGCGCCGCGGCTGCATGGCAAGGCGGGCGTTATGGGCGATCTGCGCCGGGGGGCTTGGATCAGCCACAAGAAATCCTGACTTGTCACAGCGACGCCACGACTTCGATGCTATGCGCCGGTGGCTTCAAGACGAATCCACCCGCGGGCATTTGACCGTCGCAGCTTGCGCCGCGTGACCAAACGCTAAAGCGCCGCGAACCCAGTGTTCGCGGGACGTCCTTGAGGGAGGAGTTCCGACCCATGGGTCCCATCGAGCCCCCGGCTTTCGCACCCCAGGCTTTCGCACCCCAGGCTTTCGTCATCGAGGTGGAGGAGCGCCAGGCCGGCCTGGCGCTGAAGGTCGAGCGCGGCTTCCGGTTCGTCGCCGCCGACCCGGCCTTCGCCCTGCTCGACGGCAGCCGCTTCGCCGGGCTGTCGCAGGTGCAGCAGGCGGCAAATCGCCTCGCCCGGGTGCTGAGCGCGGCTTGACAGGCCGGGGCGGCTGCCCACCCTGGCGGGTGGAGGGAGGGCAGCGACCTTGCAGACACTCGTCACCGGCGGCGCCGGCTTCATCGGCCGGCATCTGGTCGCCACGCTCGTCGAGCGCGGCCTGCCGGTGCGCGTGCTCGACCTGGCGCCCTGCGGCGCTGCGCCGGACGGCGTCGAGTGGATCCAGGGCTCGATCCTGGACGACGGCCTGCTGGCCCGCGCGATGCAGGGCGTCGAGTGGCTCTTCCACCTCGCCGCCATCCCGCACCTCTGGATCGCCGACAAGCGGCAGTACGAGGCGGTGAACCACCAGGGCACGCGCCTGGTGCTGCAGGCCGCCGCGCGGGCCGGGGTGGCCAAGGTGGTGCACTGCTCGACCGAGGCGGTGCTGAGCCGCGCCGACCGCGACGGCGTGGTGGACGGCACGCAGGACCCGCGCGAGCAGGACCAGCCCGGCCCCTACAGCCTGGCCAAGTGCCGGGCCGAGCTTGCGGCGCTGCGGGCGGCCCGCGACGGCCTGCCGGTGGTGGTGGTCAGCCCGACCGCGCCGCTGGGGCCGGGCGACGCCAGCCTGACGCCGCCGACGCGCATGCTCCTGGACTATCTGAACGGCCGCTATCCGGCCTACCTCGACTGCCGTCTCAACCTCGCCGACGTGCGCGACGTGGCCGAGGGTCACCTCTGCGCCGCGGCGCGCGGCGTGGTCGGGCGGCGCTATATCCTGGGCGGCGAGAACCTGGCCCTCAGCGCGCTGCTGGCGCGCCTTGCGGCCATGACCGGACGGGCCATGCCGAAGCGCCGCGTGCCCTGGTGGCTGGCCTGGCTCGGCACCGCGGCGGGCGAGGCCTGGGCCGACCACGTCAGCCACCGCGCGCCGGCTGCCAGCCTGAACGGCCTGCGCCTGGTGCGCCGGCCGCTGGACTACGTCAGCCGCCTGGCGGCCGAGGACCTCGACTGGCGCGCCCGCCCGCTGGACGAGACCCTGAAGGATGCCGTCGCCGACCTGGCGGCGCGCGGGCTGCTGGCGGCCTAGAAGCTGAGCCTCAGGCCGGCCACCGCGCGCACGGCGTTGTCGACATGCTCGCCCCAGCTCGCCTTGATCGAGCCGTAGACGGCGATGTCGCGGCCGATCAGCGCGTCGAGGCCGAAGCCCGCCTGATAGGAGGTGCCCTCGGCGCCGCTCTCGAAGGGCACGCCGTTGGCGACGATGCGGTTGGTGCCCGCGAACTCGTGCAGCAGGTTGAACTCCAGGTAGGGCGCCGCCGCGCCCAGGCTGCGCAGGTCCCAGTGCCGCTGCAGCCGGAGGCCGAGCCGCCCGCGCAGGCTCTCGCCCTCGTCGAGCGACACCGCGACGCCGCGCGAGTCGACGAAGTCGTCCTGCTGCAGCCAGCTGTAGCTGAGCTGCGCCTGCGGCTCGAGGATCAGGCCGCGCGACAGCTCGACGCCGTAGCCCACCTCGATCGAAGCGCCCCACGCGGTGGCGTCGTAGTCGGCGCTCGACAGCGGCGCGCTTGAGTCGACCGCGACGTCCAGCAGCGTCGCCCGCCCCACCAGGTCGAGGTAGAGGCCGTCGTAGGGGCTGGGCGTGCCGTTCTCCAGCAGGTAGGTGGCGTAGAGCCCGAAGGCCACGCCGTCGATGGCGAAACGGCTGGCCGCGCCGCGCGCGTCGCCGTGGCCATAGCCGGCCATGACGCCGAGGAAGAGGCGGTCCTTGCCGAAGAGGCCGCTGAAGCCGACATCGCCGCCGGCCACCACGCCGAGGTTGGTCTGCGCGAAGTCGGGCGCGCCGCCGGGCTCGTAGTCGCCCTGCTCCGCCACGCTGCGCACCCAGACGTTCAGGCCCTGCCCGCTGCCAGCGTCGGCGGCCCGGCCACCGCTGCCGGGCGCCGCCCGGTGGCGCAGCTCGCCCAGCCGCTCCTCCAGCGTGCCGTTCAGGCTGTCGGCCAGCAGGAAGGACGCGGTGACGGCGTTGGGATACTCGTGGACCGCCGGCATGACGCTGCTCTGCAGGTACCAGATGCCGTCGGCCTCCAGCACCAGGTCGTAGCTGTAGATGCCGGTTTCGATCGGCCCGCCCAGCAGGGTGAAGTCGTCGCCGTCGGTGCTGCCGGCCGAGGCATCGACCAGCACGATGCCGTGGCCGGGGCCGGTACCGGTCTCGGCCCCGGCGCCGCCGACGACGTTCAGCGCCAGGACGCTGGCACCGCCGACCGCGCCCTCGACCACCAAGCGGTCGCCAACCGTCGAGCCGTCGTCCAGGAAGATGTCGAGGCCGACCAGGCCGCCGCCGCTGCCGGTGAAGGCGCCCGAGACCTCGACCCGGTCGCCGAGGCCGCCGTCGCGCAGCTCCAGCCGGCCGGCGTTCTCGAACAGCTCCAGCCCGTCCAGCCGGGTGACGTCCGCCGCCCCGCCGAGGCCCGCCAGCATCAGGGCGCCGGCCTGGTTCATCACCCGGTCGTTGCCCAGCCCGAAGGCCGAGGTGCCGCCGGCGAGGCGCCAGGTCCCGGCATTGTCCAGGCTGTCGTCCTGGGCGGTCAGTTCCACCTGTCCGACCAGCAGGCCGTCCGCCAGGTTCTCCACCAGGACCGTGTCGCCGGTCAGGGCGTCGACGTGAATGGTCAGCGCCGCCGCGTCGCCGGCCGTGTTCCGCAGGATGCCGTCGTTGCTCAGCGTGACGGTGCCGGCGGCCAGCTGCCGCACCCAGATGGCCGCATCGGCACCCTGTACCGTGCCGTGCGTGGTGATCGCCATGGCGCCGCCGAAGATGTCGCGCACGCGGATGCCCTGCATGCCGCCCGACACATCGGCCGTGCTGATGCTGAGCAGGTCGCTGCTGGAATCGACCGCGTAGATGCCGAAGGCCGTGCCGCCCGTCACCGTACCGGCCGTGCTGTCGATCGTCAGGTCGCCGTCGCCATAGTTCTGCGCGGTGATGCCGGAGACCCCGCCGCCGACCGCGGCGGTGGTGATGGTGAAGCCCTCCAGGCCCTCGTCGCGTGCGAAGACACCGGTGCCGCCGCTGCCCGTCACCGCCGCTGCGGCGGTGGTGATCTCGGTCGCCCCGCCGCCGTAGTTGCGGGCGACGATGCCGTCGGTACCGCCGGTGACGCCCGCCGTGGTGACCTGCAGCGAGCCGCCGCCGTCATCGCGCGCGATCAGGCCGGTGCCGCTGGTGCCGAGCACGGTGCCCAGGGTCGTATCGATCGTGGTGCCGCCGTCGCCCGCGTTGTGCGCGAAGAGGCCACGCGCGCCGCCGCTGACGCCGGCCGTGGCGAGCGACAGCAGGCCGTCGATGGCGTTGTAGGCCGAGATGCCGGTGCCGTTCAGGCTGTCGACCGACCCTGCCGTGGTGTCGATCGTCAGTGCGCTGCCGGCCAGGTTGCTGGCGGCGATGCCGTTCTGCCCGCCGCTGACGTCGGCGGTGGTGATGGTGACGGCACCCGACACTTCGTTCAGAACATAGACGCCGTTACTGGCAGTGCCCTCGACCTGGCCCGCCGTGGTGTCGACGGTCAGGATCCCGCCGCCGGCGTTGCGCGCATAGATGCCGTTCAGGCTGGCGGTCACCTCGGCCGTGGTGATCCGCAGGTCGCCGGAGCCGAAGTCGCGCGCGAAGATCCCGGTGCTCATCATGCCCGAGCCGGTGAGGACGCCGGCCGTGCTGTCGATGGTCAGGTCGCCGCCGCCGTCGTTCAGCGCATGGATGGCGGTCGTGCCGCCCGCGACCTCGCCGCCGGTCAGCAGGATGCCGAGGCCGCCGGTCATGGCGTTGGCATAGATGCCCGTGGTGCCGCCGGTCACGCTGCCGGTGGTGATCGCGACCGCGCCGGCGCCGTCGTCGATCAGATAGATGCCGGTATAGCCGATGCCCTCCACCGTGCCGAGGGTGCTGTCGACCGTCACCGCGCCGCCGCCGTAGTTGCGGATGTCGATGCCGCGCAGCTGGCCGCGCACATCGTAGGTCGTGACGCTGACCGCGCCGGCGCCGTCGTCGCGGGCATAGATGCCGTTGCTGTTGGCGGCGTCCGCGCTCACGGTCCCCAGCGTGCTGTCGATCGCCAGGTCGCCACCGCCGGAGTTGCGGGCGACGATGCCGTTCAGCCCGCCGGCGACGTCCGCCGTGGTCAGCCGCAGGTCGCCAGTGCCGTAGTCGCGGCCATAGATGCCGGTGATCGACAGGCCGAGGCCGGTCACCGTGCCGGCCGTGCCGTCGATGGTGACGCCGCCGTCCCCGTCGTTGCGCGCGTAGACGCCGGTGGTCTGGCCGATCACCATGCCGCCGGTCAGCGTGACGACGATGCCGCCACCCAGGGTGCGCGCGAAGATGCCGGTGTCGCCGCCGCTCACGCCGGCGGCGGTGATCGATAGCAGGCCGCTGCTGTAGTTGCGCGCGTAGAGCCCGGTGTCGCTCGTGCCCGCGACGGTGCCGGCGCTGCTGTCGATGGTGATGCCCCCGCCGCCGAAGTTGCGCGCGTCGAGGCCGCGGAGCTGGCCCTGCACGCCGGCCGTGGTGATGCCGACCGAGCCGGTGCCGTTGTCGCGGGCATAGAGGCCGGCTTCGGCGAGGCCCGTCACGCTGCCGCTGGTGCCGATCACCAGGTCGCCGCCGTTGGCGTTCAGCGCGCGGAGGCCGCTGCTCGCGCCGGTGATGAGCGACTGGAAGCTGTCGGTGAAGGCGAGCCCGCCGTCGGCGCTGAGGTAGATGGCATGCCCGCCGTTCGCCGCGGTGTCGATGCCGAAGCCCATCGTCGTGGTGACGCCGAGGACGCCGCCAGGGATCAGCGTCTGCGTCACGTCGGTCACGAGGTCGGCCGCGTTGGAGCAGACGTAGGTGCCGCCACCCAGTGGCGCGCAGTCGCCCGCCATCACCGGCCGGCCATAGCCGGCAAGCATCGCGCTGGTGACGGCCGCCCCCATCCCCAGGCGTCTTCGCAGTGACTGTCTTCCCATCGCAGGCCCCCCTGCCTACCGCCTTCGACGGGACGGATCGCCTGTCCCGCGGTCTGCCCAAGCGGGCGACTATCCGAGTTTCCTTTTCGCCTGAGAGGTTAGAAGATTTAGAGCTATAGATGAGTTAAGTGTTACTTAGTATCGCGCTCAGTCCCGGCGCAACAAAAAACCGCCCACGGCGGCCAAATTACATACACAGCTACTCATTCTATTGCCGATGTATTGCGCGCGGTCCGCGCGCCGAAGGCGGCCATTGTGCCGGAGGGCCCGCAGGTCTCGAACAGCGGCAGGCCGGCGAGGCCGCCCAGCGGCAGGTACCCGTCCGTGCCCTCGAAGGCCTTCCCCCCCGGCATTCAACTCGAACTTCGAGTTGAAGGACACGTCGCCCGCGCGAACAGCCTCGCCAACCTGCAGCACACCAGCCAGCGCCCGCAGTGCCGTGGCCGCATGCCGCGGCCACTCCCCCTAGCGCACCCGCCGTCGCCCTCGCGATCGCCGGTGTCGGACGGCCGCCAAACCGCCCGGTATGCAGAAAGCCTAAGATGACAATCAGTTTGAAAATAGCCGTGCTAGGTGGGGGGGCTTATTCGCCTATCCGGATAGGCAGCGACCGCGTGCCGCGCTATGACGCGGCCGCCTGCGAAACTAGAGTGTGCCCATGACCAGCTTCATCAGCCGCGCCCAGCGCTCCCCCTCGACCGCCATCAAGCGCGGCCTGCGCGGCCGTTGCCCCTGCTGCGGCCAGGCGCCGGTCTTCGCCGGCTACCTCAAGGTCGTCGAGCGCTGCGCGCGCTGCCAGGAACGCCTCGGCCATATCCGCGCCGACGACTTCCCGCCCTATCTGACGATCCTGCTGGTCGGGCACATCGTCGTTCCGCTGCTGCTGATCACCGAGCAGCACTACGTGCTGCCGCTCTGGACCCAGATGGCGATCTGGCCGACGGTCACGCTCGCGCTCACGCTGCTGCTGCTGCGGCCGATCAAGGGCGGCGTCCTCGGCCTGATGTGGGCGCTGAAGCTGCGCGGCGACGAGCGGCACTGAACCAAGGGCCAGGCGTGCTATAGCACCGCCTATGAGCCCGAAGACCAGCCTCGGCCTTTGCATGATCGTGCGGAACGAGGCGCACATCCTCTGGCGCTGCCTCGACGCGGCGCGGCCGCTGCTCGACTTCCTGCTGGTGGTCGACACCGGCTCCAGCGACGGCACGCCAGACCTTGTGCGCGATTTCCTGGCCGACCACGGCCTGGCCGGTCAGGTGCTGAACGATCCCTGGCGCGACTTCGCCAGCAACCGCAGTTTCGCCGTCGAACGGCTGCGCGTCGTGACCGGCGTCGACTACGCCCTGATGCTGGACGCCGACGACCTGCTGCTGCTGCCCCCCGGCTTCGACCCGGCGGCCTTCAAGTGCGGCCTTGCCGCCGACCTCTACGACTTCACGATCCGCTGCGGCGACAGCGAGTACCTGCGCCCGCAGCTCTGGCGCAACGCCCTGCCCGCCCGCTATCGCGGCGTGCTGCACGAGTTCCTGGAGGTGCCGGGCGCGGCGAGCCGCGCCCTGGCCGAGGGGCTGCGCATCGAGGCGCTGCAGGACAGCGCGCGCAACCGCAACCCGCGCAAATACGCCGAGGATGCGCGGCTGCTGGCCGCCGCGGCGGCCGACGAGCCGGACGCCTGGCTGCGGGCGCGCTACCGCTTCTATCAGGGGCGCTGCCACGCCCAGGCCGGCGAGCACGCGGCCGCCCTCGCCGCCTTCCGCGAACGCGCCGCCCTGGGCTTCTGGGAGGAGGAGCGCTATCTGGCGCAGTTCGCCGTCGGCGAGATGCTGGAACGCCTGGGCGCGCCGCCGGAGGAGGCAATCGCTGCCTACGCGGCGGCGCAGGCGATCCTGCCGCGCCGGGCCGAGGCGCTGCACGCCGCGCTGCGCTGCTGCCGCCTGTCCGGGCACCACGCCGAGGGCTGGCGCCTGGCACAGGCCGCGCCGGGGATTGTGCGGCCGGCGCAAGGACTCTTCCTGCAGGGGTCGATCTACGACTGGGGCCTGGCCGACGAGTACGCGCTGGCCGCCTATCACGCCGGCGCCGCAGCCGTCGCGCTGGCCACCTGGGAAGCCCTGCTCGCCGACCCGCGCCTGCCGGCGGGAGAGCAGGCCCGGGTCCGCGCCAACGCCGCCTTCGCCCGCGCCCGCCTGCCGGCCGCCCTGCCATGTCCAGCCTGACGCCGGTCGCCGGCCTGCTGAGCCACCCCGTAGGCGAGGGCCTCGCCCTGGCGCGCGGCGGCGGCGAGCGCGTCTTTGCCTTGAACGCCACCGCCCGTTTCCTCTGGGAGGCGCTGGCGGCCGGCACGCCGGCGGCGGCTCTTGCCGCCCGGCTCGCCGCCGCCTTCGCCATCGACGGCGAGACCGCGGCGCGCGACGTCGAGGCCATGCTGCGACTCTGGCAGGCCGAAGGGCTGCTGGCCCCGGCCGGCCGGCGCCTGTCGCTGTCTCTCGGCGGACTGCCGGTGGCGCTGACCTGCGCCGCGTCGGCGCTGGCCGAGCCGCTGGCCAGCCTGCTGGCGCCCCTGACCGCGGTGGCCGGCGACGCGCCAGCGGCCGAGTTCCTGCTCGAAGGCGCGGGCGACGAGCACCGTCTGCTGCGTGACGGTCGCCTGCTGCAGGCCGGCCTGGATGCCGACACCGCGATCCAGCGGCTTGCCGCCGCGCTGGCCGCCCTCGCTTCGGCGCGCCTGCCCTGGCGGCTGGCATTGCATGCCGCGGCCATCGGCGATGGCGAGAGCTGCCTGTTGCTGCCGGGCGAATCGCGCAGCGGCAAGTCGACCCTGACAGCGGCGCTGCTGGCCGACGGCCGGCGCTGCCTGCTGGGCGACGATCTGGCCCTGCTGCGGACGGACGATTTGGCGGCGCAACCCCTGCCGCTGCCGCTGACGCTGAAGGCCGGCTCCTGGGCGCCGCTGGCTGGGCTGCTGCCGGATCTCGCCGCGCAACCGGTTCGCCAGCGCCTGGGCGAGCCCGTGCGCTACTGGCTGCCGCCGTCCGCGCAGATCGCGCCGCGGCCGCTGCCGGTGCGCGCCCTTGTGGTACCGCGATTCCTGCCCGGCGCGCCGGCCCGCCTGCAACGGCTGGCGCCCTTCGACGCCCTGGCGCGCCTGGTGCGCGCGCCGGCCCACGTGCAGGCCCCGATCGACGCGGCCGGCCTCGGTTGCCTTGCCGGCTGGATCGAGCGACTGCCCGCCTGGCGCCTCACCTTCGGCAGCCTGGACCAGGCACTGCCGCTGCTGGCCAATCTCTAGGCTCAACGCCATGCAGGTCGCGACGCCGCGCGCCGACCCGGGCCTTCGCTTCCTCTGCGATGCCCTGGCCCATGACGGCGCCGCGGAGCGCGACCGGCGGATCGCCGCCTTCTGCGCCGCGACCCCCGACTGGCCGCGCCTGGTGTGGCAGGCCGGCTGCTACGGCGTCACCCCGGCGCTGCATGGCCGGCTGGCGCGGCGCGGCCTGCTGCGCCTGCTGCCGGGCGCGCTGGCGGACTATCTCGCCGGGGCGGCGGCGCTGAACCGCGAACGCAACGGCCGGCTGCTGCGCGAGCTGGCCGAGGTCGCCGGCCGGCTGAACGCCCTCGGCCTCAGGCCGCTGGCGATGAAGGGCGCGGCCAACCTGCTGGCCGGGCTCTACCCCGATCCGGGTGAGCGCCACCTGCTCGACCTCGACCTGCTGCTGCCGGCCGGGTCCCTGCCCCTGGCCTTCGAGGCGCTGCGTGCCGCCGGCTGGCGCCAGGTCGGGCCCGCCGGCATGACCGAACACCACCTGCCAGCCTTGCTGGGGCCTGGCCATATCGCGCCGCTGGAACTGCATGGCGAGCCGCTCGACCTGCCCTGGCGCAAGCTGCTCGCGGCTGGCGAGCTTCTGGCCAGCGCCGAGCCGCTGGCCCACGGCGGGGCGACGCTGCTGCTCCCGCCGCCGCGCCTGCGCCTGGCGCAGGCGCTG
>JAKOWB010000056.1 GCA_029781795.1 Pseudomonadota bacterium | reverse complement strand
GGCACCGGCCATGCAGGAGGTGTTTCGCGCCATCGGCCGGCTGGGCCAAAGCCAGGCCACGGTGCTGGTCACCGGCGCCAGCGGCACCGGCAAGGAGCTGGTGGCGCTGGCCCTGCACCGCCACAGCCGGCGCGCAAGCGGCCCCTTCGTCGCCATCAACACCGCGGCCGTGCCCCGGGACCTGCTGGAAAGCGAGCTGTTCGGCCACGAGCGCGGCGCCTTCACCGGCGCGCAGGCCATGCGGCGCGGGCGCTTCGAGCAGGCCGCCGGCGGCACGCTGTTTCTGGACGAGATCGGCGACATGCCGCTGGAGCTGCAGACGCGCCTGCTGCGCGTGCTCAGCGACGGGCAGTTCTACCGCGTGGGCGGCCACCAGCCGCTGCAGGTTCATGCTCGCATCATCGCCGCCACGCACCAGGACCTGGAAGAGCGCGTGCGCCAGGGCAGCTTTCGCGAAGACCTGTACCACCGCCTGAACGTCATCCGCCTGCGCCTGCCGCCGCTGCGCGAGCGCCGCGAGGACATCCCCGAGCTGGCGCGCTTTTTTCTGGCCCGCAGCGCCCGCGAGCTGGGCGTGGAGGCCAAGCGCATCGCCGACGCCGCGCTGGCGCGGCTGACGAATTTCGACTTTCCGGGCAACGTGCGCCAGCTCGAGAACCTGTGCCGCTGGCTCACGGTGATGGCGCCCACGCAGGTCATCCAGCCCGAAGACCTGCCGGCCGATCTGTTCGGCACCGCAGCGCCTCCCGCAGTGCCGACGCGCGCCGAAAGCCCGATCACCCCATCCGCCGTGGCCGCCAGCGATGACGCTGCCGACTGGACCGCCGCCCTGGCCCACGAGGCCCGCGCGCGCCTGCAGGCCGGCGAGCCCGAGGTCTGGAAGCGCCTGGCCGACCGCTTCGAGGGCGAGCTGCTGCGCACCGCCCTGGCCCTGACCCATGGCCGCCGCGCCGAGGCGGCGCAAAAGCTGGGCATCGGGCGCAACACCATCACCCGCAAGATGCAGGAGCTGGGGCTGGACGACTGACGCTCCGTGCCATGCACGCAAACGTGCATGGCACGCCCATCGGCCTGCACGCATGTGGTGCAAAGGGGCGGCATACCCGGCGGCGCACCCGCCTGAAAGGCACTGGCACGTCTTTTGCTTGATGTGATGAAACCGAATTCATCACACCAGGAAAGAGCATGCCCCGACCTCTGCCCTCCTCGATCCCGCGTCTGTTGGCCGCCAGCATGCTGGGCGCCAGTTTCGGAGCCTGGGCGCAGGCCAGCGATGCGCCCTCGGCCGCTGCCCCGCCCGAGCACAGCCTGAGCTTCAACCTGGGGCTGGCCAGCGACTACCGCTACCGCGGCATCTCGCAAAGCCGGCTCGACCCCGCTGTCAGCGCGGGAGCCGACTACAGCCACGCCAGCGGCCTGTATGTGGGCACCTGGCTGTCCTCCATCCGCTGGGTCAAGGACAGCGGCGGCAACGCCCCGGCCGAGTGGGACCTGTACGGCGGCTACAAGGGCACAGCCGGCCCGGTGGCCTACGACGTGGGCCTGCTGCGCTACCAGTACCCCAACGCCCAGCTGGCCGTCAGCCCCAACACCACCGAAATCTACGGCGCGCTGACCTACGGCGTGGCCACGCTGAAGTACTCGCACGCGCTGACCAACCTGTTCGGAGTGGCCGACAGCAAGGGCAGCAGCTATCTGGACCTGAGCGCCAGCTTCGATCTGGGCGACGGCTGGTCGGTGGCGCCCCACGTCGGCCGCCAGGGCGTGCGCCACAACGGCGCGCTGGCCTACACCGACTACGCCCTCACGCTGAACAAGGACTTCGGCAACGGCCTGTCGGCCAGCGCCGCCCTGGTCGGCACCAACGCCGACCGGGCGCTTTACGTGACACCGGCTGGGCGCTTCACCGGCCGCACCGCGCTGGTCGTCGGCCTGAAATACACGTTCTGATCAAAAACCACGTCCAGCCCGCATGCATAGAGCGCAAGTAGCTATCAAAAAGGAAGCATCATGAAATGGGTCACCACCATCATCAAACCCTTCAAGCTCGAGGAGGTGCGCGAGGCGCTGGCCGCGCTCGGCGTGGCGGGCCTCACCGTCACCGAGGTCAAGGGCTTTGGCCGCCAGAAGGGCCACACCGAGCTGTACCGCGGCGCCGAGTACGTGGTCGACTTTCTACCCAAGATCAAGATCGAGACCGCCGTCACCGACGAGGAATTGGAGCGCGTGATCGAGGCCATCGAGCAAAGCGCCCGCACCGGCAAGATCGGCGACGGCAAGATCTTTGTCACCCCGCTCGAGCAGGCCATCCGCATCCGCACCGGCGAGACCGGCCCCGAAGCCCTTTGATGGCGCGCCCCTGGAGCACAAAGACCATGAAACGCCTCCCCCTCCTCCTGCTGGCGCTGCTGCTGGCCGCCCCGGCCTTTGCCGCCGACGCCCCCGTGCCCACGCCCGCGCTCAACAGCGGCGACACCGCCTGGATGCTGACCTCCACCCTGCTGGTGATTTTGATGACCATCCCCGGCCTGGCGCTGTTCTACGGCGGCCTGGCGCGCAGCAAGAACATGCTGAGCGTGCTGGTGCAGGTGTTCGTCATCTTCTCGCTCGTCACCCTGCTGTGGGCCGTGTACGGCTACAGCCTGGCCTTCAGCGGCGAGGGCAACTTCGTCGGCGGCCTGGGCAAGCTGTTCCTCAGGGGCGTCACGCCCGACACCTTCGGCGCGCTGCCCACCATCCCCGAATACGTGTTCCTGGCCTTCCAGGGCACCTTCGCGGCCATCACCGTGGCGCTGACGGTGGGCGCCTTTGCCGAGCGCGCGCGCTTTGCCGCCGTGCTGCTGTTTGCCGTGCTGTGGTTCACGCTCAGCTACGTGCCCATCGCCCACATGGTGTGGGGCGGCGGCCTGCTGGCCAAGGACGGCGCGCTGGACTTTGCCGGCGGCACCGTGGTGCACATCAACGCCGGCATCGCGGGCCTGGTGGGCGCGTACATGGTGGGCAAGCGCATCGGCTTCGGCCGCGAATCCATGGCGCCGCACAGCCTGACGTTGACCATGGTCGGCGCCTCGCTGCTGTGGGTGGGCTGGTTCGGCTTCAACGCCGGCTCGGCGGGCGCGGCCAACGGCCAGGCCGGCCTGGCCTTCGTCACCACCGTGCTGGCCACGGCGGCGGCCACGCTGTCCTGGAGCGCCGCCGAGGCGCTGCACAAGGGCAAGGCCTCGATGCTGGGCGCGGCCTCGGGCGCCGTGGCCGGCCTGGTGGCCGTCACGCCGGCGGCGGGCTTCGTCGGCCCCATGGGCGCCATCGTCATCGGCGCGGTGGCCGGCGTGGTGTGCCTGTGGGGCGTGGGCGGACTCAAGCGCATGCTGAAGGTGGACGACGCCTTCGACGTGTTCGGCGTGCACGGCGTGGGCGGCATCGTCGGCGCGCTGCTGACCGGCGTGTTCGCTGCGCCCGGCCTGGGCGGCACGCAGGGCGCGGACTTTGCGATGGCGCACCAAGTTTGGGTACAGACCAAGAGCGTGCTGATGACCGTGGCGTGGTCCGGCGTGACGGCCTTCATCGCCTTCAAGGTGGCCGACCTGGCGCTGGGCCTGCGCGTCAGCGAGGAAGACGAACGCCAGGGCCTGGACATCGCCAGCCACGGCGAGACGGCCTACGTGCGCTGATCCAGAGTGGGGAAAACCGCGGCTCGACGAAAGCCGCGGCCGCGCTACATTCAAGTCTCTCGAAATCAAGCACAAGGAGACGCCTCGATGCCCAACCCCCGCCCCCTCACACGCCGCCACATCGCCCAGGCCGGCCTGGGCCTGCTGGCCGCCAGCGCCCTGGGCGCGCGCGCCCAGGGCGCGTGGCCGACCAGGCCGGTGCGCATCGTCGTCGGCTTTTCGGCCGGCGGCACCACCGACGTGGTGGCGCGCCTGATGGCCAAGGAGCTGACCGAGGCGCTGGGCCAGACCTTCGTGGTCGAGAACAAGGCCGGC
>JAKOWB010000171.1 GCA_029781795.1 Pseudomonadota bacterium | reverse complement strand
ATGTAGTCGCCCTCGGCGCGGGAGAAGTCCAGCCAGTGGTCGGCGTCGCCCTTGGGATCGACCAGCGCGACGGAATCGCTGCCGGCGCCGCCGACGAAGCTGTCGGTGCCGCTCGAGTCCCAGAAATGATCCCTGCCTTCGCCGCCGTAGAACAGGTCGTCGCGGTCGCCCCCGACAAAGGCATCGTGGCCGCTGCCGCCGTAGAAGATCATCTGCGGCGCGCCCTCCAGCGCGTTGGTCATCTGGTCGTTGCCGGAGCCGCCATAGCCTTCCATCGTGCCATTGGACGGTTCCTGGCTGGATATGAAGTCGTCGCCGGCGCCGCCGTAGAATAGGTCGTGGCCGCCGCCTCGCATCTCCAGCTGGTCACTGCCGTCGCCGCCGAAAGCCGTGTCGTTGCCATTGCCGGTCGAAATGAGATCTCGGCCGCTACCGCCCCAGCTCACGTCATCGCCGGCACCGTCGGTCAGGTAGTCGGCCCCTGTGCCGCCATAGAGAAGGTCGCGCCCGGCGCCGCCAAAGAGATCGTCATCCCCCGCCTCGCCCGCGGCGATGCCACCGCCTGCGCCCAGCGCGAGACCGTCATCGCCGGCGCCGCCTTCCAGGCGGACATGCAGCTCTCCGCTACCCTCCGCATTGATGATGTTGTCGAGATCGTTGCCGATGACATGGTTGGTCTTGCCGGCCAGGATCGCCTCTTCGACACCCCCCGCCATCCGGTAGGCCACATCGGGCAGCGGGCCGCCGCCCACGCTGTTGCTCTCGTGCAGATTGACGATGACGCGGTCGTAGCCCTCGCCGGCGGCCTCGCGAATCACGTCGCCGATGGTATCGACGACATAGGTGTCGTTGCCCCGACCGCCGACCATGAAGTCGGATCCGGAGCCACCATCGAGCCAATCGGCGCCATCCCCGGCATAGAGTCTGTCGTCGCCGCCGAGGCCCATGAGGCTGTCGGCCCCACTGGAGCCCACCAGCGTGTCGCTTGCGCTGGTGCCCACCAGTGTCTGTATCGTGCTGCGAAACCGCGCCTTCAGTTCATTTGCCATGGCCGCCGAGCCCCCTGAGACTGAACCCCGCGATCACTCTAGGGCTGGCCATCCCGCGCGGGAATTAAAAATGAATGAAAACAATATGTTATGCGACCTCGGCGCCCCGCGCGGCCTGCCCGCGGGCGTTGCATGGCACCCCGGCCACCTCGCGCCCGCCAGGCAAGCCGCTGTGCTGGCAGAGGTTCTGCGCTGCCTGGCGGAGGCGCCGCTGGTCCGGCCGGTGATGCCGGGCGACGGCAAGCCCTTCAGCGTGCGCATGAGCTCTTGTGGTCCGCTGGGCTGGGTCAGCGACCGCAGCGGCTATCGCTACCAGGAACGCCACCCCGGCACCGGCCGGCCCTGGCCGGCGATCCCGCCCCTGCTGCTGACACTCTGGGACACGCTGACCGGCTATCCGGCGCCGCCCGAGGCCTGCCTGATCAACCACTACGACGCCGCCGCGCGCATGGGCCTGCATCAGGATCGCGACGAGGCGGCGCTGGATGCGCCGGTGCTGTCGATTTCGCTCGGCGACACGGCGGTGTTCCGCGTCGGTGGCACCGCGCGGCGCGACCCCACGCGCTCCATCCGGCTGGCCAGCGGCGATGCGGTGCTGCTCGCCGGGCCGGCGCGCCTCGCCTTTCACGGCATCGACCGGGTGCTGGGCGGCAGCAGCCGCCTGCTGGCCGGCACGCCGCTCGGCGGCGGCCGGCTGAACCTGACGCTGCGCCGCGTCTCGCTGCCCTACGTGAAGTAGAACTCTGTTCCCGAGAGCTGGTCTGCGGTGACGTCCTGGAGGAGGACGGCGCGCTGGAAGCTGTCGCCGCCGCCGTTGCTGTCGATCTGCACCTCGAGGTAGTCGACGCCGGAGATGGTGACGTCGACCAGGCGCAGGTAGCCCTGCTGGTAGAGGTCGCCCGAGGCGCCGGGGATGATGTGGGAGAGGTCG
>JAKOWB010000031.1 GCA_029781795.1 Pseudomonadota bacterium | reverse complement strand
GCCGGCGCGCCACTCCGCGCGGCGGCGGTGCCAGTTCTCGTGCCAGCGACCGAAGCCGCGTCCCTTGCTGCATCCCATGCGTCCACTCCATATCAGAAAGGCCAGGACGGCGAGGCCGGCCGGCCAGAACAGGGCGAAAGAGACCACCATCAATGCGATCCAGGCGGCGAGCCCGAACTCGTCGATGCGGTCGATCACGTTGACCATCCCTCGCTGCGTCATCTCACCTCTCCAGAAATGTAAATGTTTATAACATTAACATCTGGCCACGGCAAGGGCCCATTCAAGGGGGCGGGGATGTTTTTTCGCCGCCCTGCGGATTTCCTCCAAGAGAGGCAGGGCTAGCACTCGCCCGAAATGCCCAGTCCCTGCAGGTAGATCAGCACCGCGGCCTCCAACAGGTCCTCGGCGCTCATCGGCAGCTTGCGGCGGCCGGCGTCGCCGCGGCCGAAGAGCGAGGCGATGCCGTGCGTCAGGCCCCAGATGTGCAGCGCCATCATCAGGACCGGGGGGCGCTTGTCCTTGGGCAGGCCAGCGCAAAGCGCCTCGGTGGCGTCGCGCAGCACGGCGAAGGCGCGGTCGGAGGCCTGGCGCAGGCCGGCGTCCAGGTCCGGCGGCAAGCCGGCCTCGAACATGGCGGCATAGTACGCGGGCTCCCGCCGGGCGAAGTCGAGGTAGGCCTTGCCGACCCGCTCGAAGGCGGCGCCAGGCTTCGGCCGGCCCTGGTCCCAGGCGCCGGCCAGCGCGGCCTCCAGCCGTTCGAAGCCCTGCTCGGCGACGTCGGCCCTCAGTGCGTCGCGGTTCTTGAAGTGGCGAGAGGGCGCGGCCGGGCTGACCCCGGCGGCGCGCGCCGCCTCGGCGAAGGAGAAGCCGTGCGGCCCCTTCTCCTGGATCAGGGCCAGCGCGGCGCGGATCAGCGCGGCGCGCAGGTCGCCGTGGTGATAGCCGCGTTCGCCGCTGCCCTGCGCGCCCCTGTGCCAGCTCATGCCCAGCCTTCTAGCGCATCAGCGCGCGGCGGTCATGGCCTCGCGCAGGATGGTCAGGATCTCGGCCACGCTCGCCGGGCGCGGATTGGTCGGCCGCGAGCCGTCGGCGAAGGAGCGCTCGGCGATGGCCTGCAGGTCCTCGGCCCTGGCACCGAGCGCGGCGATGCCCTTGGGGATCTCCAGCCGGTCGAGCAGCCCGCAGACGGCGGTGTAGAGCCTGTCGAAGCCAGCGTCGGCGAGGCCCATCGCCTGGTTCATCGGCGCCAGGCGGCCCTCGATGGCCGGCCGGTTGTAGCGCAGCACGGCCGGCAGCAGCACGGCGTTGGTCAGCCCGTGGTGCGTGTCGTAGGCGGCGCCGACGTTGTGGCTGATGGCGTGCACCAGGCCAAGCCCCTTGAGGAAGGAGACGCCGGCGAGGCACGAGCCGACCAGCATCCGCCCGCGCGCCGCCAGGTCGCCGCCCTGCCGCACCGCGGTCTCCAGGTTCGGCCAGATCAGCGCCAGCGCCTGCAGCGCCGCGCCGTCGCAGAGCGGCTGGAACTGCGGCACCAGATAGGCCTCGATGGCGTGCACCAGCGCATCGCAGCCGGTCCAGGCGGTCAGTTTCGGCGGCAGGCTGGCGGTCAGCTCCGGATCGAGGATCGAGACTGCCGGCCGCGCCGCCGGATGCCAGACGCAGCGCTTGGTGACGGCGCCCGTGTCGGTGACCATGGCGGTGCTCTCGGTCTCCGCGCCGGTGCCGGCCGTGGTCGGAATGGTGATCAGCGGCGGCAGCTCCGCCGCCGTCACGTCGTCCGGCAGCGGCGGGCCGTAGATGAAGCTGAACAGCGGATGGCGCTGCTGACGCGCCAGCAGGGCGATGGCCTTGCCGCCGTCCAGGCCGCTGCCGCCGCCCAGCGCGACGATGCCGTCGCAGCCGGCGGCGCGAAAGGCCGCGGCCCCGGCGGCGATGGCCTTGTCGGTGGGATTTGGCTCCACCTCGGCGAAGAGCGTGGGGGCAAGGCCGTCGGCCTGCATCAGCGCCATCAACTCGCCGACGAAGGGCAGCGCGCGCGAGCCGCGGTCGGTCACCAGCAGCGGGCGCGACATCCCTGATTGGCGGCAGAGCGCCGGCAGGTCATGCCGCGCGCCGGGGCCATAGTGGATCGGGATGGGCAGGGTCCAGACCTGCCGGGCCAGGGGATCGAGCGAGAGCATGGGAGCCTTTCGTCTGGAGGTGCCAGGATCGCATTTTTCCAGGGCCTGCGGTTGTGGCTGCGCCGCAAGCGCCATCGACTGGGCAGGGACCGGCAAGACGCGGCAGCCTTCGGCTCGCCTGCCGGACCCCGAACGCGAAGCGACTATGTAGACTCCTTGTGATTTGAACCTGATTATCCCAACATTCGGAGGGTTATCGGTCAGACTCCCTGACCAGGGGCAGGGCGCGCGACGTGGCGGCGCGCGACAGGACCCGGCCCCGCCCGCGCATCCGGCAGAGACCCGGACGAGCATCGCACCCTGGAGGTTCCCGATGAACAGCCGCTCCCCATCGCCGACCGAGATCGAAGCGCTTGCCAAGTCGTTCCGCGGCCAGGTCCTGACGGCCAAGGACGCGGACTATGAGGCGGCACGTCACGTGCACAACGGCTCGATCGACAAGCGGCCGGCGGTGATCGCCCGCTGCGCCGGCACGTCCGACATCGTTCAGGCGGTGAACTTCGGCCGCGAGCAGGGACTGGAGATCGCGGTCCGCGGCGGCGGCCACAACGTCGCCGGCCTCGCCACCGTGGACGGCGGCCTGCTGATCGATCTCTCGCCCATGAAGGGCATCTTCGTCGACGCCAGGATGCACATCGCCCGCGCGCAGGGCGGCTGCACCTGGGCCGACTTCAACCGCGAGACCCAGCTGCACGGCCTCGCCACCACCGGCGGCGTCGTCTCCAGCACCGGCATCGCCGGCCTCACGCTGGGCGGCGGGCTTGGCTGGCTCATGCCGAAGTACGGCATGGCGCTCGACAACCTGCTCTCGGCAGAGGTCGTCACCGCCGACGGCCAGGTGCTGCGCGCCAGCGCCAGCGAGCACGAGGACCTTTTCTGGGCCCTGCGCGGTGGCGGCGGCAACTTCGGCGTAGTCTCCTCCTTCGAGTTCGCGCTGCATCCGGTCGGCCCGACGATCCTCGGCGGCCTGACCGCCCACCCCTTCGAGAAGGCGCACGAGGTCTTGCGTTTCTATCGCGAGCAGTCGGCCAGGATGCCGGACGAGGTGATGACCTTCTGCGGGCTGATGTACGCGCCGGACGGATCGGGAGCCAAGCTGGTGGGCGTGCTGGCCGCGCACTGCGGCGACCCGGCCGCGGCGGCGGAGGTGCTGCAGCCCTTCAAGGACTTCGGGCCGCCGATCCTGGACGCCATCGGGCCGATCACCTATTCGGCGTTGAACGGCATGCTGGACGACGCCTTTCCGCGCGGTGCGCTGAACTACTGGAAATCCAGCTTCCTCGAGACCCTCACCGACCAGGCGATCGATACGATCATCGACTGTTTCGCCGCCTGCCCGGCGCCGATGAGCAAGCTGCTGCTGGAACATTTCCACGGCGCGGTCTGCCGCGTCGCCGCGGACGCCACCGCCTTCCAGCACCGCGGCGAGAGCTACAACCTCGCGGTCCTCGGCCAGTGGCAGGACCCCAAGGAAGGGGCCTCCTGCACCGCCTGGACGCGCGAGACGATGAAGGCCCTGGAGCCCTATCTCGCCCCGCGCCGCTATGTGAACTACATGGGCGACGACGAGGGGGCGGGCGGCATCGCCTCGGCCTTCGGGCCCAACCTGGCGCGGCTGCGCAAGGTCAAGGCGCAGTACGATCCGGCCAACCTTTTCCGGCGCAACCAGAACATCCTGCCGGCCTGACCCTCGGGGGAGGGACCCTCCCCAAGCCTTTCGATTGACAGGACCCGGGGCGGCCTATACAAGCCGCGCCCAGCATACGCCGTGTTAACGACTTCCACTCTCGTGCGGAGGGGTGGCCGAGTGGCTGAAGGCGGCGGTTTGCTAAACCGTTATAGGGTCTAAAGCCCTATCGTGGGTTCGAATCCCATCCCCTCCGCCACCTCCCTCTTGTCCGGTCCGAAGTGCCGCCGCGACTCGCCAAGGCGTCCGGCGGACGTGGGCCTTGCCAGAGCCGGCAACAGCCCGACAGCCTTGAGAGAGCGGCTTGCACGACCCGTGGCCGATGACTATCGGCCGCGCGCAAGGTCCTGCGGGCTTTCACCCGGTATAACCGGCGATGACGGACGCGAGCACACCTGGCGGTCGTTGTTTCTGCGGCGCGGCCGAGCGGACCGTGACGGGCGCGCCGCGGGGCATGGGCTACTGCCACTGCAGCTCCTGCCGTGGCTGGTCGGCCCGGCCGGTGAACACCGTCGCGCTCTGGGCGCCCGACGCCGTCCGCATCACCAAGGGCGCCTACCAGATCGCCTCGGTGCGGAAGTCGCCCAACAGCCTGCGCAAGTGGTGCGAGGCCTGCGGCGGGCATCGGCTGGCCGGGCATCCGCAGTGGAAGATCGTCGACGTCTACGCCGCGACCATTCCCAGCCTGCCCGCCAGGCCGGGCGTGCCCGCGAACTAGCAGGAGACCGTGCTGCCGATGAAGGACGGCCCGCCGAAGCAGCGCGATTTCCCGGCCGAGCTGGGCGGCAGCGGCGAGTTCGTTCCCGCGCAGGCCGCGCGCAGGCTGCCGCCGCGGCGCTGCTCGCTGAACCAAGAATGGACGACCGCGCGCAGATACCGTGGCAGGTGCCACGATGGCCGCGGCCATAACCGGAGGCATGACATGACAGAACTGGGTTCCCGCTACGACGAGGCCTTTCTCTTTGCGCACGACCTGCATCGCCAGCAGCGGCGCAAGGGGTCGGAGGTGCCCTACATCTCGCACCTCATGGCGGTCTCGGCGCTGGTGATCGAGAACGGCGGCAGCGAGGCGCAGGCCATCGCCGCGCTGCTGCACGACGCGGCCGAGGACCAGGGCGGCGCGGCGACGCTGGAAGAGGTGCGGCGCCGCTTCGGCGACGTCGTCGCCGCCATCGTCGCCGACTGCACCGATTCCTGGGTCGAGCCCAAGCCGCCCTGGCGCGCCCGCAAGGAGGCCTACCTTGGCGCCCTGGCGAAGAAGCCGGCGACGTCGCTGCTGGTCTCGCTGGCCGACAAGACGCACAACGCCGAGGCCATCCTCTTCGACCTGCGCGCCATCGGCGCGCCGCTGTGGGACCGCTTCACCGGCGGGCGCGCAGGCTCGCTCTGGTACTACGGCGAACTGGCGGCGAGCTTCGGCGAGCTGCTGCCAGGCCCGCTGGCCGCGCGCCTCGGGCGCGCGGTCGCGGCCATGACGGCGGAGGCCGCTGCCTAGCCGGCAGCGCCATTCCGCGATCACCGCCGCGTGAAACGATTCAGCTTTGGGCAGGGGTCGTCTGCGCGACAAACGCCGCCGAGGCGGCGCCGTGACGGCCTCTGCCCGCCACAGGCATCGCCGCGCGTCGCTCGCTTTGGAGCGCTGCCAGTCGATGTGGAAGCGTCGCTGCTCGCCTGCGGAGCACGATGGCGCGACGCTTGATCCGGTCGGCGAACCCCGGTGGCTTCGGCGGGCTGCCCCAGCGACTGGAGGCGGTGAATGGCGACGAAGAAGACCGCTCAGACGGCCGAACGCAAGACGAGAACGACTGCGAAGGATGCGACACCGGCTCCGGCCGGTCCTGACGAATTCGTGCGGCTGGACAACAGACCCGCGAAGGAACCGCTGCCGGCGCGCCTCGCCGC
The DNA here is from genome assembly GCA_029781795.1 of Pseudomonadota bacterium. Lineage (GTDB taxonomy): Bacteria > Pseudomonadota > Alphaproteobacteria > Kiloniellales > JACOMY01 > JAKOWB01. The sequence goes on along the minus strand of JAKOWB010000031.1, from coordinate 14,690 downwards.
CCAGGCGGTGCGTCGCGTGCTGCTGTCACCGATGACCGGCAAGGCGGGTGGCAGGACGGCTGCCAAGGACTACAGCCCGCGGCTGAAGCGCGCCGACGAGAAGGAGGCCGCGCACTGGGAGATCGAGCTGTCCGACGGCCTGGCGCAGGGCCTGCCCGGGCGCGCTGCCGGGCGCCTGTCGGTCGCCGAGGTGCAGCGCGGCCTTGGCCGCAGGAGCGATGCGCTTGAGGGCCTGGCGCCGCGGCGGCCGGACTGGGTCGACTACACGCCACACGCCAAGGTGCTGCCGCGCACCACGCCGCTGCTGCGGCGCATCGACGGCCGCCTGGTGCAGCCGCACTACGGCGTCTTCGGCGCCGACGACCGGGTGGTCTACTACCCCTCGGGCTATCCCTGGCACTGCATCGGCAAGATCCTGGTTTGGGACGACTTCTCGCAGCCCTATCCGGCCTGGTCGGGCTCGGGTGTGCTGATCGGCGACCGCGTGGTGCTGACCTGCGGGCACATGGCGCCCTGGGGCTCCGGCAACTGGGCCATGCAGTTCATCCCGGCCTTCTATGACGGCGGCTCGATCCTGGGCGCCGGAGTCAGCTCCTGGGTGTCCGACTACTACGGCTACGACACCGGCGGGCATGTCTCGGCCTGGGACATGCTGGTCTGCCGGCTCTACACGCCGCTCGGCCACAGCTACGGCTACTACGGCACGAAGAACTACAGCAGCAGCTGGGAGGGCGGGAACTACTGGACCCTCGCGGGCTATCCCGGCGCCATCGCCGGCGCCAACCGTCCCTCGCGGCAGATGTGGTGGCCGGTGCTGGACGACGACAGCGACGGCAGCGCCGAGGAGGTCGAGTACGAGGCCGACGCCAGCCCGGGCGATTCCGGCGGGCCGGTCTTCGGCTTCTGGAGCGGCGATCCCTACTGCATCGCTACGCATAGCGGCGGCTCGAAGACCACCTTCCTCTGGTGGACCCTCGAGGATACCAACGTCGGCGCTGGCGGCGGTGCGCTGAACTCGCTCGTCTCCTGGGCAAGGTCGCACTGGCCGCTGTAGGGGAGACTTCCGCGGAAGATCAGGCCCAGCCCAGTTCGCGGAGTGTCCAGCCGGCGTTCCAGATCTTGGTCATGTGCCGGATCCTGTCGCCGTCGAACTGCATGACGTAGACGTAGTCGGCGTGCGCGCTCTTGCCGGTCGGCGGCATCGGGCCGCCCTGGCCGCTGTGCGTGCCGTGGAAGGTGGCGAAGGCGGAGACGCTGTTGCGCTTGCCGTCGACGGCGAAGGCCTTGAGCTCATAGTGGCCGTCCGGCAGCGGCGACAGCAGCCACTTCATCCAGTCGGCATAGGCTTCCAGGGTCCTGACCTCGGCCAGGGGCTCGGCCTGCGAGGAGAAGGTCGCGCCGGGATGGCACCAGGCCTTGCAGCCCTCCCACCCCTTGCCGGTCTCGATGGCGTCGAAGAAGGCGAAGGCAAGGCTTTCGATCGTCATGGTGCTCTCCCTGTCCATTGTCGTGCCCGCGGGGCGAGGGGGCAGCCCAACATTATGGTGAATGACTGCCGACGGCTACTCCGGTAGTCACACCGCCGCAGGCAGCGAGCTAGCCCAGCTCGATGCGCGTGCCGCTGGCGCCGTTCAGCAGGCGGCGCAAGTGGAAGGTGGCGAGGCGGTCGTTGGGTGCGCGCCCGACAAGGGCGGCGAATGCGGTGACGGCGGCGGGATCGCCGGCTTCGACCAGGGCGAAGGCGCGGCGATAGTCCTCGGTCGCCGGGTCGGCGCTGCGCGCCTCGTCCAGCGGCTCGAAGGCGCGGATCGGCTCCGAGCGGCCACGCAGCACCAGGTCGCCGACCGGACGGCCGCGAAAGTCGGCCACGCGCCCGGCGACCGCGGCGCTGACGCAGACCGCGGTGCCCAGCGCCTTGTTGGCGGTCTCCAGCCGCGCCGCCGTATTGATGGTGTCGCCATAGGCCGTGTAGTCGAAAAAGCGCGCGCCGCCGAAGTTGCCGACGATGGCCGGGCCGGCGTCGATGCCGATGCGGGTGAGTCCAAGTCCGATGCCCTTGCCCTGCTGCGCCTTGCGGAAATCCTCGGCATAGGCGTCGAGGGCGAGAGCGCAGGCGACGGCACGGGCGGCAAAGTCCGGCTGGTCGCCGGGCGCGCCGAAAAGCACATGCAGCGCATCGCCCAGGATCTTGGTCAGCGTGCCCTCGTGCGCGAAGACGATGTCGGCCATGCCGTTGAGGTACTCGTTCAGCAGCGGCCCCAGCACCTCGGGCGGCAGGGTCTCGACCAGCGTGGTGAAGCCGGTGATGTCGGTGAAGAGCGAGGCGATCTCGCGCCGCTGGCCACCCAGGTCGACACCGCCGCCGCCGGCCGCCAGCCTCTCCACCAGGTTGGGCGAGAAGTAGCGCGAGAGCATGGCATAGGCCTGCTCGGCGGCGGCCAGCTTCTGGCGCGCCTCGCGCAGCACCTCGACATGGCGGATCGTCTTGCCGATGGTCGCCTCCAGGTCGGCGAAGTCGATCGGCTTGGTCAGGAAGTCGAAGGCGCCCCGGTTCATCGCCGTGCGGATGTTGGCCATGTCGCCGTAGGCCGAGACGATCACGGTGGAGAGGTGATCCTCGCTCGCCTGCAACTGTTCCAGCAGCGACAGGCCGTCCATGCGCGGCATGTTGATGTCGCTGACCACCATGTCGACGTCGCCGTTCGCCCGCAGCAGGTCAAGCGCCTCGACCCCGTCGTGGGCGAAGAGGAAGGTGAGGCCGCCGGCGCCGATCTGCCGGCGGAACTTCTGCACGATCAGCGGCTCCAGGTCCGCCTCGTCGTCCACGAAGAGGATCTTGGCCGTCATGCGCCCACCGCCTTGAGGCAGCAGTCGATCCGCTCCCTCAGCGCGGCGAAGTCGATCGGCTTGGTGAGCAGCGCGTCGGCGCCGCCGGCCAGGGCCCGCTGCTCGGTGTCCTGGTCGCCGTAGGCGGTGATCATCACCACCGCGACGTCCGGCCGCGCCGCCTTGACCCTGGGCAGCAGCTCAAGCCCGGTCATCCCCGGCATGTTGATGTCCGACAGCACCAGCACCAGCGTGCTGCCGGCCATCGCGGCGATGACCTCCAGCGCCTCGGCGGCGCCGGGGGCGAAGTCCAGGGTGAAGCGGCCGCTGCGCAGCTCCTGCCGGAAGCGCTGGCGGAACAGCGGTTCGACATCGGGCTCGTCGTCGACCACGAGGATGAGAGGCGTCATGCGCTGCCTTTCGCCTGGCCCATGCCCGCCGCCGCGCGCGGCAGGACGATACAGAACTCGGTGAAGCTGCCGGGCTCGCTCTCCACCTCGATGCTGCCGCCGTGCTGCTTGACGATGATGTCATGGCTGAGCGAGAGACCGAGGCCGGTGCCCTCGCCGGCGGGCTTGGTGGTGAAGAAGGGAGTGAAGAGGCGCGCCTTCACTTCCGGCGGGATGCCGGTGCCGTTGTCGCGCACGCGGACTTCCACGCTGTCGCCGAGATCGCGGGTGACGGCGCGCAGGGTCGGTTGGTAGCCGGCTGCGCCTTCGGCCTTGCGCTTCGTCACCGCATAGAAGCCGTTGGTCATCAGGTTCAGCAGAACGCGGGTGATCTCCTGCCCGAAGACCTCGGCCGTGCCGGCGGCGGGATCGAGCTGGCGCTCCAGCGTGACGTTGAAGCCCGGTTTCTCGGCGCGGGCGCCGTGATAGGCGAGATTGAGGCTCTCCTCCACCAGCGCATTGATATCGGCGATGCGCCGCTCGCTGCTGCCCTGGCGCGAGTGCAGCAGCATGTTCTTGACGATGGAATCGGCCCGCTTGCCGTGCTGCACCACCTTGTCGAGATTGCCGCGCAGCAGGCCGGCAAGGTCGTCCACCTCGGCGCGCACCTGCGCCGGCAGGTCGACCTTGTCCAGGATGCCCGCCAGCTCGTCCACCAGCTCGCTGCTGAGCTGGCCGAAGTTGTTGATGAAGTTCAGCGGGTTCTTGATCTCGTGGGCGATCCCGGCGGTGAGCTGGCCGAGCGAGGCCAGCTTCTCGGTCTGCACCAGCCTGTCTTGCGCCGAGCGCAACTCCTCGAGGGAGCGCTCCAGCGCGCGGGTCTGCGCCTGCACGCTTTCGAACAGGCGCACATTCTCGATGGCGATGGCGGCCTGGTCGGCGAAGGTGGAAACCAGATCGATCTGCTTGTCGGTGAAGGGTCGCACCTCGGTCCGCGTCAGCACCATGACGCCGATGATCTCGCCCTCGCGCAGCAGCGGCACGCCAAGGGCCGTCCGGTAGGAATCGAACCGCTGCGTGGCGTCGTTCAAGGTGTACCAGGGATCGGCCAGAATGTCGTGGATGTGGACGGTCTTGCCCTCCAGCAGCACGCGCCCGCTGATGGTACTCATCTCCGGCACGACCGGCAGACTGCGCATGAAGGCCATGAACTCTTCCGAGAAGCCGTAGCTCTCGGCGCGGAACAGCACGCCGTCGACCTTGCGGGTGATGGTTGCCTTCTCGGCGTCGCAGAGGCGCGCGGCCGATTCGATCAGGGTCTCCAGCACCGTCTTCAGATCGAAGGTCGAGCGGCTGATGATCTTGAGGACGTCGGCGGTCGCGGTCTGCTGCTGCAGCGATTCGCCAAGATCGGCGGTACGCGCCTTCAGCTCCGCCAGCAGCCGGGCGTTCTCCATGGCGATCCCGGCCTGGTCGGCGAAGCCGCGCAGCAGCTCGACCTGCTTGGGGGAGAACTCCTCGACCTCCTGGCGGAAGATACTGATGACGCCGATCGTCTCGCCATCCTTCAGCATCGGTACCGACAGGACGGTCCGCATATGCGCCAGTTCGATCGCGGCGTCGTGCACCGCGAGGTCCTGGGAGCCCGCGTCATCTTCGCCGCTGACCATGGCGGTGACATCGGCGATGTGGACCACCTTGCGGGAAAGGGCCGCGCGCCCCGAAACCGTGGCCGAGCCGAGCTTCAGCGGCCCGCTGGTCAGTATGTGGGCGAAGGCCGGCGGCACGTTCTTCATGCCCAGGGTTTCGAAGAGTCCATTCTCGACGCGGAACAGAATGCCGAAGTCGGCACGGCAGATGCGGACCGCGCTGTCCAGCAGGGCGCCGAAGACCGGCTGCAGGTCGCCGCTCGAACGGTTGATGACGCTGAGAATCTCGGACGTCGCCGTCTGTCGCTCCAGGGCCTCGGTGAGCTCCGACGTGCGGGCCTGCAGCTCTTCGAACAGCCGCACGTTCTCGATGGCGATCACCGCCTGGTCGGCGAAGGTGGTGATCAGCTCGACCTGCTTTTCGGTAAAGGGCTCTACCCAGCTTCGCGTCACCGAGATGGTGCCCAGGATGCGGCCCTCGCGCAGCAGCGGCACGCCGAGAAGCGTGCGGTGCCGGACCGACTGTTGCCCTTCGCGCCAGGTATAGGCGGGATCGGCCAATACGTCGGGCACGTGCACGGTCCGCCCCTCGAGCAGGACCCGCCCGGTCACGGTGCCGGTGCCCGGGCGCAAGGGATGCTTCAGCAGGTAGTCGAGCGCGCTGTCGTCGCCGTAGTGCGCCGCAACGCGGAAGGCGTCGTCGTCGATGCGGTAGATCAACGCCATCTCGGCCTGGCAGAGGCGACCGGCGGTGCTGACGATGGTGTCGAGTACCGGCTGGATGTCGAACTTGGAGCGGCTGATGACGCCCAGCACCTCGCTGGTCGCGGTCTGCTGCTCCAGGGCCTCGGTCAGCTCGGCGGTGCGCGCCTGCACCTCTTCGAACAGGCGCACGTTCTCGATCGCGATAACCGCCTGGTCGGCGAAGGTCGCCACCAGTTCGATCTGCTTCTCGTCGAAGGGCGCCACCTGCCTGCGGTGCATCACGATGACGCCGATCGGTGTCTCGTCGCGCAGCAGGGGAATTGCCAGCACCGTGCGGAACTGGCCTGCCTTCTGTCCCGCGCCCCAGCTGTAGCCGTCGTCGGCCAGGACATCGTGGATATGAGCGACGCCGCGGCTCAGCACCGCGCGTCCGGCCGCGGTATGCTGGGTGACAGCGGGCGGGTGACGGCGCAGGAAGTCGGTGAATGCCGGCTCCATCCGGTCCGAAGCGGCGAATACCAGGGCGCCATCACGCAGCAGCCAGATGTTGGCGCTCTCGGCGTCGCACAGCTCCCGCGCGGTCTCTGAAATGGTGTCGAGCACAGGCTGTATGTCGAACTTTGAGCGGCTGATGACGCTCAACACCTTGCTGGTCGCCGTTCGCTGCTCGAGCGTTTCGGCTAGTTCGCGCCGGCGGTTCTCCACTTCCTCGAGCAGGCGCGCGTTCTCGATGGCGATGACGGCCTGGTCGGCGAAGGTGGAGACCAGGGCGATCTGGCGCTCGGTGAAGGGCCTCACCGTCTGCCGCGCCAGGAAGAAGACGCCGATCGCCAGGCCATCGCGCAGCAGCGGCACCGCGAGACAGGTCCGGAACCCGGCTTGCCGCTGCATGTCGACGTAGGCGTACTCGGGGTCGGCCAGGACGTCGGCGATCTGCACCGCCCTCAGCTCGAGCAGGGCGCGGCCGATGGCGCTGCCGCGGCCGGCCTGCAGGGCGACCCGGGCGGTGGTGTCGAGCCAGTCGACCGCGAAGTTGTGGTTGGTGACGTGGTAGTAGGTGCCGTCCTCGCCGCGCGCGATGCTGCCCATGTCTGCGTCGCAGAGTTCGGCCGCGGTCCGCGTCATGCTTTGCAGCACGCCTTGCAGATCGAACGAGGACTGGCTGACCGTGCGCAGCACGTCGGCGGTCGCCGCCTGCTGGCGGCGGGCATCGCTCAGTTCTCGCCGCAGGTCGTCCAGGCTGGCCTCACGCGCGGCATCCAGTCCCGTCGGCGTGCCGTCGGCGGCGGGCTCTTTGGAGATGCTACCGTCCTCGCGCCTTGCCATCGCGTCCGGCCGCCCACCCCATTCACTTCGGGAAATTGGACGGTTGTGGCCTCTGGTCTGTCAATCGCTGAGTGTTTGCGACTGCGTGTCAGGCGTAGCCAAAGCCGCGGCGACGGCGCGGGCGAGATCGACGCGGCGATAGGGCTTCTCCAGCAGCAGCGCGCTGGGATCGTTCCGGGTCAGGCGCACGATCTCGCTGGTCCGGTAGCCCGAGGTATAGAGCACCGGCAGTCCCGGTCGCTCGCGGCGCGCAGCCACGACCAGCTCGCGCCCGTTGATCCCGCCGGGCATGACGATGTCGGTGAAGAGCAGGTCGAAGGTTTCGCCGCGCCTGATCACGTCCAGCGCCTCGACGCCGCTGCCGACCGCCAGCACCTCGTGCCCGAGCTGGGTCAGCATCTCCGCCGCGTAGCGCCGGATGAAGCTGTCGTCGTCGACCAGCAGGATCCGCACCGCCGGCAGAGTCCCCTGTCGCATGACCTAGACCTCCGTCTGCACCCGCAACCCGCCTGCGCCGAGGCTGAAGGGATAGCTCGCCTCGCCATGCGCCATGCCGCGCGACTTCACGATGCGCAGGCGTCGGCGCCGCCCGGCGGCCTGCTGCTCCTGCGACAGCTCGATCCAGGTGTCGGCGAGGCTCTCGATGCCATGGGCATCGGGGCCATCGTCATTGGCCTGCAGGGTACAGAGCGTCGTGATGCCGGCTGCCTGGGCCTGATCCAGCAGCGTCTCGGTGATCATGCCGGCGAAGGGATAGTGCGCTGCCTGCAGCGCCGAAAGCGGGTCGATGACCAGAATGCTGGGCTGGAAGCTGTCGAGCTGCTGGCTGACGGCGAGGAACTGCTCTTCGGGCCGGCGCGGGAAGCGCAGCGACAGAATCTGCAGCAGGCCGGCTTCGCGATGGTCCTCGAGGTTCTGGCCGATGGAACGCATGTTGGCGACGACCTGGTTGGCGAAGCTGGCGAAGAGCACGCGCTCGCCACGCCGGCAGCTCTCGTCGATCAGGCTGGTGGCAAGGCTGCTCTTGCCGGTGCCCGGCGCACCGCTGACCAGGATACAGCTGCCGCTGAGGTAGCCGCCGCCCAGCAGGCGGTCGAGGCCGGGGACGCCGGAGCTGACCTGTGTCTCTGGCGTGATGAAGTGGTGGCGCGCCGGCGGGTTGCCGATCACCTCGAGGCCCCGGTTGGTAATGACCAGGGGGAAAATGTCGGAGTGGAAGTCGGAACCGCGGTACTTCACCACGCGCAGGCTGCGCGAGACGATGTTGCCGCTGGGCCGGCTGTCGAGCGCGATGACGCAATCGCTGGCGTACTGCAGCGCCACCTCGCGCGACAGCTCGCGGTCCAGCGCCCCGCGGCCCTTCACCGTGACGATGCCGAGGCCGGCGCGGTTCGCGATCCAGTCGGCGATGCGCTGGATCTCCTGCCGCTCGGTCTGCTCGCCGGGCAGGCTGTCCAGGAAGACGTCCAGCCCGTCGAAGACGATGTTGCGCGCCTTGTGCGTGTGCATGGCCTCGGTCGCCATGGACAGCAGGCTGAGGGCGTCCATCCGCGCGCCGGTGGCCTGGTGTATCTGCAGCCGTTCCCAGTCCGCCTCCTCCGGGCCCCAGTCGAAGGCGGCCAGGTTCTGGCGGATCTTCTGCCGCGTCTCCTCGAAGGTGATGTAGACGCCAATCTCGCCGTGCAGCCGCAGGCGGTTGGCCAGGATCTGCAGCGACAGGATCGACTTGCCACACCCCGGTCCGCCCGAGAGGGCGAGCAGCCGGCCGGCCGGCAGTCCCCCGCCGGTGATGCGGTCAAGACCCGTGATGCCGCTCGAAACCTTGGTCAGATGCTCTAGGCGCAGCGGGAACGCTTCGGGCTCGCGCCGGATCGATTGGACCATGACCGCGCCGCTGTCCTCCCCCCAGATCGCGCCGTCCGGTGGGCGGATGTCGGCGGCGCGAATACCCCAGTATTAACGCAGCGGAGGCGAGAGGGCTTGCCTGCCGTGACCTCGAGCCGTCATCGGGCCCGGAAAAATCTTTCAAACTGAAATGAGACGCATTGGCCTCAGCGGCGGTTGCCGCCGGTTCGCCGCCCGCTTCGCTGCGCTGCCCGTGCCGCCGCCGCTGCCCGTGGATCGGGTCCCGGTGTCACGTCGATTGGGCCCTCCAGGCCTTGCAGCAGGGCCGCCAGGCTCGCCACCGTCGGGTGCGCGAAGAGCGTTACGATGGGCAAGTCACGGCCCATGCGCCGCAGCAGCGCGGTCTGCAGGCGCATCATGCCGAGCGAGGTGCCGCCCAGCTCGAAGAAGCTGGCCGTGGCCTCGACGGCGGGGCGCTGCAGGATCTCGCACCAGAGGGCGGCGATGGCTTCCTCGAGCGGCCCGGCCGGCGCGCGCGCCGCCCCCGGCATCGGTACGGACTGGGGCAGTGGCGCAGCAGGCGGGGCGGGCCGCCGCGGCGCGAACCGGTCGACCGGCCGGTCCGGTGCCGCCAGCGCGGTGGCGAGCAGGTCGGTGAAGTGCGCGGCAAGGCGCCGGATGGTGGCGGCGTCGAAGAGGTCTGTCGCGTACTCGAAGACGCCGCGCAGGCCCTCGGCCTGCTGCTCGAACGACAGGGTCAGGTCGAACTTCGCGGTGCCATAGTCCGCCTCCAGCCGCTCGCTTGCTAGGCCGCTGCCCTCGAAGGGCGCGGCGATGGGCGCGTTCTGCAGGATGAAGAAGACCTGGAAAACCGCGTTGCGGCTGGGATCGCGCGGCGGTCTCAGCGCCTCGACCAGCAGTTCAAAGGGCAGGGCCTGATGGGCATAGGCGGCCAGGGCCCCGTCCGTCTCCTGCCGCACCAGGCTGGCGAAGTCCCGCGCCGGATCGATCGCCTCGCGCAGCGCCAGCGTGTTGGTGAAGAGGCCCAGCATCGTCTCCAGCTCCAGACGCGTGCGATTGGCGATCGGCGTGCCGATGACGATGTCGCGCTGGCCGCTCCAGGCCGCGAGCAGCAGGCGGAAGGCGGCGAGCAGCAGGGTGAAGCGGGTGGCGCCGAGACGCGCCGCCAGGCGATCGAGCGCCGCCACGCTGGCGGGATCGAGGGCGAAGTCCAGCGTCGCGCCGCGATGGCTCTGCAGCGGCGGCCTCGGCCGGTCGAGGGGCAGCTCCAGCGGCGGCGTGCCGCGCAGGCGCTCCGTCCAGAAGGCCAGGCCGTCGGCCAGCGCCGGGCCGCGCAAAGCCGCGCGCTGCAAGGGCACCATGTCGAGATAGTCGGGCCGGGGCGCCGCTGCCTGCGGCGCACTGCGCAGCGCGGCGGCATAGCCTTCGGACAGCCATTGCAGCAGCAGGCCGAGGGCCCAGCCGTCGGTGACCAGGTGGTGCTGCGTCACTGCCAGCACATGGTCCTCGGCGCCGAGGCGCAGCAGGCGGCAGCGGATCGGTGCCTCGCGCGTCAGCTCGAAGGGGCGCCGCGCCTCTTCGGTCAGCGTGGCGGCGAGGTCGGCTACGGCCAGCGGCTCGGCTTCAAGTACCAGGGACCCTGGCGGCAGCAGCACCTGCCCGGGCCCGGCGTCGTGCTCGACGATCCTGGTGCGCAGGATGCGGTTGCCGGCGAGCAGCGCGGCCAGCGCTTCGCGCAGCGCCGCCAGGTCCAGCGGACCCTTCAGCCGCAGGAAGAGCGGCACGTTGTAGAGCGAAGGCGCGGGCACGAAGCGCTGCAGGAACCAGAGCCGCTCCTGCGCGAAGGAGAGCGCATGGGTGCCTTCGTCGGCCACCAGAGGAATCGGCGCGGCCTCGGTCCCGCGCGCCTCGGCGACCAGCCTGGCGAGCGCGCCGGCCGTGCGCGCCTGGAAGAGCTCGCGCAGCGGCAGCTCGACGCCGTGCTCGGCCTGGATGCGCGAGACCACCTGCGTCGCCTTCAGCGAGTGGCCGCCGAGGGCGAAGAAGTCGTCCTCGGGCCCGACACTCGGCAAGCCCAGCACCGCGGCCAGGATGCGGGTCAGCGACAGCTCCAGCGCGTCGGCGGCGGGCCGCGGGGCGCGCACGCCAAGGGCCGGCTTCGGCAGGCGGTTGCGGTCGACCTTGCCCGAGGTGGTGAGCGGGAACTCCGCCATCCAGGTGAAGCTGGCCGGCAGCATGGCCTCGGGCAGCCGCTCGCCGAGGAAGGCGCGCAGCGCCGCCGGATCGACGGCGGCCGGGCCGACGTAGTAGGCGGCAAGGCCGATGTCGGCGCCGCTGCCGACCGCCAGCAGGCAGGCCTGGCGGATCGCCGGGTGGCGCTCCAGCGCCGCCTCGATCTCGCCCAGCTCGATGCGCACGCCGCGCAGCTTCACCTGGAAATCGGTGCGGCCCAGGTAGTCGATGATGCCGTCCGGCCGCCGCCGCACCAGGTCGCCGGTCTTGTAGAGGCGCCCCGTTCCCAGCGGATTGGGACGGAACCGCTCGGCCGTCAGCTCCGGCCGGTTCAGATAGCCGCGCGCGAGTTGCACGCCGCCGAGCCACAGCTCGCCCGGCACGCCGACGGGCAGGGGGCGCATCGCGGGATCGAGGACATGCAGCGTGGTGTTCCAGACCGGCCGCCCGATCGGCGTGGTGGCCGCCAGCGCGCCGTCATCCGGGCCGCAGGGGTGCCAGGAAACGTCCACCGTCGCCTCGGTCGGGCCATAGAGGTTGTGCAGGCCGACCGCCGGCAGGGCCCGCAGCACGCGGCGCGTCAGCTGTGTCGGCAGGCCCTCGCCGCTGCAGAAGATGAGGCGGAGGCCGGTGAGCTCCGGCAGCTCCGGCCGCTCGGCGAAGGCCTGCAGCATCGAGGGGACGAAGTGCAGCGTGGTGATGCGCTGCTCGGCGATGACGCGGGCGAGGTAGGCCGGGTCGCGGTGGCCGCCTGGCCTGGCGAAGACCAGCGTGGCGCCGACCATCGGCGGCCAGAGGAACTCCCACACCGAGACGTCGAAGGAATAGGGCGTCTTCTGCAGCACGCGGTCGGCGCCGGTGAGGGGATAGGCCGCCTGCATCCACTGCAGGCGGTTGACCAGGCCGCGATGCTCCAGCGCCACGCCCTTGGGCCGTCCGGTCGAACCCGAGGTGAAGATGATGTAGGCGAGGTTGTCCGGCCCGGCGATCACCGGCGGCGCGGCGGCGTCGGCAGCGGCGATCGCCGGGTCCTCCAGCAGCAGCAGCCGCTCGGCGGCGAGGCCGGCCAGCAGCGGCACGCGGGCCTTGAGGCCGGCATCGCCGATGACCAGCACCGCGCCGCTGTCCGCCAGCATGTCGGCCAGCCGCGCCTCGGGATAGTCGGGATCGAGCGGCAGGTAGGCCCCGCCGGCCTTGAGCACGGCGAGGATCGCGACCTCCAGGCCGATCCCGCGCTCCAGGCAGAGCCCGACCGGCGTGTCGGCGGCGAAGGGCCGGCCGAGCGCCGCGTGCCGTGCCAGGATGACATTGGCCAGCCGGTTGGCGGCGCGGTCCAGCTCGGCGAAGGTCAGGCGTCCCGTCTCGTCCTCCACGGCGATGGCATCGGGCGTGCGCCGGGTCTGCGCGGCGATGAGCCGTGGCAGCGTGGTGTCGCGGTCGAAGGGCGCGGCTTCTCCCTGCCAAGCCTCCAGCTCCCGCAGCTCGGCCGGGGTGATCCAGGGCAGCGTGCCGAGCTGGCGCGTCTCGTCCGCGGCCAGCGCCGCCAGCAGGGTCAGGAGCCAGCCCTCCAGGCGGCGAATGGCGTCGGCCTCGAAGCGCTCGGCGTCGTAGTCGAGGCGGAGCCGCAGCGTCTCCCCCGGGATCGCCATCAGCAGCAGCGGATAGCTGGTCTTCTCGTGCACCTTCAGGTTCGAGGGGCGCAGCACGCCGCCGCCATCCAGCCCCTCGGCGGGATAGTTCTCGAACACCAGCAGGCTGTGGAACAGCGTTTCGCCCGGCGGCAGGTCGCTGGCCGCCTGCACCTCGGTCAAGGGCAGGCTGCTCCAGTGGTTGATCTCCTGCATCTTGCGGTTCACCGCCCGCAGCGCCGCCTCGACCGTCGCCCCGTCGTCCAGCCGCTGCCGTACCGGCAGGGAGTTGATGGCGAGGCCCACCATGCGCTCCAGTCCCGGCAGGTCCTGCGCGCGGCCGGAGACCGTGGTGCCGTGCACCACGTCGTTCTGCCCCGTCGTGCGAGCCAGGATCAGTCCCCAGGCGAGCTGCAGTACGGCGTTCAGCGTCACGCCCTGGCGCCGCGCCAGCGCGTTCAGCTTGCGGTCCAAGTCGGCGGGCAGCGTGAGGCTGCGCGAATCCAGCCGCGCGATGCCGCGGTTGACCTCCAGCACCGTGCCGGCACGGCGGAAGGAGAGGTCGGTGGTGGCGCCGAAACCGGCCAGCTCCCGCCGCCAGAAGGCGCGGGCCGCGGCCGGGTCCTGCCGGCCCAGCCAGGTGACGTAGTCCTCCAGGCGCAGCGCCGGCGGCGCCACGGCCTCGCCACGATAGCGGCGCGCCACCTCGTCCAGCAGCAGCGGCAGGCACCAGCCGTCCAGCAGGATGTGGTGCTGGCTCCAGACGAAGCGCCAGCGCGCCGGGCCGATGCGCGCCAGCGCGAGGCGCATGGGGCAGGGCTCGGCCAGGTCGTAGCCACGGGCGCGGTCGGCGGCGAGGAAGCGTTCCGTCTCGCCCTCGGGATCGTCCAGCCAGTCCAGTTCCTGCCAGGGTAGGGGCACCCTTGCCTCGATCGCCTGCAGCGGCCGCGGCAGGCTGCGCCAGAGGAAGCGCGCGCGCAGTGCCTCGTGATTGGCGAGTGTCCCGGCCCAGGCCCGCCGCAGACGGGCCGGGTCGAGCTCACCCGCGAGGTCCCAGTGGAACTGCACCAGGTACTGGTCCGAGTCCGGGCTGTGCCGGGCGTGGAACAGCAGGCCCTCCTGCAGCGGCGTCAGGCCGAAGAGACGCTCGGGCGGCGCCGGCAATGCCGCCATGAGGCGGTCGAGCGCCGCCTGGTCCAGCCCGGCGGCGGGATAGTCCGAGGGCGTCGGCCGCGGGCCCGGCTGCGCCAGGCAGTGCGCCACCAGATCGGCCAGCGCGCTCCGCAGGGCGTCGAGCAGCGCCTGGCCGCTGGCGGGCAACAGCGCGCCGCCGCGCTGTGTCAGGCGCAGGTCCAGCGAGCCCTCGACGACGAGGGCGGTCAGGTCCAGCGGTTGCGGCGCCGGATCCTCGGGCGCGGTCATGGTGCCGGGTGCCTCTGGGGCCAGCGACCAGGCGGCATCGTCGAAGCTGCCGAGGAAGTTCACCGTCATCTCCGGCGCCGGCAGGGCCGCGAGGCGCGGGTCGCGCGCCAGATGGCGCAGGGCACCGAAGCCGAGGCCGCGGTCGGGGATGGCGCGCAGCAGCTCCTTGACCGTTGGCACCAGCCGGCTCCAGTCGGGCGCAGCGGGGTCCAGGTCGGCCGGCAGCTCCAGCGTCACGGGATAGAGGCAGGTGAACCAGCCGACGGCACCGCTGGCGTCGAGCGGCAGCACGCCCTCCTCGCGGCCGTGGCCCTCCAGCCCCAGGCCGAAGCGGCGCGCGCCGCTCCAGCGAGCAAGCGCGACAGCGAGCCCCGCCAGCAGCAGCTCGTCGGCGCGCGTGCCGTAGGCGCGGCCGGCCTCCGTCAGCAGGCGCCGCGTCAGGCCGTTGCCGAGGCGCGCGCTGGTCACCCGCGCGGCACCGGCGGGCGGCGGCTGTGGCGGCAGGAAGCGCGCGGGGCGCGCCGTATTGCACCAGAGGTCGACCTGCGCCTGGGTCGCGGTCGACAGGGCATAGCTTTGCAGAGCCTCGCTCCAGGCACGCAGGAGTCCCTGGCCGGCCGCGGGCAGGCTGTCGCCCGCCAGCAGAT
>JAKOWB010000026.1 GCA_029781795.1 Pseudomonadota bacterium | reverse complement strand
CCGACGGTGAAGAAGGTCAGCAGGTCGAGCAGGCGATAGCCCTCGCGGATGACGCGGGCGAGGCCCGGCTCCTCCAGCCCCAGGGTGGCGAGGAAGTCGGCTTTCTCGGCCGGGTCGGAAAGCTGCGCCACCTCGGCCTCGATGGCGGCGGAGATGACGACGAAGCCGGCGCCTTCGGCCTTGGCGCGCTCCTCAACCCGGGCGGAGAGCGCGTTGCCGGTGGCGGCCTCGGCCTCGGACACGTTGGCGGCATAGAGCACGGGCTTGGCGGTCATGAGGTTGAGCTGGCGGAAGGCCGGCAGCAGCTCGTCCGGCACCACGGCGCGGCGCGCCGGCTGGCCGTCGGCCAGCAGCTTGCTGGCGATCTCCAGCACCTCCAGCTTCTGCTTTGCCTCCTTGTCGCCGCCGCGCGCCTTCTTGACCGCGGCATCCTTCTGCTTCTCCACCGACTCGAGGTCGGCCAGCATCAGCTCGGTCTCCACCGTCTCGGCGTCGCGGATCGGATCGACCGAGCCCTCGACGTGCGTGACCTCGCCGCCGAAGCAGCGCAGCACGTGGACGATGGCCTCGACCTCGCGGATGTTGGCGAGGAACTGGTTGCCCAGGCCCTCGCCCTTGGAGGCGCCGCGCACCAGCCCGGCGATGTCGACGAACTCGAGCTGCGTCGGGATGATCTTCTGCGACTTGGCGAGCTTCGCCAGCACCTCGAGGCGCGGGTCCGGCACCGCGACGCGGCCGACGTTCGGCTCGATCGTGCAGAAGGGATAGTTCGCCGCCTGCGCCGCCGCGGTCTCGGTCAGCGCGTTGAAGAGGGTCGACTTGCCGACGTTCGGCAGGCCGACGATGCCGCAATTGAAACCCATGTCAGTCCTTGCCTTCCGCCGCCGCCCTGGGCGGCTTTTCCGGCTTCGGCGGCTGCAGCGCCTGGGCTACGCGGCTCATGAAGCCGGCCATGTCGTCCTTCACCATCAGCGGGGCTTCCTTGGCCACGGCCTCCAGCAGGGGGTCGAGCCAGGCTTCCTCCTCGTCGGTGAAGTTGGATAGCACGTGAGAGTGAACGAGATGCTTCAGGCCGGGGTGGCCGACGCCCAGGCGCACGCGCCAATAGTCGGTGCCGATGTGCTGGTCGATGGAGCGGATGCCGTTGTGGCCGCCGGCGCCGCCGGCCCGCTTCACCCGGATCTTGCCCGGCGCCAGGTCGATCTCGTCATAGATGACGATGACGTCGGCCGGCGCCAGCTTGAGGTAGCGCATCGCCTCGCCCACCGCGCGGCCGGACTCGTTCATGAAGGTCAGCGGCTTCAGCGCGACGATGCGCTCGCCGGCGATCGAGCCCTCGGCGGTCTCGCCCTGGAAGCGCTTGCGCCAGGGCGAGAGGCCGTGCCGCTCGGCGATGTCGTCGAGCGCCAGGAAGCCGATGTTGTGCCGGTTGTAGGCGTAGCGGGGGCCCGGATTGCCCAGGCCGACCAGCAGCCGCATGGCCCGGACCCCCGTACGTGCTTACTTCTTCTTGTCGCCGCCCGCCGCAGCCGCGGGAGCAGCAGCCGCCGCCGCGGGCGCCGCGGCAGCCGGCGTCGCCGCCGCGGTGGCAGCGGCCTGCGCCGCCTCCGCCGCCTCGGACTTCACGGCCGAGGGCGCGCCGATGGTGGCGACGGTGAAATCGCGGTCGATCACCGGCCGCGCGCCTTCCGGCAGCTTGACCGACGAGATGTGGATCGAATCGCCGATGTCGGCGCCGGTCAGGTCGATCTCGATCGCATGCGGGATGGCGGTCACCCGGCAGACGAAGGCGATCTCGTGCCGCACGACGTTCAGCACGCCGCCGCGCTTGATGCCCGGCGAGGCGGTCTCGTTCCGGAACACCACCGGCACGTTGACCGTGATGGTCGAGCTTTCCGACACGCGCAGGAAGTCGGCGTGGATCGGCTTGTCGGTGATGGGGTCGAACTGCACGTCACGCGGCAGCACGCGCTCGGTCTTCCCGCCGACCTTGAGGTCGTAGAGCGTGGTGAAGAAACCGGTCTTGCGGAGCTGCTTCATCAGCTCCACCGGCTGCACGTTGATCAGGGTGGGATCCTGCTTGTCGCCATAGATGACAGCAGGCACGAAACCTTCGCGACGGGACTGCCGGGCGGCCCCCTTTCCGGCCCGATCCCTGAGCGCGACGGTCAGGCTCTGAACGTCGGTCATGGTCTACTCCATAGTCACTCATTCGTCGGACGGCGGCTGCCGCCCGCTTCCGCGCCTGCCGGCCTCCAGGGGTGCCGGCCAGTCGCGAAACCTTGAATTCCTTCGCCGCCCCTCAGTCGAACAGGCTCGAGACCGAGCGCTCGTCCGAGATGCGGCTCATCGCCTCGCCCAGCAGGGGCGCGATGCTCAGCTGCTCGATCTTGCGCGAGACGCGCACGGCCTCGGTGGCCTGGATCGAATCAGTGATCACCAGCCGCTCCAGCGGCGAGGCTTCCACGCGGGCGACGGCGCCGCCCGACAGCACGCCGTGGGTGACATAGGCGGCGACCGACTTGGCCCCCGCCTTCATCAGCGCCTCGGCGGCGTTGCAGAGCGTTCCGGCGCTGTCGACGATGTCGTCGACCAGGACGCAAACCTGGCCCTTGACGTCGCCGATGATGTTCATCACCTCGGAAACGCCCGCGCGTTCGCGGCGCTTATCGATGATGGCAAGGTCGCCGTCAAGCCGCTTGGCGAAGGCACGGGCCCGCACCACGCCACCCACGTCGGGCGAAACGATGGTCAGCGGCTGGCCGTTGTAGCGCTCGGAAATCGACTTCGCCAGCACCGGCAGGGCGAAGAGGTTGTCCGTCGGGATGTCGAAGAAACCCTGGATCTGCCCGGCGTGCAGGTCGATGGTCAACACCCGGTGGGCGCCGGCCGTGGTGATGAGGTTGGCCACCAGCTTGGCCGAGATCGGCGTGCGCGGGCCGGACTTGCGGTCCTGGCGGGCATAGCCGTAGTAGGGGATGACCGCAGTGACGCGGCGCGCCGAACCCCGGCGCAGCGCGTCCAGCGCCACCAGCAGCTCCATCAGGTTGTCGTTCGCCGGGTAACTGGTCGACTGGACGACGAAGACATCCTCGCCGCGGACGTTCTCGTGGATCTCGACGAAAACCTCGAGGTCGGAGAAGCGGCGGACGCTGGCCTGGGTCAGGGGAATCCTGAGATAGGCGGAAATGGCTTCCGCCAGGGGCCGGTTGCTGTTCCCCGTGAGGATCTTCATCGTGCCCCCGATAGGCCTAGCGAATTGAAAAGGCAGGCAGATCGCCGCCGCCGAGCGGTCCCGTCCGGCTCAAGGCGGGCGGACTGTAATCATTCTGACGCGGGCGGGCAACCGCGACCTTTTGCCGGGGGTGGCGGCCCGGACGGCTAGAGCCGGGCAGCCTGCTTCAGCAGGTCCAGGATGCCGTCGGCGGCGCCCACGGCGATGAGCGCGGCGGTGTCGCCCCACTTGCCGTCCAGGCTGCCGGCGGGGATGACGTTGGCCTGCTGCACTTCGCCCAGCTTGGCTCCCTTGGGGCCATCCAGCAGGCGCCAGGTCAGGGTCACCTTCTCACGGTTACCGCCAGCCGGCACGACCTCCACCAGGCCCTCGGCCACGGTGTCGCCGGCGATCGGCTGTTCCACCACCAGGAAGCCGCGCTGAGTCAGCACCGACGAGAGCGCGCGGGTCAGGCTGCGATTGCCGTCGCCGGGCGCCCCGCTGATGCCCGCCAGGGCGATGCGCGGGCGGCCGCCATCGGCCTGCTCCGGCGCCTTGGCCCCGGTTTCGGGAACCTGCTCCGGCCCCTGGGCGATCTGGCCCAGGATCGGGCCGGCGTCGAGGCCGACCAGGCGCAGGGTATCGGGGTCGCCGAGCTGCCAGCGGTGCGAGGGAATCTCGGTCTGCTGGGCATAGCGCCCCAACAGCGTGCCACCCGGGGCATAGACTTCCCACGAGATGACCACGTAGTCGGAGAGCGAGCTGGCCGGCGTCACCGCCGCCACGCCCAGCAGCAGGCGGCTCTGCGCCGTGCGCTGGCCGACCGTGACGTCCAGGCCGTTGGCCGCCAGGCCGTCGGCGATGTACCGCGCCCCGCCGTCCGGCAGATCGGGCGTGGTGCCCTGCAGCGGCAGGACCTCCAGCGACTGCCCCTCGATCGGCGCCAACAGCGGGTTGCCGGTCTTGTCCACTGGCTCGAATGGCCGTGGCAGGTCCCCGCAGGCCGCCAGCAGGGCGGGCAACAGCAGGACCGGCAGCAGCCTCAGGCCATGACGCAGGTGGCGAGCAGGCCGAGCAGCAGGAAAGCGGCGAACCACAGGAGGTACGGCATGACGGGGCGGCATGGTCCTCAGAGACGGCGCTACTTCACCACGAAGTCGAGGCTGGAGCGCGACAGCGGTTCCGCGCCCTTCGGCCCGATCAGGCTGGTACGGCCGAAGGCCATCGCCAGGTTGGCCGGGCTGTCGAAGATGATCATGTGGGTGAAGAAGACCATGCCGGGCTCCAGCACCACCGGGTTGCGGTGATAGAGCATGGGCCAGTCCATCCAGTTGGGCGCGTAGGTCGTGCCGAGCGAATAGCCGCAGGCGTTCATGCGGGCGTGGCGGTAGCCGCGGCGGTCCATCACCCGCGAATGCGCGTCGAAGGCCTCGCCCACGGTGTTGCCGGGCTTCAGGGCGGCCTCGACCTCCTGCAGCGCCTCCAGCGCGACGGAGTGCATCTCGACCTGCTTTGCCGGCGGCTTGCCGACCGCCAGGGTCCGCATCATGGCACTGTGATAGTGGCGATAGGTGCCGGCCCACTCGAGGGTGAGCTGGTCCTGGGCGTCGAGCTTGCGCCGGCCGCTGTAGTAGCGGCAGAGCAGCGCCTGCTGGCCGGAGCCGATGATGAACTCGTTGGCCGGATCGTCGCCGCCGCCCCTGAAGATCTCGCCATGCATGGCCGCCAGGATCGCGGCCTCGTCCACACCGGGCCCGGCCAGCGCCACCGCCGCGTCCCAGGCGCGGTCGGCCAGCTCGGCCGCCTGGCGGACATAGGCGATCTCGGCCGGGCTCTTCACTACCCGCAGGCGGCTGACCAGCAGCGAGGCATCGGCCAGGGTGGCAAAGCCGTCCAGCGCCGCCTCCAGCTTCTTGCCGTTGGCGGCGGTCAGGCCATAGGCCTCGTACTCGACGCCGAGCTTCTTTCCCTTGGCGCCATACTCCTGAAGGATGCCGCGCAGTTCGACCGCCGGCGTGGCATCGGGCGCGTCGACCCAGATGCGGATGTCCTCGACCACCGAGGTCTGCTGCGCCTGTCGCAGGTCGGGCGCGCGGGTCAGCAGGAAGAAGCGGCCGTCGGCGCCCAGGTAGAGGCACTGGAAGAAGACGTAGCCGAAGGTGTCGTAGCCGGTGAGGTAGAACATCGACTCCTGCCGGAACATCAGCAGGCCGTCGAGGCCCTCCTTCGCCATCGCGTCGATCGTGCGCTGGCGGCGCTGGGCCAGTTCCTCGCGGCTGAAATGCAGGGGCATGTTGTCTCCCGATCTGGCGGCTCGCCGTTACTGGCAGGGTTCCGACGTCAATTGCGCATGGCCGCGGCCCGGCTGGCAGCGCCAGCGTCGCCCGGCGAAGTCGAGCTGCCAGGTGTCGTCGTCCACCGGCGTCAGCTCGAAGCGCCACTCCTCGTCCCGCACCGAGTCGTCGGCGAGGCCGAGCAGCAGCACCTGGTAGGATAGATAGCCGAGCTTGGCCCAGGCGCGCGTCACCTGCACCTCCTCGACCTCGCTTATCGCCCAGTGCGTGCCGGGCTCGCCACAGCTCTCGGTGATCATCTGATAGACCAGCGTGTCGGGCTCGCCGGCGAAGGCGCCGCAGGCGGCGCGGCGCGTCTGCGCGGCCTCCACCGGCAGCATGCGGAAATTGTCGCGATGCACCATCTCGGCCTGCAACGGCGAGGCGAGCAGGAACAGCAGCGGCAGGATCAGCCAGCGCACGCCTCAGGCCTCCAGCGCGATGGCCGAGAGCAGGCGGCCGTAGTCGCCCTCGCGGCGCTGTGTGGCGCGGCGATAGGAGAAGAAGCGCTGTTCGTCCGCCCAGGTGTCGCCAGGGTCCACCGCCAGCGTGCCGACGCCGGCCTCGGCCAGGCGCCAGGCGACGAAGGCCTTGAGGTCGAAGAGCTGCCGGTCGTCCCTGCCCGGCTTGAAGAAGCGCGCGTTGCCCGGTGACTGCGCCAGGAAGGCCTGCGCAAACTCCGGCCCGACCTCGTAGGACTCCCAGCCGATGCAGGGGCCGATGGCGGCGGCGATATGGCGCCGCTTGGCGCCCAGGGCCTCCATCGCGGCGATGGTGGACTCGACCACGCCGGCCAATGCGCCTTTCCAGCCGGCATGGGCGGCACCGACCACGCCGGCCTGCGCGTCGGCCAGCAGGACCGGCGCGCAGTCGGCCGTCACGACGCCGAGCGCCACGCCCCGCCGGTCGGTGACCAGGGCGTCGGCGCGCGGCCGCGCCTCGTCGCCCCAGGGCTCGGCCACGGTTACGGCGGTGGCGGAATGCACCTGGTAGCAGGTCAGCAGCGTCTCCAGCGGCAGGTCGAGCTGCCGCAATGCCCGAGCGCGGTTCTCGCGCACGGCGTCGGCGGCGTCGCCGGAGCCGAGGCCGCAGTTCAGCGAGGCGAAGAGCCCCTGGCTGACGCCGCCCTGGCGCGAGAAGAAGCCATGGCGCACGCCCGGCTGGTGATCGAGGGTGTCTGCGGTGAGCATGAGGCGCGCAGTCTAGCCGCTGGACGAGGCAAGGTTAAGGCGGGGGCGCGAACCCGGCCGGCGCCGGCGCCCCGGGTCCGGTTATGGCAAGCGCGAGGAAGCGCTCGCCCATCTCGGCCGGATCGGTCAGCCGCCGCACAGCGGACGCCAGCGCCGCGCGCTGGGCATCGCTGGCCTGCACCGCGAGGCGCTCGGCCCGCAGGTGGATTCCGAGATCGCGCAGCAGGTGCCCTTGCGGCACCGGCCCCCAGGCCTGCGCCCCGGCCCGCCGCGCAGTGCCGGCCAACGCGCCAAAGTCCACGAGCGCGGTGAGGTCGACTTCGCCCGGCCGCTCGAGGACCGGCACCATCCGGTGGCGACTGACGGCCTGCAGGCTGCCTTTCAAGGGCGCCTCGGCGTAGCCGTAGTCGACCAGCAGTGCCGCGCTGCGGCCGGCCGCCGCGCGGCGCGCGATCTCGCTCACCAGGGCCTCGGCCGCGGGACAGATCTCGACGACACTGCCGACCGGCGCATCCCGCAGCGCCGATGGGATCAGCGCGGGCGGCAGGGGCCCGGAGAGCGCGAAGCCCAGCCCCTCCCCCGCCGCGCCGACCAAGCGTTCGCGCCAGGCGTCGGGCGCGCGCTCGAACTGGCGGATCGGCAGGGCGTCGAGGAACTCGTTGGCGACCAGCAGGAAGGGCCCCTCGGGCACCTCGGCCAGGTCTTCGTGCCAGATGGCGGCGTGCTCGCCCAACGCCGCGCGCTGCTGCTCGCGCAGCGTCTCGGAAACCTCGACCAGGTGCAGCTCGATCGCGGCGGCAAAGGGCGGCAGGGCGCGGGCGGCACGCAGCAGGTCGCGCAGCAGGGTACCGCGGCCGGGACCCAGCTCGACCAGGCGGACCGGCGTCGGCCGGCCCAGCCGGTCCCAGGCATCGGCGCACCAAAGGCCCAGCAGCTCACCGAAGAGCTGGCTGATCTCGGGCGCGGTGATGAAGTCGCCCTCGCGGCCAAGCGGCCGGCGGCGACGGTAGTAGCCCTCCTCCGGGTCGTAGAGGGCGCTGGCCATGAACTCGGCCACGTTCATCGGACCGCCGGCGGCGACACGCCGCAGCAGGCGGCGGGCCAGCGGGGTCATGCCGCCCGGGTTCATCCCGAGCGGGCGGCGCGCCGCGCGCGGAGCATGAACCAGACGCCGATCAGCACCATGGGCAGCGACAGCAGCTGGCCCATGGTCACCGGCCCGAAGAGGAAGCCGAGCTGCGGGTCGGGCTCGCGGAAGAACTCGCCGACGATGCGCGCCAGGCCGTAGCCGGCAAGGAAGGCGCCGGAAATGAAGCCGACCTGGCGCAGCTTGCCCAGGCGCACCAGCAGGTAGAGCGCCAGGAACAGCAGGATTCCCTCCAGCGTCGCCTGGTAGAGCTGACTGGGGTGGCGCGGCAGCGGGCCGCCATTGGGGAAGACCATGGCCCAGGGCAGGTCGCTGACGCGGCCATAGAGCTCGCCGTTCACGAAGTTCGCCAGGCGGCCGAGGAAGAGGCCGATGGGCGTCGCGCAGGCCACCACGTCGCTGACCTGGAAGTAGCGCAGCTTGTGCTTGCGCGCGACGAAGCCGATGGCCAGCAGCACGCCGAGCATGCCGCCGTGGAAGGACATGCCGCCCTCCCAGACGCGCAGGATGTCGAGCGGATGCTGCAGGAAGAAGCTGAAGTTGTAGACCAGCACGTAGCCGATACGCCCGCCCAGCACCACGCCGATCACCGCCCAGAAGACCAGGTCGTCGAGCACCGGCAGGGTCACGCCGCTGTCGTCGCGCCGCGCCAGGCGCCGGCAGTACCACCAGGCGATCAGGATGCCGACGATATAGGCCAGCGCGTACCAGCGGATCGCCAAGGGCCCGATGGCGATGGCGACGGGATCGAATTGGGGAAAGGCCAGGGCGGCGATCTGGAGCATCAGCGATAGGGGTCCGGCTGCAGAAGGAAGTCGTGGAAGAAGGTCATGACGCCGTCTTCCAGCGTGGTCGCCGGTCGCGCATAGCCGGCGGCGCGCAGCTTCTCGATGCGTCCCTCCGTGAAGTACTGGTAGCGCTCGCGGATCGCTTCGGGCGTCGGCACGAAGCGGATGTCGGCCGGCCTGTTCAGTGCCGCGAAGCAGGCCCTGGCCAGGTCGGCGAAGCTGCGCGCCTTGCCGCTGCCCACGTTGAACAGGCCGCTGACGGCCGGATTGTCCAGCAGCCAGAGCATGACCGCGACACAGTCCCCGACATAGACGAAGTCGCGCAGCTGCCCGCCATCGGGATAGTCCGGGCGGTGCGAGGCGAAGAGCGTCGCCGGCTGGCCGGCCGAAAGCTGCTCGAAGAGCTGCAGCGCGACCGAGCGCATACCGCCCTTGTGGTGCTCGTTCGGGCCGTAGACGTTGAAGAACTTGAGGCCGGCCCACTGCGGCGGCGCCGGGTGGCCCTCGGCCAGCTCGCGCGCCACCCAGCGGTCGAAGAGGTGCTTCGACCAGCCGTAGCCGTTCAGCGGTCGGAGCCTGGCCAGCGCGGCGATCGAGCCCTCGTCCTCGAAGCCCTGCGAGCCGTCGCCATAGGTCGCGGCCGAGGAGGCATAGATCAGCGGCAGTCCGGCCGCGGCGCACCAGCGCCAGAGGCGCTGCGGCAGGGTGACGTTGGTGGCGGCCAGGCGGTCGCCGTCACGCTCGGTGGTGGCCGAGATGGCGCCCAGGTGCACGATGGCGGAAAGGTTGTGCCCACCGCCCTCCAGCCAGGCGAAAAGCTGGTCGGGCGGCACGATGGCCGAGACCTCGTGCTTGGCGATGTTGCGCCACTTGTCGGTCTCGCCCAGCCAGTCGCAGATCGCGACCCTCTGCCCCCGCTCGGCCAGCGCCGCGACCAGGTTCGAGCCGATGAAGCCGGCGCCGCCGGTGACCAGGATCATGGGACGGACTTATAGGAAGGCCGGCGCGGGCGGGCAAGCGAGGTCACCCGGGTGTGGCCTGCGGCGCACTGTCCTCGATCAGCGGCACCAGACGCGCCACCGGTGTCGCGCCACTGCGGCCGGTAAGCTCGACCGCGCCCAGGGCCTCGGCGCTGCCGAGGTCCGGAGTGAGCTCGGCCGCGGTCTCGTCGGTCGCCAGGATGACGCAGTCATCCTCCGCCGCCAGGTACTTGCGCGCCAGCACCTCGAGCCGCTGCGCGGTGTTCACCGTATCGCCGATCAGCGTGTAGTTGATGCGTCCCGGCGCGCCGATGTTGCCGACGATGGCCGGCCCGCTGGCGAGGCCGATGCGCACGCGGATCGGCTTCAATCCCTTGCGGCGGCGGCGGGCATTGTCCCTGGCCAGCGCGCGGGCGATGCGCACCGCCGCCTCCACCCCGCGGCGGCGGTGGTCGGGTTGCGGCTCCGGTGCCCCCCAGAAAGCCATGATGGAATCGCCGATGTACTTGTCGACCGTGCCACCAGTGGCCTCGATGCACTCGCCCAGCAGCGCGAAATGGCGGTTGAGGAAGCCCGCCATATGGCCGGAGCTCAACTTCTGCGACATGGTGGTGAAGCCGACGACGTCGGTGAAGAGCACGGTCACGTCACGCAGCTCGGAGTGCGCCTCGCCGGATTGCAGCACGCGTCGCACCAGGCTGCGCGGCACATAGGTGTTGAAGCCGCTGAGGCCCTTCAGCATGGCGTTGAAGGCATCGGCCGCCGCCGCGGTCTCGCGGAAGGGTCCGCGCTTCACCTCGGGCGCGTTCTCGAAGTCCAGCGTCTCCACCGCGCGCGCCGCCGCCGCCAGCGCCTGCACCGGGCGCGAGACACGGCGCGTGACGAAGATCAGGCCGATCAGCGTCACCAGCAGCACGCCGCCAGCGACGATCGCGGCCTGTTGCAGTCTACCCAGCGCGTCGCCGGCCTCGGCGATGGGGAAGTGCGCGCCGACATAGATCGGCTTCTCGCCGTAGCCCTCGACGGCCAGCCAGAGCACCACCTGCTGCGTGCCGGCGACATTCACCAGGCGGCCTTGGATCTCGGTGCCGGCCAGCAGCTCGGTCAGCTCCTCGCCGTCGACCTTCCACAGGTCGGCGAGAACCGGGTCGTTGACCTCGCCAAGGGTCGGCAGCGGCTTGGCCGCGCTGACGCCGCGCGGCCCGCCCGCCAGCGAGGGATGCGCCAGCACGTTGTCCTGGCCGAACAGGATGAAGGCGGTAAAGTTCTCGGTGGCATCGAGCCTGGAGAGAAAATCCGACAGCGCCTGGATGGATACCAGCGAGACAACGGCGCCGAGCGGCTTGCCATCGCGCGTGATGTTCATCGCCGCGCTGATGGCGGTGATCTTCAGGTCGTCGATCCAGTCGATCCAGAACCACGGTTCGGTAGCATGCTGCTTGGAGGCCTGCAGCAGCGCGACGATCGAGGGACGGTGGCTCCAGCTCTGCCGCACCACCATGACGTCGCCCATCGAGCCGCCGTTGCCGGTCAGGGTTCCATCAGGCTCGACGAAGGCGGCGCCGATGAGCTGCGGCGCCGAGGCCTGGCCATAGCGCAGCAGGTCGGACAGCGCCTCGCCGTCGTCGACGGCGATCTCGCCGCTGCCGAGGCGCGCCGCGACCGACCGGTCGAAGGAAACCGCGGCCGAGAGGTACTGCTCCACCTGCAGGCGCAGCGCCTGCACGATGGCCTGGGCCTGCCAGCGCAGCAGCTCCTCGGTATTGCGCTGCGCCGTGCCGAGCCCGACCCAGAGCGCCGCGCCCATCGCCGCCGAGACGCCGAGGATCAGGCCGACGGTCAGCGCCACGGCGATCGAGGGACGCCAGCGCTGCCGCGCCGGCGTCGCAGGGCCGCGCGCGACCGCGGTCACTCCAGCACCTCGATCTGCTCGGGATAGGTCACCTCGATCATCGGGCCGTCATAGCTTTCCACCCAGCCGCGCAGGCGTACCAGATGGCCGGCGAAGTCCGCCGGCTCCAGACCTTCGTCCCGGAACAGCGCCACGGCCTCGGGCTGCAAGACGGCCGTCAGGTCGCTGTGGCGGTCCTGCCCGAAGTTCAGGTAGGCGCGACCGCCCACCACCTGCGCCGCCAACACCCGGCCCTCGACGAGCTGGAAGCTGTCGACCAGGTCGCGCAGGCCGTCCTGCAGCTCGGCCGGCGAGCGGATGGCGTAGAAGGGATCGGCCCAGAGGCCGCGCCCGGCGGCGCGCGCCGCCCGCTCGCGTGCCAGCAGCTCGGGCAGCAGCGCGCGGTTGTCGGCAAAGCCGTAGACGCGGGCGAGGCCGCGCCCCACCATCTCGCCCTGCAGCCACAGGCCGTCGGCCCGGTAGAGCTGGGCCAGGGTGCGGCCGTGCCGGTCCTGGCGCCGGCCGCCATAGGCCAAGCCGACACTCTGCTTCAGCGCCAGTTCTTCCAGCAGGGCTCTGGCCTCCTCGCCCAGCGGCCAGTCGCGGAAGCCCTTGCGGCCCAGCGCGATCTTCGGCGCCTGGGTGCCGACCAGGCGCACCTCCAGCCCGTTCGACAGCACCAGCGTGTCGCCGTCGATCACCTCGACCACCCGCGCCTCGTCTTCGATGTCCAACGCCCGTGCCGGCACGGCGCCCCCTGTCAGGCCGTTGAGGATCAGCAGCAGCGCCAGCAGACGCGTCATCGGCGCAGGATAGCAGGCTTTCCCGAGCCACAAAGCCACGGCGGCTGGCCGTCCAGCGCCTGGTGCGCTATAGGGGCTCATGCCGCTGCACACGCCCGGAGACCGGATGACCGAGCGCGACCTCTATCCGCCGATCGCCCCCTATGAAACGGGGACGCTGGCGGTCGACCCGCCGCACCATCTCTATTGGGAGCAGAGCGGCAACCCGGGCGGACAGCCCGTGGTCTTCCTGCACGGCGGCCCGGGGGCCGGCGCCTCGGCCGACCACCGCCGCTTCTTCGATCCGGCGCGCTACCGCATCGTCATCTTCGACCAGCGCGGCGCCGGCCGCTCCCGCCCGCTGGGGGACCTGACCGACAACACGACGCAGCACCTGATCGCCGACATCGAGCGTCTGCGCACGCTGCTCGGCATCGAGCGCTGGGTGGTGTTCGGCGGCTCCTGGGGTTCGACCCTGGCCTTGGCCTATGCCCAGGCCCATCCGCAGCGCGCCAAGGCCCTGGTGCTGCGCGGCATCTTCCTCGGCCGGCCGGCCGAGCTCGACTGGTTCCTGCGCGACATGCGCTTCGTCTTCCCCGAGCACTGGGAGGCCTTCGCCGGCTTCCTGCCGCCGGCCGAGCGATCGGACATGCTGTCCAACTACTATCGCCGGCTGACCGACCCCGATCCCGGAGTCCACATGCCGGCGGCGCGCGCCTGGTCGCGCTACGAGGGCGCCTGCTCCACCCTCATGCCCAATCCGCAGACCGTGCAGCACTTCGCGCAGGAGCAGCTCGCGCTCGGCCTCGCGCGGATGGAGGCGCACTACTTCGTGCACCGCCTGTTCCTCGCCGAGAACCAGCTGCTCGAGCAGATCGACCGCATCCGCCACATCCCGGCCGTGGTCGTTCAGGGCCGCTACGACATGGTCTGCCCGGCGGTCTCCGCCAACGACCTGAAGCACGCCTGGCCCGAGGCCGACTACTTCGTCGTGCCCGACGCCGGGCATTCCGCGATGGAGCCCGGCACCCGCCGGCGCCTCGTCGCCGCCTGCGATCGCTTCGCCGGCGTCTCGTGAGCGATCTCGCGGCCCTGCTCCACGAGGCCGGGCGCCTGCTCGCCGGCAATCCCGCCGCGGCGCTGGCCCTGCTCGACCGCGGCCTTGCCGAGCGCCCCGACCTGCCGCCTCTGCTCAGCCTGAAAGGCGTCGCGCTGGCCTCGCTGGGCCGCGTCGCCGAGGGCCTGTCCTGCGCGCGCAAGGCCGCCACGGCCGCGCCGCAATGGGCCGACGGCCTGGCCAACCTGGGTCACGTGCTGCAGGTCGCCGGCCAACCTGCGGAAGCCGAGCAGGTGCTGGCACGGGCGCTGGCCCAGGACAGCCGCCACTTCGTCGCCGCCATGAATCTCGGCCGGCTGCGGGCCATGGATGGGCGCCTTGCCCCGGCGATCGAGAATTTCCGCGCCGCCGTGGCGAGCCAGCCCGGCCATCCCGCCGCGCTCTACAACCTCGCCCTGGCGCTGCGCCGCAGCGGCGAGCGCGTCGAGGCCCTGGCCCTCTTCCGCCAGGTCCTGCAGGCCCAGCCCGACCAGGTCGAGGCGGCTAACCAGGCGGCGGCGATCCTGCTGGAGCAGGGCGAGCCGCAGCAGGCCCTGGCGCTGCTCGATGCCGCCATCGCCCACGGGCCAGGCCATGCCCGCACGCACAACAACCGCGGCACCGCCCTGCGCGCGCTGGGCCGCGCGCCCGAGGCCCTGGAAGCCTATCGCCAGGCGACCCGCCTGGTGCCGGACCATGCCGAGGCCTGGCGCAACCTCGGCCTGCTGGCGGCCGACCAGCGGCTGGTGCCCGATGCGATCGAGGCCTTCCATCAGGCGCTGCGCTGCCGCGCCGACGACGCGGTGGCCAGGCACATGCTGGACGCGCTGGAGGGGCGCACCACCGCCGCGCCGCCGCGCGCCTACGTCGCCCGCAGCTTCGACAACTTCGCCGACAGCTTCGACCGGCAGCTCAAGGCGCTGGACTACCGCGTGCCGGACGCCCTCGCCGCGCTCGCCGCGGCGCTGAGGCCAGGCGTGCAATTCGCCCGCGCGCTCGACCTCGGCTGCGGCACCGGCCTGGTGGCGGCCGCTTTCGGCGACGTCGTCGCCGACTGGACCGGCGTCGACCTCTCGCCGCGCATGCTGGCCCGGGCGCAGGAGCGCGGCCTCTATGCCCGCCTGGCCGAGGCGGATGCGGTAGAGTTCCTCGCCGCCGACGCGGCGCGCTACGACCTGGTGACGGCGGCCGACGTGCTGATCTACCTGGGCGACCTGGCGCCGCTCTTCGCCGCTGTCGCGCGGCACCTGGCGCCGGACGGGCTCTTCCTCGTCTCCATCGAGCGGATCGACGACGACAGCCAGGACAGCCAGCTCACCATCAGCGGCCGCTACGCGCAGAGCGACGGTTACATCCGGCGCCTCGCCGCGGCCTCAGGCCTGGCTATCATCCGGCGTGAGCCGACGGTGGTGCGCCAGGAGCACGGCCAGCCGGTGGCCGGCTCGCTGATCGCGCTGGGACCCGCCGCCTAGTTGAAGATGTTCTCCAGCGGGATCTGGTAGGTCAGCAGGATCGTCTCGACGCCCGGGTTGTGGTCGTAGATATCGGCGTTGGAGTGGTGGCTGATCGACAGCGTCAGGCGCGTGCCGATGCTGGACTGCCAGCCGATCTCGGCCGTGGTGCGGAACTCCAGCGGGCCGCCGAGGTCCTTGCCGTTGCCCTGGTGATAGTAGCCGGGGCCGGAGGAAAGGCTCAGCACCAGGCCCTTCCAGGGCATGATCTCGACCTGGATGCCGCCGCCGATCCAGAAGCCGCCGTCGGTCGTCGCCTCGATGCCTGCCCAGTGCCGCAGGAAGCCCCAGTGCGGCTCGCTGCGATAGTCGAAGCGGAAATCCGCCGCCGGATTGACCTGGCTGAAGACGTCGAAATACCCGGCGCCAAAGGCGAAGAGATCGCCCGACGGCTCCTCGGCGCGCGCCGCCGTGCCCCCGGCCATCAGGAGAACGGCGCCGGCCACCAGGCGGCCAAACTTGGTCACGACCATGCATACCCCCCCGATCAGAGCGGCGCACTCTAGGCCAAGGCGCCGGAACCCGCCAGCCGTCCGGCGCGATGCCGGAAAGCTGGCCTCTCGCCCGGGCCTCTGCTATCCAGCAGGCCATCGCGCGTGACCCGGTCCCGTAGCTCAGCAGGATAGAGCGGCGGTTTCCTAAACCGTAGGCCACAGGTTCGAATCCTGTCGGGACCACCATGCGCCGCGCGCTCAGGGCAAGGCTGCGGCCAGGATGCCATCGGCCACCGGCCGGTGCAGGTGATGGCGCAACACGAGGTCGCGGCCGGCCGCGGCGATGCGCGCCAGCCGCGGCTTGTCCGCCAGGGCCGCCCGCACGGCCTGCGACAGGCCCTCGCCCCCCGGTTCATAGACCAGGCAGTGCTCGCCCGGCTGCAGCGGCGCGGCCATGGCGATGTCGGGCCGGTTGACCAGCGGCACGCTGCCGGCCGCCAGCGCCTCGAAGTGGCGAAAGCACTGCCAACCCCTGCCCGCCGGCGACCAGGTCATCCAGGCGGCGGCCATGCGGGCAAGATAGGGCGCGCGGTCCAGGCGCTGCTCGGCAAGGTCGACCGCGAGGCCCTCGTCGGCGAGGCGCCGGAGCTGCGCGATACCGTCGCGGCGCAACGGATCGTCGCGCCGGACCGTCCCGGCGAAGAAGAGATCGGCGCTCTTCGCGGTCGGCACGCCGGGCAGGTCGGCGATGCGCCAGGGCGCGAGGCCCAGGGAGAGCGGGCGCAGCTTGTGGCGGTGACTCGCCAGCGCCGCCCTCTGCTCCGGCGTGCCCTCGGGCAGCAGCGCCGCCTGATCCAGCGGCAGCTCGCGCTTGAAATAGAGCGTCGCGCGCGCCAGCAGCGCCAGGGCGGTCGGCGTCAGCGCCTTGCCGTCGTTGAAGTCGAGCCCGATCAGGGGAGAGCCGGCGGACCGCAGCAGGCGGCGGTAGGCCAGGGCGCGCAGGCTCCATCGGCTGAGGGGACGGAGCGGCGCATGGCAGGCGATCAGATCCCAACGCCGGCCAGCCAGCAGCCGGCGCAGGTCCGCCAGGCGGCGCAGGTCCAGTTCCGCCTCCACCAGACCCCGGAAGTCGCCGCCGGGCTCCAGGCTGGAGAAGCGCGTCGTCTCGTAGGGGTGCGTACGGGCGAAGAGACAGTAGGGCCCGAACTCGAGAATCGACCGCACCCTTGCCTCCGCCGCGCGCATTCCGCCCGGCCGCCCCGGCCTCTAGCATGACCGCAGGACCATCGGGCCGAAGGAAAACCATGCAGCACGACCTGGACGCCAACAAGCGCGTCGTCATGCGCTACGTCGACGAGATCCAGAACCAGCATCGCATGGAGCGGCTGGGCGAAATCTTCACCGACGACGTGGCGGACCACATGAACCTCTGGGGCGGCGCCTGGCAGGGGCTGGCCGCCTATCGCGTCAGCTATCCGAAGATGCTCGAGGGTCTGCCCGACCTCTCCAGCATCGTGCACTTCCAGATCGCCGAGGGCGACCGCGTGGTCTCTTTCAAGACCGCGACCGGCACGCACCGTGGGCTCTTCCTGGGCCAGCCGGCGACCGGCAAGCGCCTGACCTTCACCATCATCGACATCTTCCGCATCCGCGACGGCAAGATCAGCGACTTCTGGGGCCTGATCGACGAGGCCGCCTGTCTGCGCCAGATGGGCGTGATACCCCCGCCCTAACTTTGGCGCTTGCCCTTGCCGCGCAGCGCTGCCACCCAGCCGCGCAGGCGCGAACGCCAGTGACTGGTCCACCAGCCGAAGGCGCGCAGGCGGCGGCCGCGCTCCTCGGCCCCGGCCGGATTCAGCACCAGGCCGGCCTGGCGGCCGATCCAGCGCTGTTCGTACCACCAGTCGTGCAGCTTGAAGGCGCCACGGCGGAAGCCGGTGAAGCCGACCAGCTCGATCGGCACGCTGCCGCTGCCCTCGGTCAGCGCCACCAGCAGGCGCAGGGCGACGAAACCGGTCGAGGGGCCGCGGCCGCGCGGATAGTCCGGCAGCAGCCAGCGCTTCTCCGGCACCTGCAGCGCCACCACGCCGGGCGGCAGGGCGGCGAGGAAGCCTGCGACGTGATCCAGCGCGCGACCGCAGAAGACCAGCACCGGCGGCGGACCGGCGCCGTCGAACAGCGGCTGCGCCGGCTGGCCCGCGGCGTCGAAGCCGAAAAAGCGCCCCTCGTCGTTGGTGAAGACAAAGGCGCGGCGGCAGGGCCGGTCCTTCAGCAGCGCGTCGAATCGCGGCTGGTTGAACTGCACCAGCAGCGTGTCGGGGCCGAGCGGCAGCGCGGCCAGCGCCTCCGGCGCGATGCGCGGGTTGTTGGCCAGCAGCAGGATGCGCGCCGGCGCGCCGGCCAGCAGCGGCGCGGCGACATCACGCGCGTCCAGGCTCTCGATGCGTGCGGCCCCCATGGGCCATGCTAGGCTTGCCGCCCCCGCCGCGCGCAAGACCGGAAGCGCCACAGGAGACGCCCCATGATCCGCCGCCTCGCCCTCGCCACCCTGCTGCTGCTCGGGCTAGGCTCGCCCGCCGGCGCCGACCAGGCCGCGCTCGACGCCGAGGCGCGGGCCGCGCTGCAGGCCTTCTTCGATGCCACCTACAGCCAGGACCCGGCACGGGTCGCGGCGATCCTGGCGCCGGAGTTCCAGCTTGCGCGGTCGGACGGCACGGGCCATGGCATCGACTATGCGCAGCACCTGCCGACCTTCACCAAGGCGGCCGAGATCAGCGACGTGCTGGCGACCGAAGCCGGCGATTCGCTGGTGGTGCGCTATCGCGTCAAGATCGGCGTGGTGATCGACGGCAAGATGGCCGAGGCCGTGTCGCCGCGCCTCACCGTCTTCCGCCGCATCGACGGGACCTGGAAGGTCGTAGCGCACGCCAACTTCGCGCGCCTGGAGCAATAGGGCCTAGGCCCCCGCCGCCTTGCGCCGCCGCGGCGCGGCGCTGCGGCGGCTCTGTCGCGTCTCGACCACGCGCAGCGCGGCATCCTTGCGCCGCGGCAGTTCCACCACCCTCGCCTCGGGCTGCTCCAGTTCCTCCAGCAGCGCCGCCATCTGCTGTGCGAAGCGTTCCGGCGGAAAGGCCTTGGCACGGGCCAGGGCGGCGCGGCCCTGGCGCTGGCGCAGGGACTCTTCCTGTGTCGCCGCCATCGTCAGGGCGCGGGCCAGGGCGCGCGGATCGGCCGGATCGAACAGCAGGCCCTCGCGGCCATCGCGCACGGTCTCGGCCAGCGCGGGCACGGCCGGCGCGATGACCGGCACGCCGAAGGTCAGCGCCAGCAGCAGCGAGCCGGAGGTCGAAATGCGCCGGAAGGGGAAGAGGGCATAGTCGGCGGCGGCGAAGAAGCGGCTGACCAGGGCGTCGTCGACATAGCCCTTGAGGATGGTGACGCGCGGGTCGCCGACGTCGGCCACCGGGTCATAGGGGCCGGCACGCCCAGCGATCACGAGCTGCAGGTCGGCACCGCTGCCGCGCAGCGCCTCCAGCGCCTCCTCGAAGCCCTTGTAGCCGCGCAGGTTGCCGAACATCAGTACGACGCGGCGGCCTTCCGGCAGGCCCAGCTCGGCCCGCGCCGACGCGCGGTCGGGCGGGACCGGGTAGAGGCCGCGATAGCTCGGGTGCGGAATGACGTGGATCTTCGCCGGTTCGGCGTCGAAGAGCTCGATCGCCTGGCGCGCCGCCCAGTCGGAATGGAGGTGCAGCGCGTCGGCGCGCGCTGCCAGCGCCGCCATGAAGCGCCGCGCCGCCCGGCCGTCCAGATCGTGCGGCTCGATGTTGTGCAGGGTCCAGAGGAAGCGCCCGCCGGCCACCTTCAGGCGGTCGAGCTCCGCCAGGGCCGCGGCCTGCGCCGCTGGCCAGGCCTCGCGCCGCAGGTTGCGGTAGAGCGCGTCCTCCCAATGCAGGTGGAAGGTCACCTGACGTCCCTGCTCCGCCGCCGCCACGGCCTCTGCCAGCGTACCGTAGCTCAGGCGCCCTTCGGGCAGCGCGGCATAGGCCAGGCGCTGGTAGGGATTCTGCCGCGCGTAGTCTGGGAAGGCGATGACCAGCCTTTCGTCCGCCTCGGGCAGCGCGGCGGCATCGAAGCGGCCGGGCCCCAGGTGGATGACCTGTGCCGGCGCCCACTTGGCGGTGACGAAGGCGGCGAAGCCCTTCGCGTAGTCCGCCGCGCCGACGGCCATGGCCGGAAGGCCGCGGGCCGGCGCGCGGTACTCGAAGGTGAAGCGGCGCTTGCGCAGCGGCAGGAAGCAGGGCCGGTCGAGCAGGAAGACCGGCAGGAAGGCGCGGGTGCCGCGCTGCGCCGCCTCGACCGTCGCCACCGCCTGCTCGATGCCGGTCTCGTCCAGGCCGCAGAGGTCGTAGAACACCACCGGCAGCGGCACCCCGGCGAGGCCACAGGCCGGCAACCCGGGACCGGGCTTCAGCGGCTGCGGCCCGGCCGAAGCGCGGGGCCACCAGTCGCCAGGCTGCGCGGTCGCGGCCGAGGGCACGGCTTTCGCCGTGTAGCGGCGCGGCCGAGTCTCCGCGGGACCGACGGCAACCCGGCGAATGCCAGCCGCGGCCTCGCCGGCGGCCAGGCGTTCGTGCGCCACGGCGAGGGCCTGGTACTGCAGCTCCAGCGTCTCCAGGAGGGCGCGGGGATCGGGAGTCTTCATCGTGCCTCTCCTCCTCAGACCAGGGCGCGCAGCAGCCCGGCCGCGGCGGCGGCGCCGTTCGGCCGGGCGATGCGGCGCGCGTTCAGCGCCAGCAGGTCGCGGTTGCGCGGATCGAGCAGCGCCTCGGCGCAGGCCGGCAGCTCGCCGACCTCGCCATCGGACAGCGCGAAGCCGGCGCCGTTCTGCTCGGCGAAGCGGGCGCGCGCCTGCTGGTCGTCCATCGAGGGATGGGTGTTGGCGAAGAAGATCCCCGGCAGGCCGTAGTGCATCAGCTCGTGGAAGGAGTTGTAGCCGGCGGCCGATACCGTGAAGTCGAAGGCGCGGAAGCAGCGCGCCAGCGGAAAGCCGCTGACCTGCAGCACGCCCGGCGTCGCCGGCACCGAGAGGCCGGCGATGGGCCACTCGACGGCGGCGAGCTGCAGGTCGGGGAAGGTCTGCAGCGCTCTCACCACGCGGTCGGTCAGCCGGACAATGTCACGGTTGGCGCCGGAGCCGAGCTGGATCAGCGCCGCCGGCCGCGCCGGGTCGAGGCCGAGCAGCCTGGCCGCGGCCTCGCGCGGGAGCAGTTCCTCCTGGTCGAGGAAGAGGATCGGGTCGACGCCCATCACCCCCTCGCGGTGGCTGGCGGTGAGGCCCTTGTCCTCCGCCTCGGCGATCTCGGCCGGCTCGACGATCAGGTCGAAGAAGCGGCCCTTGGCGAGCGCGGCGTCGTTCGCCTGCTCCGGCCGCCACATGCCGCGGCGAACCCAGGCATAGGCGACGCCCGGCAGGCCGCCCAGCCCCTCGGTCAGGCCGTTGTAGGGATTGGCACCGTCGAACACGACCGCCCTGGCATCGTGGCGGCGCACGCAGTCCTTCACCTGCTCGGCCAGCCAGGGATAGGAAGCCGTGGCATCGATCTCGGAATAGAGGTGCGAGGTCACGAACTCGGCATGGAAGCCGGCGGCCTCGATGAAGGGCACCGCCTGGCTCATGGTCAGGAAAACCGGCTCGACCTCGTCCGGCAGGCGGCGGGCGATGGAGAGCAGGCGCACCACATGGCCGACGCCGACGCCGTTGGAGGCGAACATCACCATGCGCTTGGGGTCCGGGCGAGGACCGGGGATCGCCGGCTCGGCCACGGCGACACCCAGGCGGCGCAGGCGGTGGCGGTGCGCCTCCACGGGATCGAAGCGGGTCGAGCTGCGCGCCGGCTCCAGCGTCGCGCGCAGCGCCAGGTCGACAAGCTGCGGCAGCTCGCCGTAGAGCGGACCGCTGCCCAAACGGGTTCGCAGGCGGCTTGCCGCGAGGACGGGTGTGCCGGCGGCCAGCGCGGTGCCGACCACTGTCATCGGCAGCTCGCGCGCCTCGGCCTCGGCGGCCAGCAGGACGGCATCGACCGCGGCGACCGCCGCCTCGAGCGGGCGCAGCGCCGGCTCCAACACCTCGCGGTCGGGCGCCGGCTTCAGCCAAGTGGCCGCCTTGGCCGTGGGGTAGCCCGGCAGCTTGCCGCGAATGCGCCAGCGCAGGCGAGCATCGGCCAGCAGGCGCTCGGTCTCGCCAGCTGCCGCCGGCCAGTGCGCCTGGCGGTCGGCGGGCAGCAGCACCAGGGGCCGGCGCCCGCCGCCCGGCGCCGGCCGCAGGGCCTGCCCAGGCAGGCCGAAGGCCTGCCAGCGCGTGCCGGTGGTGACGAGGCCAGCCTCGCGCAGCACCTTCAGGGTGGCCGGCTGGGTCGCCGACCAGATGACACGGTCGCCGAAGTGATGGCGCAGGCGCGCGTCGGCCTTCAGGAACTCCGCCGCCGGCGCAGGATCGTCGGCCACCGCCAGCACCTGTTCGGCCAGCACATGCAGCGCGAAGGGCAGCGGCTTGGAGAGCGTGATCAGCGGCGCGGCGACAATGGCCAGCGGCGCGCGCAGGAAGCCGCCCGGCGCCACGGCCCTGGCCTCGCCCCGGCGCACATAGTGGTCGATCGCCGACAGCACGCCGCTCGGTGCCTGCTCGGCCGAGGGCAGATGCACCAGCCCGGGAACGATGCCGAGGCGCGCGGCCAGGCCCAGCTCGGCGGCGACGCGCGTGGTCGCCTCCAGCGGCAGGCGGAAGTCCGCCAGGTAAAGCAGGGGAAGGTCAGTGAATCCGGCGTGCAGGGTCGTCATGGCGTCCAGTCCCGATCAGCGCCCCAGCGACGGCGGGGGGCCGCCGAACCCCCCGCCGGTCGGGACGCGCAGTCAGCTCCTCGCTAGTAGATCTCCGCCTGGGCGAGCTGCAGCCTGGAGAACTGAAGCGCCGCGAGGCACTCCATGCTGCGCGCGTTGCGCCAAACCATTTCCTCGATGGAGGCCGGCTCCGCCCGTGCCTCCTGCAGGTCCCTGAGGCAGCCCCTCAGCCGTGCCGCCAGGTCACCATCCAGCGCGCCGGCCACGGCGGCCAGTCGCGCGATCTGCCCGGCCAGGTCGACGCTCGCCGTGTCGAGTCCCGCCAGGGCCTCCTGCCGTTGCCCCGCCAGGCCCTCGCCCGCGTCCGCCGGCCCCGGAGTCTCTAGTGCCAGCGCCGGTGTCGCGCCGAGCGACAGGGCTGTCAGGGCCGAAAGAAGGGAGCGCCGGGAGGACACGCCAGGAAACCTATGCATATCGTTTTGATTAACATACTGGAGTATGGAAACGATCTGGAGTCCAGGAAAAAGTTGCAGATAGCCTTAGAGTTAGTTTCAATCTAATTCTATAAACAATTGATCTATCGCATCTTTCTGCCATTTCCTGCCAGGCCGCATACCGCCATGCGCCATGCGCAATGATGAATTTCATTATGATGTGCAATTTTTCTCGTTGAATGCGGTGATACATCACCGTGGCGATGCGGCAGACAATCGACGCCCCCTTGCGGCATCGCAGCCCGATGCCGAGATTGGAAGTCTTGACGAAGCACCGTGCGTGGCGCACGCAGGGCGCCGCACCGACCGCCGATGCCAGCGACGAGGAGAGACCCAGCATGAACCAGACCGAAGCCGTGCGCGTGCAGCTCTATCTGCGGCAGCTCTTCGGCAACGACCGGGTCATCGTCAAGCTACGGCCCAAGGACGGCTCGGCCGAGATCATGATGGGTCAGGAGTTCATCGGCGTGCTGTTCAAGGACGAGGAAGACGGCGAGGTCTCCTACTCCTTCAACATGGCCATCCTGGAAGAGGACCTGCCGCCCGCGCCGCGCGGGCTGAGCTGATCCCGTCGCGCGAGGGCCCGCCACCATGGCGATGGTGCCGCGCTACGATGCCCCCTCGACCGACAGTCCGGTCGAGGAGGTCGCCAATGCCATCACCCATCTGATTGCGCTGGGCCTGGCAATCGCCGGCCTGGTCATCATGATCGTGGAGTCGGCGCCGCTGCAGGACGACTGGGCGCTGTTCAGCGCCATCGTCTACGGCACCTCGCTGATCCTGCTGTTCCTGTCATCGACGCTCTACCACTCGCTGAAGAACGACCGCATCCGCCGCTTCTTCCTGGCCTTCGATCACATCGCCATCTTCCTGGTGATCGCCGGAACCTACACGCCGATCGCATTGCTCGGCATGGAGCCGCGCACCGGCTACCTGGTCTTTGCCCTGCTCTGGGGCCTGGCAGTGATGGGCATCGCCGTGCGCTTCGTGTGGATGACGGGCTTCGAGTACATCTCGCTGGTGCTCTATGTGGTGATGGGGTGGATCTCCATGGCCTGGGCCAACTCCTTCTTCGAGGGGCTGGGCGACGGGACCTACCTGATCATCGCCGGCGGCGCGGCCTACACCCTTGGGGTGGTGTTCTATCTCTTCCGCCGGCTGCGCTTCAATCACGCCATCTGGCATCTCTTCGCCCTTGGCGGCGCGGTCTGCCACTTCCTGGCGGTACAGCTCTACATCCTGCCGCAGGTGCGCTGAAGGCGCCTTGGCCTTGCCACGGTCGCGTGGTTCAATCCGCGCCCTGCCGGATGCGGAGCCCGAACCGCCCTATGCGAAGCGCCCTCGTTGTCACGCTTGGCCTGACTGTCGCCCTGGCTGGCGCCGGCCTGCCGGCGCTGGCGGCGGCGATCGACCAGAGCTGGAGCTTCGTCGACGAGCAGTCGGCGGCGGAAAGCCCCGGCGGCCGGCAGGCGCGGGCCTCGATCTACCGCGGCGACCATCTGGTCGCCGTGCGATGTCACGACGACCATGCGGAGCGCTGGGAGAGCCTGCTGGTCGGCGCCACCTGGTTCGGCCATCCCAAGGCCCGGCTGACCTTCACGCTCTCGGTGGATGGTCGAACGCCGGTCGAGCTGGAGTTCCGGCGGGAGACCGACTACCGCTTCGCCGCCAGCGATCCGCCCAAGGCCCTGCTGCAGGCGATGATGGACGGATCCAACCTGACGATCGGAGGCGAGGATTTCGTAGGCGCGCCCGTGGTGGTGCCGCTGTCGGGGTCGCGCGATGCCCTGACCGGTGCCTTCGCGCTCTGCGGCTACGATCCGCTCGGCGAGTAGCCGCGCCTCAGATCGGCGGCTTGTAGTTTGCCGCGCCGGTCTTCAAGGTCCATTCGACCAGATGCTTCAGAACGGAGCCCAGCGCGTCGTCGAAGGCCTGCACGATCACCTCAATGTCGTCGATCGCCGCCGGCGCCTTGGACAGGAAGTTCTGCTGCCCGACGATGCTGCGCTCGGCCGCCCGCACCAGCTTGGCGTTGATGGCGACGTGCGCCGCGATCTCTGACTGGCTGTACTCGGCCTGGAACTCGCGCAGCTCGGTCCGCAGCTCGAAGTCGGCCCTGAGGCCGATGGCGCGGCGGCCGACCGCGACGATGCGCTTGGAGTTCTCGAAGGACTCCAGCATCAGCGTCTGCACCATCGAGGGCGCCCGGTCGGTCCAGCCCGACTTGGCGTAGTACTCGATCTTCGTCGCCTCGCGGATCAGGGCGATGCGCGTGGTATCGAGCGCCGCATCGGCATCGGGCTGTGCCAGGACGAGCTGCCAGTTCACCGTCGGCAGGTCGTCCGGGAAGGTCGACTTCGGCGTCAGGCGATAGAGGTTCGGCGGCGCGCCCTGCCCCGGGATCAGATCGGCGCAACCGGACAGCAGCGCCGCCGGCAGCGTCACGGCCGCGGCGCGCAGCAGCGCCCGACGGCGGGGGTCGATGTCATCGGCTGGGTTCATAGCCTTCCTGCTGGTCACCGAAGAGGAAACGGGCCGGGTCGCGCTCGACCTCGATGGTGATCTTGCGCAGGTTCGCCACCAGGTCGCGAGCCTCGGCCAGGAAGTTGATCAGCTCGAACAGGCCCTGCGCGGTGAAGTCGCGCAGCGGCTCGCGGTTCTCCGCCACCATCTTGGAGACCTGGTCGGCCGCGGCGGAGATGTTGTTCACCAGGCGGCGCACGTCGGCGCCGGTGGAATCGACGGCCTTGTTCAGCCGCGCCGCCAGCTCGCTGATGTTGTCGAGCGCGTCCGAGGCCGACTGCAGCAGGCCGCCGGCATCCTGCTGCAGCACGTCGGCGAAATCCTCGACCGCGCCGCTGGCCGCCTTCAGGCTGGCCAGCGTGGCATCGACGTTGGCCAGGATCTGGTCGATGCGGTCGCTGTTCTCGGACAGGGTGTGGACGATCACCGAGAGGTCGGCGAAGGCGTTCGTGATGTTCGTCAGGTTCTGGTCCGACAGCAGGCGGTTGCCGCGTGTCAGCAGCTCGTTGATGTTGGCCAGGATGGTCGGCGCGTCCTGCAGCACCTGCTCGAAGGCTGACGGATTGGCGGCGATAACCGGATAGGGTTCGCCCGGTTTAGCTTTCAGCACCGGCGAGCCGGGGCTTGAGCCGGTCAGCAGCAGGTAACGCCCGCCGGTCAGGCCCTCCAGCTCCAGGCTGGCGCGCGTGTCCTCCTTGACGGGGATGTTGTCGGCGATCTCGATGCCGATGCGAACCCTGCTCGGGTCCTGCAGGTCGAGGGCGACCAGGACCACATCGCCGACCTTGACGCCGTTGAGGCGGACCGGACTGCCCTCGCGCAGACCGGTGACCGAGCCCTCGTAGTACACGTCATAGCGGACCTGTGGCGTCGAATCGCCGGCGTTGGCCAGCCATACAAGGAAACTCATCACGCCGGCGAGCAGCACCAGCACGAAACCGCCGACCAGCAGGTAGTTGGCGCGCGTTTCCATCGCGATCTAGTCCCCTGTCGCCAGCTCTGCCGCCGGCTGAACCGTCAGCTGGCGTTCATGCGCCGCCTCGGCGGCGCGCCCGCGCGGCCCAAGAAAGTACTCCTTCAGCCAGGGATGATCGATCCGCATCAGCTCCTCAATGGTACCGACCTGGACGCGGCGGTCGAGCAGCACCGCCACCCTGTCGCAGATACCGTGCAGCGTGTCGAGATCGTGTGTGACCAGTACCACGGTCAGGCCCAAAGTATCCTGCAGCGTCCGGATCAGTTCGTCGAAGCGATGCGCGCTGATCGGATCGAGGCCGGCCGTGGGCTCGTCCAGGAACAGGATCTCGGCGTCGAGCGCCAGGGCGCGTGCGAGGCCTGCGCGCTTCTTCATGCCGCCGGAAATCTCCGAGGGGTACTTCTGCGCCGCCTCGGCCGGCAGGCCGACCAACGCCAGCTTCATCGCCACCAGTTCGCGTCGCGCCGCTGGCGACAGATCGGTGTGCTCGCGCAGCGGCACTTCGACATTCTGCCCCACCGTCAGCGAAGAAAAGAGCGCGCCGTCCTGGAACAGCACGCCCCAGCGACGCTGCACCCGGCGCCGCTCGGTCTCGGACATGGCCGAGACCGCCTGGCCGAAGACCTCGATGCGGCCGGCGACGGGGCGGTTCAGCCCGACGATGGTGCGCATCAGCACCGACTTGCCGGCGCCCGACCCGCCGACGAGGCCGATCACCTCGCCCCGGCGGACTTCGAGATCCAGGTTCTCGTGCACGACCTGCGAGCCGAACCGGTTGACGAGGCCAGTGACCCTGATGATCGGCGCCTGGTTCGTCGCGGGCGGCATGTCAGATCCCCACGATCTGGAAGAAGATCGACAGCATGGCGTCGAGCACGATCACCAGGAACACGCCTTCGACCACGGCGCGGGTGGTGGCGTGGCCCACCGATTCGGCGCTGCGCGCGACGCGGAAGCCCTCGAAGCAGCCGACCGTGGCGATGATGAAGGCGAAGGGCGGCGCCTTGATCAGCCCGACGAAAAGATCGTTTCCGGACACGGCGTCGCGCAGGCGCAGGATGAACTGCGGGATCGAGATGTCGAGCTGCAGGCTGGCCATCACCGCGCCGCCCAGCAGGCCCATGAGATCGGCATAGAAGGCCAGCAGCGGCAGCACCAGGATCAGCGCGATCAGCCGCGGCATGACCAGGATTTCCATCGGATCGAGGCCCAGGGTTTTCAGCGCGTCGACCTCCTCGTTCACATGCATCGAGCCGATCTGCGCGGTATAGGCGCTGCCCGAGCGGCCGGCGACGATGATCGCGGTCAGCAGGATCGCCATTTCGCGCAGCACGCCGATGCCGACGATGTCGACGGTATAGATCTGCGCCCCGAAGCGGGCGAGCTGCGCCGCGCCCTGATAGGCCAGAACAATGCCGATGAGGAACGAGATCAGCCCGACGATCGGCAGCGCGCGCACCCCGGATGTGTCCATATGGGCCAGCACCGCGCGCCAGCGGATGCGCCAAGGCTGCAGCAGCGAGCGCAGCAGCGTGATCACGGTGAGGCCCAGGAAGTTGAGCAGCAGCTTGGCGTTGCCCGCCACCGCATAGATCGCGGCGCCAAACTCGTTCACGAAGGTCAGCAGGGCGCCGGTCTCGCGCGTCGGCCTCGGCAGGGGCCGCTCATGCGCCTCGACCGTCGCG
This sequence comes from Pseudomonadota bacterium, assembly GCA_029781795.1. Lineage (GTDB taxonomy): Bacteria > Pseudomonadota > Alphaproteobacteria > Kiloniellales > JACOMY01 > JAKOWB01. The sequence goes on along the minus strand of JAKOWB010000026.1, from coordinate 21,457 downwards.
AGCAGGCGCTGGTGATCGGCTGCCAGGCCGACGCGCTCGACGGCGACACCTGCTGCTTCCAGCCCGCGCTGCGTGCGCAGCACCAGCCAGGCGCCGGCCGTGTCCAGCTCGCCGATGCCGGCCAGATCGATGCGGGCGCGGCGGGCGCCGCGCACCTCGCCGCCGATCCTCGCCAGGCGGCGCTCGACCTCGGCGAGGCGCCGGGTCCTCCACTCGCCGGCGAAGTCCAGGCGCAGTGCATCGCCCTCGCGCGACAGCGTCACGCGGGCAGGCTCGCCACTCGCCGCCGCGTCCACGGCGCGCTTCGTCAAGGCCTCGACCATCCGTCCGTCCAGCCTACCCCGGCACTCCGTTCGTCCTGCGCCCCCGCCCGACGATCGGAACCATGAGTCTAGCGCAGGCATGGCCCTGCGGCGATAGCACGCCTTCACAAGCCCTTGCAGCCGGGGCTATAACGCGCGCCCACGCCGAAGGGACTGCCATACCTGGGGGCAAGCCAGGGTCTTGGAGTACCATAATCCGTGACGTCGCTGATCGAGATCGAAGGCTTGAGCAAGCGCTTCGGGCGCCTGTCCGCCGTGCGGGACGTAAGCTTCACGCTGAACCGCGGCGAGGTGCTGGGCTTCCTCGGACCAAATGGCGCCGGCAAGTCCACCACCATGAAGATGATCACCGGCTACCTGGAGCCGACCGCCGGCCACGCCCGCGTCGCCGGCGAGGACGTGGTGGCCCGCCCGCTCGCCGCCCGCCGCCGCCTCGGCTACCTGCCAGAGGGCGCACCGCTCTATGGCGACATGACGCCGGCCGGACTGCTGCGCTTCGTCGCCCGGGTGCGCGGTCTTTCGGCGGCGCGCTGGCGCGAGCGGCGCGACTGGGTGGTGGCGCGGCTCGACCTCAGCGAGGTCTGGCATCGGCCGATCGACACGCTCTCCAAGGGCTTCAAGCGCCGCGTCGGCCTGGCCCAGGCCATCCTGCACGACCCCGAGGTGCTGATCCTGGACGAGCCGACCGACGGCCTGGACCCCAACCAGAAGCACGAGGTTCGCACGCTCCTGGCGGAGATGGCGGCCGAGAAGGCCATCGTCGTCTCCACCCACATCCTCGAGGAGGTCGAGGCCGTCTGCACCCGCGCCATCGTCATCGCCCGCGGCGCCATCGTCGCCGACGGCCTGCCGCGGGTGCTGTTCGCCGCCGCCCGCCCGGACGAGGTCTTCCGCCGCCTGACCCTGGGCCAGGAGGCGGTCGATGCGTAACGCCTGCGTGGTCGCCAGGCGCGAACTGGTGGCCTATTTCGCCTCGCCGCTGGCCTATGTCTTCATCGTCATCTTCCTGGCGCTGGCCGGGGCCTTGACCTTCTACGTCGGCGGCTTCTTCGACCGCGGGCAGGCCGACCTCGAGCCCTTCTTCACGTTCCACCCCTGGCTCTATCTCTTCCTGGTGCCGGCACTGTCGATGCGGCTCTGGGCCGAGGAGCGCAAGGCCGGCACGCTGGAGTTCCTGATGACCCTGCCGGTCACCACCGGCGAGGCGGTGGTCGGCAAGTTCGCCGCCGCCTGGATCTTCGCCGGCATCGCGCTGGCGCTCACCTTCCCCATCTGGATCACGGTCGGCTGGCTCGGCAACCCGGACAACGGCGTGATCGCCACCGGCTACCTCGGCTCCTGGCTCATGGCCGGCGGCTACCTGGCGGTGGGCAGCGCCATCTCGGCGCTGACCCGCAACCAGGTGATCGCTTTCGTGCTGGCTGCCGGCGCCTGCTTCCTGCTGCTGCTGGCCGGCGCCGACGTGGTGCAGTCCTTCCTCAAGTCCTTCCTGCCCGAGAGCATCGCCTCGGCCGTCGCCGGCCTGTCGTTCCAGAGCCACTTCCAGCAGCTCTCGCAGGGCGCGCTGGAACTGAAGGACCTAGTCTACTTTGCCTCGCTCATCGCCACGGCGCTGGTGGTGAACACGCTGGTCGTCGAGCTGAAGAAGGCGGGCTAGGCCATGCGCAATCCCTTCGCCTCCTGGAGCCGCCGCCGCCTCGCCCGCATCGGCATCCTGCTGGCCGCGGTGCTCTTCGTCGCCGTCAATCTCTTCGCCGGCGGCGCGCTGACGCGCCTGCGCCTCGACCTCACCGAGGACGGCCGCTTCACCCTCTCGCCCTCGACCGAGCGCCTGGCCGAGGGCGTGACCGAGCCGATCCACCTTCGCCTCTATATCTCGCGCCTGCTGATGGACGTGAACCCGGCCTATGCCAGCCATGCCGAGCGGGTGATCGACATGCTCGACGCGTTCCAGCGCCTCTCGGGCGGCAAGATCACGGTGGAGCGCTTCGACCCCGCGCCCTACTCGCCCGAGGAGGACCTGGCGGTGGCCGACGGCGTGCAGGGCCTCGGCCTCGGCGACGAGTCCGGCGATCTGGTCTACTTCGGCCTCGCCGGTCGCAACGCGACCGACGACAAGCAGTCGATTCCCTTCTTCGCGCTCGACCGCGCCACCTACCTGGAATACGACCTGGCGCAGATGATCCAGGCGCTGGCCCACCCGGACAAGGGCAAGGTCGGCATCATGGGATCGCTGTCGATCCTCGGCGACCAGTCGACCAACTACCAGCCGCAGATCGTCGCCACATTGCTGCAGCAGGTCGCGCAGCTGACCAACGTGGAGATCAACGCCGGGGTCGTCGACCCCAGCATCGCCACCATCCTGCTGGTGCAGCCCGAGGGCCTGTCGCCGACCCAGCTCTACGCGCTCGACCAGTTCGTGCTGCGCGGCGGCAAGCTGATGGTCTTCGCCGACCCCTTCTCGGAGCGGCAGGCGGCGTTGAACCAGCAGCAGTTCATCCCGCCGACCATGGCCGACCTGACCTCGGTCAAGCCGCTGTTCGACGCCTGGGGCTTCAGCGTGCCGCAGGGCGTGGTCAGCGGCGACCGTCTCTCCGCCCGCCGCGTCATGGCCTATGTGAACAACCGTCAGGTGGTCACCGACTACATCGTCTGGATGGCGATCAAGCGCGAGCGCATGAAGGCCGACGACCCCAGCCTCTCGCAGCTGACGGTGCTGAACTTCAATTCGGCCGGCGCGATCGAGCCGCTGGACGGCGCCACCACGACGCTGACCCCGCTGGCCTGGACCAGCGACCAGGGCACGCAGCTCTCGGTCGACCAGGTAGCCATGCAGCCCGATCCGGTGCAGATGCTCTCGACCTACAAGTCGCTGGGTCGGCAGACCCTGGTCGCGCGCGTGCAGGGCCCGGCGAAGAGCGCCTTCCCCGACGGCCCGCCGCCGGAGCTGAAGGACAACTCCGCCGTCGACTTCGCCAAGCTGCAGGCCGACCACCTGGCCGAGGCCAAGGAACCGATCGACGTCGCCGTGATCGCCGACACCGACTTCCTGTTCGATCAGACCTGGCTGTCGAACGACCAGCAGAGCGGCCAGGTGCGCCCGCTGGCCAACAATGGTGACCTGGTGCTGAACCTGCTGGACGCCATGACCGGGCAGGCCGGCCTTGCCACGCTGCGCGGCCGCGGCCTGGTCAGCAGGCCTTTCGAGGTGATCGATGCCATGCAGCGCGAGGCGGAGCTGAAGTACCGCACGCGCGAGCAGGAACTGCTGGACAAGATCAAGGAGGCCGAGAACCAGATCGGCAAGATCGAGGAATCGGCCGAGGGCGGCGTGGTGCTGACGCCCGACCAGGAGAAGGCGATCGAGGCCTTGCGCGTCGAGCTGCTGGACGCGCGCCGCGAGCTGCGCGAGGTGCAGCGCGGCCTGCGCGACGACCTGGAGACCCTGGTGCAGCGCCTGCAACTGGCCAACATCGCCGGCGTACCGGCGGCGGTGGCGCTCATCGGCCTGATCGTCGCGCTGCTGCGACGCCGCAAGGCGCAGCGCGGCGTGCGCCTGGACTGAGGGACGGCCGATGCAGCCCAGAAGTTTCCTCAGCCTGCTGATCCTCACCCTCGCCGCGGTGGCCGCCGCCGCCGTGGTGCTGCTGACCGGCCCCGAGACCGGCAAGGTCGGCGGCGGCGGCGAGCCGGCCTTCCCCAGGCTGCTGGCGGCCGGCGACAGCGCCAGCGACATCACCCTCGCCAGCGGCAAGGGCACGGTGCACCTGGTGCGCGGCGCCGATGGCGCCTGGAGCCTGCCGGACAAGGGTGGCTTTCCGGCCGATCCGGCGGACGTGCGCCTGCTGCTGGTCAATGCCGCCAAGCTGACCCTGGCCGAGCGCAAGACCGACAATCCCGATCGCCTGGCCAAGCTCTGGCTCGAGGACCCCTCCGGCCCGAAGAGCGCTTCGGCCCGCATGACGGTCACCGCCGGCGACGGCACCGTCCTGGCCGACGCCATCATCGGGCGCGTCACCAGCGACCTGGTGGGCCAGCAAGAGGGCGGCACCTACCTGCGCTATCCCGACCAGACCCAGGCCTGGCTGGCGGCCGGCAAGCTGAACGTCTCGCCGGACCCGATGGACTACGTCAACCGTGGCGTCGTCAGCCTGCCCTCCGACACGGTCCGCCGCGTCGTGGTAACCCGCGCCGACGGGCAGGTGATTCTGGCCGAGCGCGCCAAGGGCGACCCCGCCCTGGTGGTGAAGACCGGCCTGGCCGAGGGTCAGGTTGCCGACCCCAAGGTCATGGCGCGCCTGGCCGGGCTCTTGGACGGCATCACCTTCAACGACGTCGCCAAGGCGGACGCCAAGACCTTCCCGTCCGACGCGGTGCATGTCACCGTCACCTCCTTCGACGGCATCGAGGTCCGGTTGGACCTGGCGATCATCGACGACGAGCCCTGGGCGCGGGTGAGTGCCGCGCTGGCCGAAGAGCACAGCGACGACGCCGAGCGGCTGAAGGGTACGCAGGACTTCATCGACAAGCTGGCGGCCAAGACCGCGGGCTGGGCCTACCAGATCAGCCAGTCGGCATACGATCGCCTGGCGCCGACGCCGGAGAGCCTGGTCAAGGCGCCCTAGCGGCCGGCCGATCTGGCGCACCCGGTGCGCCGCCATCGTTGCGCAGGCGGAACCAGGGCCTGTGATGGGGCTTTCGGGCTGGCCCACCCCCCTGCCCTGCGCCATACTCCCGCCCGCTTGGGTGGCAGCGACCGGGAGCGGAGGGGCCTTCATCATGCGACCGCAAGACTTCAAGCGCTGGCGCAAGACGCAACACCTGTCGCAGAAGCAGGCCGCCGAGGCCTTGGGCCTCAAGCGCCGCGTGGTGCAGTACTACGAGAAGGGCGAACGCGACGGCGAGAAGGTGAAGATCCCGCGCACCGTGCGCCTGGCTTGCGCCGCGCTGGCCAACGGCCTTGCCGAATGGAAGCCGCCGGCCGCCGCCAAGCCGACCGCCAAACCCAAGGCGGCAAAGCCCGAGAAGCCCAAGCCCGAGAAGCCCAAGGCCGAGAAGCCAAAGACCGCGAAGCCGGACAAGGCGAAGGGCGGCGGCAAGACCAAGGCGCCGAAGCCAAAGGCCGCCAAGGGCAAGGCCAAGGCGGGCTAGCCCGCGGCCCCGCCCCAATAGGCGATGGCGCGGCGAAGTTCCGCGGCGTGCCAGGCGGCCGCCGGCGGCCCTTGGTCGGGGCCCTCGTAGAGGCCGAGATCCGCCAGCAGTTGAAAGAAGCCGCGTCCCGGGAGACCGGCCCGCCCGACCGCGAGGGCTGCCAGCAGCGGACGCCCAGCCGCGTGGTCGGCGCGTGCGAGCGCCTCCAGCATCAGCGTGACGCGGTGGATGCGATGCGCTTCGCCTGCCATCAGGCGATCGGCCAGCGCCAGGTAGGTAACGGGCCGGCCGGCCCGCGCCGCCGCGCGCAGGGTCGCGGCCAAGGGGTCCAGGCTCATGCCAGATCGGCCGTCGTCGCCAGCAGAACGCCGGCCTCGGCCATGCCGCGCCGGGCCGCCGCGAGCGAGCCCTGCAGGTCGATGGCACGGCAGGCGTCCTCCAGCACCACGACGTGGAAGCCGGCGCGGCGCCCATCCACCGCCGAATAGTGCACGCAGTAGTCCAGCGCCAGCCCGGCGATGAAGAGGCGCCGAATGCCGCGCTCCTGCAGGTAGGAGGCAAGGCCGGTCGGCGTGCGGCGGTCGTTCTCGACGAAGGCGGAATAGGAATCGATGCCCGGGTGGAAGCCCTTGCGCAGCACCAACTCGGCCCGGTCCAGGTGCAAAGCGGGGTGAATCGCCGCGCCGGGCGTGCCCTGCACGCAATGGTCCGGCCACAGCGTCTGCGGGCCGTAGGCGACTTCGACGGTCTCGAAGGGCTGCCGGCCAGGGTGGCTGGAAGCGAAGGAACCGTGCCCGGGCGGATGCCAGTCCTGGGTGACGAAAACCCGGCTGAAGCGCCCGGCGAGAGCATTGATCAGAGGGATGACTTCATCCCCGCCGGGCACCGCCAGGGCCCCGCCGGGACAGAAGTCGACCTGCGGGTCCACAACCAGCAGGGCGTCGTCCGGCGCCAGGGTCAGCAAATTCGTCATGCGGCCATCTCCCGCAGTTTTTCCGCTTCGCGCCGGGCGCCGCGCTGGTCTAACGTGCCGCGCAAACCGGGGCCAGCGAAGCACGCAGGCCGCGAGTGAGCCAAGCACATAAGGGGAAGCGCGATGCCCGACGTCATCAATCACTACATCGGCGGCAAGGTCGTCGCCGGCAAGAGCGGTCGCCTCGGGGACATCTACAACCCCGCCACCGGCGAGGTGATCCGCAAGGTCGCCTATGCCAGCGTGGAGGAGCTGCGCGCCGCCGTCGCCGCCGCCAAGGCCGCCTTCCCCGCCTGGGCCGAGACCCCGCCGCTGCGCCGCGCCCGCGTCATGTTCCGGCTGAAGAGCCTGATCGAGCAGAACATGGATCGCCTGGCGCGCATCATCACCGAGGAGCACGGCAAGACGGTCGAGGATGCCAAGGGCTCCATCACCCGCGGCCTCGAGGTCGTCGAGTTCGCCTGCGGCATCCCGCACGCGCTGAAGGGCGAATACACCGAGAGTGTCGGCACCGCGATCGACAGCTACTCGATGCGCCAGCCGCTGGGCGTGGTCGCCGGCATCACGCCCTTCAACTTCCCGGCGATGATCCCGCTGTGGATGGCGCCCATGGCCATCGCCTGCGGCAACACCTTCGTGCTGAAGCCGTCGGAGAAGGACCCCTCCTTCTCGCTGGAGCTGGCCAACCTGTTCAAGGAGGCCGGCCTGCCGGACGGCGTGTTCAACGTGGTGCAGGGCGACAAGGTGGCGGTGAACGCCATCCTGGACGATCCCGACATCATGGCGGTGTCCTTCGTCGGCGCCACCACGACGGCCGAGTACGTCTATCAGACCGGCGCGCGCCACAATAAGCGCGTGCAGGCCTTCGGCGGCGCCAAGAACCACATGGTCATCATGCCGGACGCCGACCTGAACCAGGCCAGCGACGCGCTGCTGGGCGCCGCCTACGGCTCGGCGGGCGAGCGCTGCATGGCCATCTCGGTCGCGGTCGCCATCGGCGACAAGGTGGCGGACGAGATCATCCACAACCTGGCCCCGCGCGTGCGCGCGCTGAAGGTTGGCCCCGGCACCGACCCCGAGGTCGAGATGGGCCCGCTGGTCACCCGCGACCACTACAACAAGGTGATGGGCCTGATCGAGACCGGCGTGAAAGAGGGCGCGCACCTTGCCCTCGACGGCCGCGGCCTGAAGCTGCAGGGCTACGAAAAGGGCTTCTTCATGGGTGGCTCGATCTTCGACCGCGTCACCACCGACATGGAGATCTACAAGCAGGAGATCTTCGGCCCGGTGCTCTCGGTCGTGCGCGCCAAGGACTATGCCGAGGCGGCGAAGATGATCAACGAGCACGAGTACGGCAACGGCACGGCGATCTTCACCCGCGACGGCGACGCCGCCCGCCACTTCGCCAACTCGATCAAGGTCGGCATGGTCGGCGTCAACGTGCCGATCCCGGTGCCGGTGGCCTACCACTCCTTCGGCGGCTGGAAGCGCTCGGTGTTCGGCGACCAGCACATGTACGGGATGGAAGGCGTGCGCTTCTACACCAAGCTGAAGACCATCACCGCGCGCTGGCCGACCGGCATCCGCAGCGGCGCCGACTTCAACATTCCCACGCTGGGCTGATCAAACAGCCGGTTGCGCAATGAGCAGGGGCCCCGCCGGCTGGCGGGGCCCCTTGTCGTTTCCGGTCCGGGTCGAGGCTCAGGAGCCCGTGTGCACCCTCTGCGGATAGATGAAGCCGGCGACCGGGTACTTGCCGGTACCGTAGTCGCCGATCGGCGGGTACCAGACCTGGACCAGCGACCAGTCGTTCTTCGGCGAGACGTCGCGGATCAGCGCGCCGCGGTGCACCTCGCCGTGCTTCCAGTTGGCGTGGTCGACCTGGATTTCGCGGGTGTTGAGGATGGCGGTCACGAAGGCAACGTGGCCGCGGTTCATCGTCTTCACCTTCTTCATGACGATGATCGAGCCGACCTCGGGGGTCGAGCCCCGCTCGTAGACGCCCTTGGCGGAGTCCCACCAGGTCCAGGCGTCCCCGCGGATCTCGATGCCGGACACGGCACGCGCGTAGGGCACGCAGGAAATCTTCTGGCTGAAGACCTCGGTGGGACCGAGCGAAGCGACCTGGGAGGCCTTTTCCGGCGCCGCGTGCTGGTAGGCCGCCAGGGCTGGCGCCTCCGTCGTCTTCAGGGCAGACGTCTTGTTGTAGTGCTTGACGCAGCCACCCAGCGCGAGCGCGGCGAAAACAGCCGCCAGAATCGTTCCCCGCATCCCAGACAAGCCCCCTTACCCGGACCATGGATTCGTTGTTGCCGGCAGATTGGCCAATGTGGCGGTGGATAGGCAACCCGAACTTTCAGTGGTGCGACGAGGGGGCGCTACATACCGGAATAGTCGATCAATCAGCCGCGCCTGTGGCTTCATCCAAGGACCCCGTGCTAAGCCCCGGGCGGGACAGGAGAGGACCATGAGCGAAGACAACAGGATCTGCATCGTCGGCGCCGCCGGCCGCATGGGCCGGATGCTGCTGCGCATCGCCGCCGAGACGCCGGGCGCCACGATCGCCGGCGGGCTGGACCGGCCGAATGCCTCGGACCTCGACCGCGACCTGGGCTCGCTGGCCGGCATCGGCGGCCTGGGCATCCGGCTGACCGACGACGCGGCCACCGCCTTCGACGCCGCCGACGTCGCCATCGACTTCACCCAGGCCGACGCCACCGCCAAGTACGTCGCCGAGGCGGCCGAGCTCGGCATCGCCTACGTCATCGGCACCACGGGGCTGACCGCGGAGCATCAGGCCGCGATCGATCTGGCTGCCAAGCGCATCGCCGTCATGCAGGCCGCCAACATGAGCCTCGGCGTCACGCTGCTGGCCAGCCTGGTGGAGCAGGCCGCGCGCCGCCTGGACGAGAGCTACGACATCGAGGTGGTCGAGATGCACCACCGCATGAAGGTCGACGCGCCCTCGGGCACCGCGCTGGCTCTTGGCCACGCCGCCGCCGCCGGCCGCGGCAAGCCGCTGGAGGAACTCTGGGTCAAGTCGCGCGATGGCATCACCGGGCCGCGCCAGCCCGGCACCATCGGCTTCGCCACGCTGCGCGGCGGCGACGTGGTGGGCGATCACAGCGTCATCTTCGCCGCCATGGGCGAGCGCCTGGAGCTGACCCACAAGGCCTCCAGCCGCGAGCTCTTCGCCCGGGGCGCCCTGCGCGCGGCCCTTTGGCTCAAGGGCAAGCCGCCCGGCCGCTACAGCATGAAGGATGTGCTGGGCCTCTAGCCCGCCGCTCCCCGGCCGACTGTTCCCGGGGCGCGCCGCGCCTCGGCCAGCGCGGCCCGCAAGGCCTTCGCCAGATCCACCCGCTCCGGCGCCGAGAGGAAGGAGCCGATCGAAAGCCGCCGCCCGTGCGAGCGCAGCAGCAGCGGCGTGTCGGGCTCCGCCGGTTCCTCGATCTCGACCCGCACCCAGGCCGGCTGGAAGCTCCACGCCCGCTCCTCGCCATAGTGCGTGACCCGCCGCACGGCCAGCGCCTCGCGCGTCAGCACCAGGCGCTCGAACTGCCGCGCGCTGCGGTAGTTCAGGCGGAAGGCGCCCCAGACCAGGAATACCTCCAGCCCCAGGAAGCCGAAGACCGGCCAGGCGCCCGAGAGGATGAAGTAGAGGCCGACCGAAAAGGACAGCGAGGCCAGGGTCGCCATGAAGAGCAGGAAGGCCCTGGGCGGCAGGCTGCGGTGCGGTGTCAGGATCGCGTCGAAGAGCGGCGCCTCGTCCATGGCGGCGACGCTATCCGATCGGCCCGCCAGCGGCTAGCATCCCGCGCCATGCGCAAGGATCAGATCGCCCTCTTCTTCGACCGCCTGGCCGCGGAGCGCCCGGAACCCAAGGGCGAGCTGGAGTACGCCAACGCCTATACTCTGCTGGTCGCCGTGGTGCTCTCGGCCCAGGCGACCGACGCCTCGGTCAACAAGGCGACGGCGCGGCTCTTCAAGGTCGCCGATACGCCGCAGAAGATGCTGGCGCTGGGCGAGGCGGGCCTGAAGGAGCACATCAAGACCATCGGCCTGTTCAACACCAAGGCGAAGAACGTCATCCGCCTGTCCGAGCTGCTGCTCGAGCGCTACGGCGGCGAGGTGCCGGCCGACCGCGAGACGCTGGAGGCCCTGCCCGGCGTCGGCCGCAAGACCGCCAATGTCGTGCTGAACATCTGGTTCCACCAGCCGACCATCGCGGTCGACACCCACATCTTCCGTGTCGGCAACCGCACCGGCCTCGCCCCCGGCAAGACGCCTCTGGCGGTGGAACTGAAGCTGGAGAAGGTCGTGCCGGCCGAGCGCCGGCTGCATGCCCACCACTGGCTGATCCTGCACGGCCGCTACGTCTGCAAGGCGGTGAAGCCGGATTGCCCCCACTGCGTGGTGCGCGATCTCTGCGCCTACAAGGACAAGACCGGAGAGGGGCGCCCGCAGCGCAGGCCGAAGCCCAAGGCCAAGGCGACAGCCAAGGCCAGATCCCGGGCCTGAGTCTTCCGCTGCGCCGCAGCATGGTCTAGTGAAAGCAGTCATGAGCGAGCCCCCTGCCCTGCCCGATCCCGTGCGCGACCTCTTCCGCGCGGGCGTACCCCATTCCGACGCCCTCGGCATCGAGTTCCTCGGCTGGGGCGGAACCGAGGCCAGCCCCACCGTGCGCTACCGCCTGCCCTGGAACCAGGCGCTGGTAGGCAACCCCGAGACCGGGGCGCTGTTCGGCGGCCCGGTCTTCACCGTCATCGACTATGCCCTGGGCACGGTCTGCTCCCACCCCTTCGCCGGCAAGCGCACCATCGCCACGATCGACCTGCGCGTCGATTACACGCGGCCCAGCCAGAAGGGCCGGCCGGTGATCGTCGAGGCCGAGTGCTACCGCACCACGCGCCACGTCGCCTTCGCCCGCGCCGTGGCTTTTCACGACAGCCCGGACGAGCCGCTGGCCCTCGGCCAGGGCACCTTCATGCTCTACGACACGCCAGCGGAGTGGCACGAGAGGGCCAAGTCGTGAGCGGCGCGACACTGGTCCAGCGCTTCCGCGCGGCGCGCGCGGCGGGCGAGCCGCAGCGCCTGGTCGAGGCGCTGCCCTATGCCGTGTTCATCGGCGCCGAGGCACGGCTGGCCGAGGGCCGGCTGCACGTGGTCGTGCCCTTCAAGCAGAGCCTGGTCGGCAACCCCTACCTGCCGGCGATCCACGGCGGCCTGCTGGGCGGGCTGGTGGAGCTGGCCGCGACGCTGGAGCTGATCTGGCGGCACGAGACCGAGCGCCTGCCGAAGATCGTTACCACGACGGTAAACTTCGCCCGCAGCGGCCAGCCGCGCGAGACCTTCGCCCGGGGCGAGGTCACGCGCATCGGCCGGCGCATCGCCACGGTGGCGGTGGAGATCTGGCAGGAGCGGCCCGACCGGCCGATCACCACCGGTCAGGCGCACTTCCTGCTAAGCTGACGGCGCAATCCGGAAGGAGCGGACCCATGCAGAGCGAAAACAAGCTGGTGGACGACCTGGCCAAGCTCTTCTCCGGCGCGCTGGGCGCCGCGGCCGGCCTCAGGGGCGAGATGGAGGCGCGAATGCGCCAGCCGATCGAGCGCCTGATCCGGCAGATGGACCTGGTCAGCCGCGAAGAGTTCGAGGTCGTGCGCGCCCTGGCCGAGACGGCGCGCGGCGAGCAGGAGGCCCTGGCGCAGCGCGTCGCCGAGCTGGAAGCGAAGCTCGCCGAACTGGGTCAGAAGCCCTGACTCGAAGATTTCATGCCGCGCTGCGGCATCGACCCTTGTCAGCCCGGCCAGCCGGTGGCACGCTAAATCTTGGTGGGTGGATTTCCTACGTACCCAAGGGCTAGGGGTGGCTTTCCAGGCTGGCTGGGATAACGGGGAGGTTCCGGGCGACGCCCGCCGCTGGCGGCAGAAGCCGTTCCGTTGAGAGTGGCCAAGGTCCGTCGGCGCCGTCTTCCGTGAGGGGAGCAGCCATGGTCGGCCTTGTTAGCGAAACCCGTCAGCCGCAAACCAATCCGATCGACCTGTTGGAAGAGCTGGTCCTGGCCAACGACTGGGCCTTCGACCGCGCCAGCGAGTCCGAGATGGTGGTCGAGATCAAGGGGCGCTGGTGCGACTATCACCTCTGCGTCGTCTGGCATGAGGAGGCGGCCTCGATGTACGTCTCCTGCCATCTCGACGTGAAGGTGCCGGGTCCGCGCCGCCGCACCGTGGCGGAGCTGATCGCGGCGGCCAACGAGCGGCTCTGGCTCGGCCATTTCGACGTGGCCAGCGACGACGGCATGGTCTCCTTCCGCCACACCCTGCCGCTGCGCGGCACCACCGGCCTGGCGCCCGAGCAGCTCGAGGACATCGTCGACTGCGCGGTGACCGAGAGCGAGCGGGTCTATCCGGCCTTGCAACTGGTCGTCTGGGGCGGCAAGAACGTGAAGGACGCGCTGGAGGCGGCGCTCATGGACACGGTCGGCGAGGCCTAGGCGCCCGCGACTCCACGGACGGGGCCTCCGGCGCGACAGGCAATCGGAGGTCCCGCTTCCCATGACAATCCAAGGGCCGCTGCTGCTGGTCGGTTGCGGCAAGATGGGCGGTGCGCTGCTGGCCGGCTGGCTGGAGCGCGGCGTCAAGGCCGGCGACGTGACGCTGGTGGAGCCCAACCAGGCGGCCGTCGCCGCCTTCCAGGCCAAGGGCGCGACCGTCGTCCCCTCGGTCGAGTCGCTGCCCGCGGACTACCGGCCGGCCCTGGTGCTGCTGGCGGTGAAGCCGCAGATGATGGGACAGGTGGTGGGCCCGCTGGCCCGCCTGGCGCAGCCCGGCACGCTCTTCCTCTCCATCGCCGCCGGCAAGACGCTGGCCTACTTCCGCCAGCACCTGGGCGCCGGCCTCACCCTCGTGCGCGCCATGCCGAACACACCGGCCGCGGTCGGCCGCGGCATGTCGGTACTCGTCGCCGGCCCCGGCGTCAGCCAGGCGCAGCGCCAGGCGGCCGAGACCCTGATGGCGGCGGTCGGCGAGACCGCCTGGGTCGAGGACGAGGGCCTGATCGACGTGGTCACCGCGGTCTCCGGCGGCGGCCCGGCCTATGTCTTCCTGCTGGCCGAGATGCTGGCCGAGGCCGGGCGCGCCAACGGCCTGCCGGACGCGCTGGCGGCGCGGCTGGCACGAGTCACGGTCGCCGGCTCGGGCGAACTGCTGCACCAGTCGCCCGAGTCGCCGGCGCAGCTGCGCCAGAACGTCACCTCGCCCGCGGGCACGACGCTCGAGGCCTTGAAGGTGATGATGGCCGACGACGGCCTGCAGCCCATCGTGACCCGCGCCATCGCCGCCGCCACGCGCCGCAGTCGCGAGCTGGCGGGATGAGCGAGGCGCCATTGAAGGACTCGGCCCGGCGGGTGCAGGCGGCGCTGGACGCGCAGGGCCTGGCGCTCAAGGTGCGCGAGTTCCCGGCCTCCACCCGCACCAGCGAGGAGGCCGCCGCCGCCGTCGGCTGCGCCGTGGCCCAGATCGCCAAGTCGCTGATCTTCCGCGCCCGCGACTCGGGCCGGCCGGTGCTGATCATCGCCAGCGGCGCCAACCGCGTGGACGAGAAGAAGGTCGCCACGATCCTGGGCGAGAAGATCGAACGCGCCGACCCGGAGTTCGTGCGCGCCAAGACCGGCTATGCCATCGGCGGCATCCCGCCGGTCGGCCACCTGGAGCCGCCGGTGACGCTGCTCGACCAGGACCTCTTCCAGCTCGAGGTCATCTGGGCCGCCGCCGGCACGCCGAACGCCGTCTTCCAGCTCACCCCCGCCGACCTCAAGGCCCTGACCGGCGGCCAGGTCGCCGACCTGCGCAAGGCCTGACGGCGCCCTACTTCACCTTGTTCAGCGTCCAGCGCGGCTGATAGCCCTCGGGCATCACGATGGGCCCGCTGTAGTCCAGCAGCGTGGTGGCGCCGCAGGCATAGCTGTAGACACCCGACTGGGCATAGCCGCTGTGGTCGGTGACATAGCGCTGCGTCTCGTCGAGGGCGATGGTGTTGACCATCGTGCTGCCGGGCTCGTGGATGCAGAGCGTCATCACGCCGTTCTCCGCCGACCAGGTGCCGCTGTCCTCGCCGCCGATCTCCAGCCACCAGGCCGCCGCGCCGCTCTTGTCGTCGCCGACCACGCCGCCGATGAAGACGTGGTCGAAGCCGATCGCGAAGCTGCCGCTTTCGCGCAGGTCGAAGACGATCTCGCCCGAGATGTCGCTGAGGCCCGAGAGCGCCTTGATCCGCTGGCGCAAGTCGTCGGTCATGGCCTGCATGTCGACGCTCCAGCGCCCGACCATGCAGGGGTCGCGCGCCTGCGAGGGGCGGCAGATCTCGCAGCTCTCGGTCTGGCTGGCGTCGAGGCGGAAGCCGTGGTCGCTATCGGCCGTCGGCATGCGGGCAATCTTGTACATCCGCGGCTGCTCGCAGCCCTCCTGGTCGACGAAGAGCGGCAGTTCGTCCCAGTCGCCGTCCGCCGCACGCGCCCAGACGGTGCCCAGCGCATCGAAGGTGGGCAGCGCGAAGTCGCCGATGAATCCCAGGTAGGCGCGCTGGACGGTGAAGGGCTGGGCGTTGAAGGTGACGCTGCGGGTCTCGTCGAAGATGATCGGCGGACCGAGGTCGGGATGCACCACCACGGCGCCGAGCGGATTGCGGACATCGCCGTCGATGTAGTCCTGGGCGAAGCGGTCGAGCCCGCGTTCGCCGACCGCCGCCTGCGCGTCCGGGCTTTCCATGAAGGCCAGCAGGGCGGAACGCTGTGCCGCCTCGCCGGGCTCGGTCGGCATCGCCGCCATTAGCTTGAAGACCAGAGCGGGGTCCTTGCCCCAGAGCCAATAGAAGAAGGTCGAGGCCTCGTAGGCCATGCGGGTCAGGGGCACGGCGGCGGATTCCGAATCGAACTGGGCCTGGCGCGCCAGGTCGTTGGTCGAGGGCGGATAGAGCACGCCGGCCAGCATGTCGGCGCCGCCCTCGACCCACCAGGTATTGCCGGCGGCGCTGGCCGGCCCCGGCCAGTTGGACGCCTGGACGCAGTGCACCAGCTCGTGCGCCACCACGCGGCGGAAGAAGTCCTCGATCTCGCCTGGCGGCTGGCTGGCCAGGGCCCTGGTGTTGACGCGGAAGAGGCACTGCCCGGCCAGCACCGAGTGCAGGCCGAGGTTGCCGCCGATCGGGCTGGCCGGATCGTTCGGATCGAACAGCACGATGGTCAGCGGCAGCAGCTTCAGGGCGGCGTGCTGGGTCCAGACCGCGAGGTGCTTGGTCAGCGACTCCAGGATCAGCGCCCGCCAAGGCGCCAGCTCGTCCGGGTTGCTGGTCGCATCGGCAAGGATGCGGACAGGCGCCATGCCGTTCGCCATCGCCACCTGGTGTTGCTCCAGCACGGCGCAGGTGAAGGGCGCTGTCGGGTCGATCGCCTTGGCGTTGGCCTCGCTGGCGCAGTCGAAGAACTCGTCCGCCGCCGCCGGACCACCGCACAGCAGCGCCGACAGCGCCAGTCCCCGCACCGCCCGCATGCCCCGCCCCCCACGACTCACCACGGACCGGGCCAGTCTAGCGCTAGTGTGCGCCCGCCAGGTAGGCGACGCCGGCGATGATGGCAAGGAGGCCCAGGAGCTGCGGCCAGCCCATGTGCTCCTTCAGCACGAAGCGGCCGAAAAGCACCGGCACGACGCAGTAGGCGGCGGCCACCACCACGACGATCTGCGCGCCGGTGCCCCGGCTGCCATAGAGCAGCAGGACATAGGCGCAGCCGTCGAGGAGGCCCTGCACCCCCAGCACCGGCAGCCAGCGCGCCGGCACGGCGCGGCGCGTGCGCGGCAGGCAGGCGAGGATGGCGACGGCGGTCAGCGCGCCGCCGACACGCATGAGGAAGGTCGCCTGCAGCTCGCCCTGCTCCGCCATCACCTGCTGGATGCCGTGGATCGAGAGCGCAAAGCCCAGCGCGCTGGTCAGCGCGATGGCGATCGAGCCGACAAGGCGCCGGCGGTCCGGCGTCGCGCCCGTCGGGGCCGCGGCGGCCGCGCCGCGCGAGACCAGCACCACGCCCAGCATGACCACGCCCATGGCGAGCCACTGCGCCAGGCTGGGCAGCACGCCGCCCAGCAGGGCCAGCAGCAGGTTGATGACGGGATAGCTGGCGGTGATCGGCGAGGTGACGACGATCGGCCCGCGCACCAGCGCCAGGATCAGGCAGAGCGTGCCGATGGCGTTGGCGACGCCGGACAGCAGCGGCACCGGCAGGTGCCCCCAGTCGGCCACCAGCGGCTGGCCCTGGAGCAGCAGCAGGGCGCCCAGGACGGCGACCGAGGCCAGCATGGTACCGGCCAGCGAGACGGCGACGCCGAAGCGCCCGCCGGTCCAGCGACCGATGATGTCGGCACCGCCCCAGCTCAGGGCAGTACCCAGGCCCCACAAGGCTGGCGGCACGCTCAAGGCTCCCCTCTCCTCCCGGGCGCTGAGATTAGCAGCGCCGGTGTCGCTTGCGGGCGTGGCAAGGCTGCAAGCCTCGCCCTACATTGGGGCAGGAACGCAAGGGTTCCCATCGCGGACAAGGGTCATGAGCGACGAGAACAAGGTGGTGCTGATGGGCGAGGCGCAGGCCGAACTGCGCGACCATTTCCTCGGCTGGCAGTGCCGCATCCGGCAGATCGCCGTGCGCGAGCTGGGCGGCCGCCCCTCCGAGGGCATGCGCCCGCTGGTGACGCCGGCCGGCCACGAGGAGGCCGCGGGCCCCATCACCGTGCTGCTGAACCGGCGCGAGCCGCACGAGACCATCATGCAGCTGAAGCACATCGTGCGCCGCACCGCCGATCCCCTGCTGCGCCTGGAGGACGGGGTGAAGCTGCTGCACGGCACCTTCTACCAGAAGGCCCGCGACTTCAGCGACGTGATGACCGCGCTCTTCGCGCCGGACTCGCGCTTCGCCGCCCAGCTCGTCCACCTCGGCAAGGCTCGGCTGGACTTCGCGCAGTTCCGCCAGAGCTACCGCATTCCCTGCGCCGTGCGCCTGCTGGCCGAGAAGGACGAGGAGTGGCAGCAGACCTTCTGGCACAACTCGCTGTTCAACCCGAACCTGCCGGCCGGCGTGAAGATCCTGGCCTTCCTGCCCGACTGGGCCCACGCCCAGGCCGAGCCGCCGCTCGGCGGCGGCTGACGCGGCCCACCCCTGCGCACAAAAAAACCCCGCCGACGGGTGCGCCCGGCGGCGGGGTTGGAGGACATGGGGTAAGACTTACCAGAACTTCCGATAGGCCTTGTTCAGGTCGACCATCGGATGGCGCTTGCTCATCTGGAACTTGATCAGCAGCTCGCGGGCCATCATGTCGCGATCCTGCTGCGTCTCGGGCAGCTTGGTGCCCTCGGGGATCGTCACCCAGCCGTTGACGTTGCGGTCGAAGATGGCCGGGCGGCCTTCCTCGTAGCCCATGTGCACGTCTTCCAGCCAGTTGAGGTCGTCCCAGCCCATCGTCTCCATGTAGCTCTTCAGGAAGGGCGTGAGCTTGCTGTAGTCGGGCAGCAGGTTGACGTCGTAGCGATAGCCGATGTGCTGGCCGATGACCTTCTCGCGCTCGGAGTCGAGGCCATCGCCCTTGAGGAACTGGTCGACGTCCTTGATCGTCGAGCCCTTGTAAGAGGTGCCTGCCATTTTAGGGCGTCTCCCGGTCTCAGAGGTGGTGGTAGTCGTCGACGCCGACGGTGTAGTTGGTGCCGGCCAGCGGCACGCCGGCGAGCGCCGAGGCCTCCATGGTCAGCGCCGCAAGGTCTTCCGGCTCGAGCGAATGGATGTTCGTCTTGCCGCAGGCCCGCGCCATCATCTGGCACTCCATGGTCAGCGTGTGCAGGAAGTTGTAGACGCGCTCGGCCGCCTCGTCGGGATCCAGGCGCTTGCGCAGCACCGGGTCCTGCGTCGCCACGCCGACCGGGCAGCGGCCCGAGTGGCAGTGGTAGCAGTGGCCGGGCTCCACGCCGACTTCCTTCTCGTAGTCGGACTCCGGGATGTCCTTGTTGCAGTTGAGCGCCATCAGCGCGGAGTGGCCGATGGCCACAGCGTCGGCGCCCAGCGCCAGCGCCTTGGCCAGGTCGCCGCCGTTGCGGATGCCGCCGGCATAGACCAGCGAGATCTGCCCGGTCATGCCGACGTCGTCCAGCGCCTTGCGCGCCTGGCGGACCGCGGCGATGCCGGGCACGCCGGTCTCCTCGGTGGCCAGGTGCGGGCCGGCGCCGGTGCCGCCCTCCATGCCGTCGATGTAGATGATGTCCGGTCCGGTCTTCGCCGCCATGCGGACGTCGTCATAGACGCGCGCCGCACCGAGCTTCAGCTGGATCGGGATCTCGTGGTTGGTGGCCTCGCGCACCTCCTGGATCTTCAGCGCCAAGTCGTCGGGGCCCATCCAGTCCGGATGGCGCGCCGGCGAGCGCTGGTCGATGCCGGCGGGCAGCGAGCGCATCTCGGCCACCATGTCGGTGACCTTCTGGCCCATCAGGTGGCCGCCGAGGCCGACCTTGCAGCCCTGGCCGATGAAGAACTCCACCGCGTCGGCGAGGCGCAGGTGGTGCGGGTTGAAGCCGTAGCGGCTCTGGATGCACTGGTAGTACCACTTCGAGCTGAAGCGGCGCTCGTCGGGGATCATGCCGCCCTCGCCCGAGCAGGTGGCGGAGCCGGCCATGGTCGCACCGCGCGCCAGGGCGATCTTCGCCTCGTAGGAGAGCGCGCCGAAGGACATGCCGGTGATGTAGACCGGGATGTCGAGCACCATCGGGCGCTTGGCGTTGGGGCCCAGCACCGTCTTGGTGATGCACTTCTCGCGGTAGCCCTCGATGACGAAGCGGGTGAGGGTGCCGGGCAGGAAGGTCAGGTCGTCCCAGTGCGGGATCTTCTTGAACAGCGAGAAGCCGCGCATCCGGTAGCGGCCGAGCTCGGCCTTGATGTGGATGTCGTCGATGACGTGCGGCGGGAAGATGAAGGAGTTGCCGAGGCGGTTGACGTCGCGCGTCAGCGCCTTCTTCTGCGGCTTCTCGGCGGGGAGAGGCTGGTTGGCCATCGGGTCTGTTCCTCTAGCTTGCTCGTGGCGGACGGGGATGAGGCTGGCGCTCGTCAGAGCACCAGCTTCTTCTCCGACGGCTCGAGGTTGTCGTAGTTCCAGAGCTGCTTGCCGGCGACGAACTTCTTGAAGTGGTCGATGCCCTTCGCCGGGTAGAGGTCGTACATCTTGAGCTTGCGGGTGAGCCACGCGCGGTCGGTGTCGGTCATCTCGCCCGGCACGCAGTCGACGCCCAGCTCCGCGACCTGGCCGCCGACATAGATCATGCCGTCGTACATCGAATCGCCGAGGTTCTTGCCGGCGTTGCCGCAGATCACCATGCGGCCGCGCTGCATCATGAAGCCCGAGAAGGCGCCGGTGTCGCCGCCGACGATGATGGTGCCGCCCTTCTGGTCGATGCCGGTGCGGGCGCCGACATGGCCCTTGCAGACCAGGTCGCCGCCGCGGATCGCGGCGCCGAACAGCGAGCCGGCGTTCTTCTCGATCACCACCGTGCCGGCCATCATGTTCTCGGCGCAGGACCAGCCCACACGGCCCGAGATGCGGATGTTCGGCCCGTCCACCAGGCCGCAGCCGAAGTAGCCGAGCGAACCCTCGAAGTAGAGGTTCAGGCGGTTGAGGATGCCGACGCCCAGCGCGTGGCGCGCCATCGGATTCTTGATCACGATGGTGCCGTGGCCGGACTTCATCAGTTCGCGGATCTTCAGGTTCACGTCCTTGGTGGACATGTCCTTGGCGTCGAACTCCGCGCGCTTGTTGAAGTCGACGTCGTAGGAATCCGGATAGGTGAAGTTGGCTTCCTCGTCTGGCTTGAAGAAGCGCTGCTGCGTGCGGCCCTTCAGCTGCTCGACGTGCAGCCCCATCTCATGCGAGCGGTCGACCTGGCTGCGGTCGGTGTTGCTCGTCTTCACGCTTTCCATACCCGAACCTCCCCTTCGTACGGATCAAAGGTGTCGATTTCCTGCGGGAAGACCGCGCGGATGGCGATCTCTTCGCTGGCCAGCGCCACCGTCTCGTCGCTCTCGAACAGCACCAGCGGCTTGGCGGCCATGGTGTCCTTGGCCATGCCGAGCTCGTCCTTGGTGGCGATGATGTAGGTGAAGACGCCGTCGATCTCCTCGACCGACTGCTTCAGCGAGTCCAGCAGCGTCGCGCCCTGCTCCAGGTTGTCGGCGGTATAGACCGCCAGCAGCTCGCTGTCGCAGTTGGAGACGAAGCGGTGCCCGCGGCGCTCGAGGTCGCGGCGCTTGTTCCAGTAGTTGGTGATCTGGCCGTTGTGCACGACCGCGATGTCGGAATAGGGGTAGGCCCAGTAGGGGTGGGCCGAGCGGATGTCGACCGCGGACTCGGTCGCCATGCGGGTATGGCCGATGCCGTGCGTGCCCTCGAACTTGCCCAGGCCGTACTGCTTCGACACCACGTCGGCGTCGCCCAGGTCCTTGATCAGCTCCAGGCCGCGGCCGATGGAGAGGATCTCCACGCCGTCGATGTCTTCCATGAAATCGGCCAGGCGCCGCATGTCGCCGTCGAAGGCCATGCGGTAGCGGAAGGCGTACTCCGTCGCCTCGTCGGCCGACAGCAGCTTGGCGCCCATCTCCTTCAGGCGCTGGTCCACCGTCGCGCGGCGCTGCTTCACCTGCTCATGGATGGCGAAGCCGGTCTTCAGGTCGTCCTGCTCGGCGACCTTGAAGCGCAGCACGTACTCGGTGTCCTTCGGCTGGCCATAGATGGCGTAGCCGGTGGAATCCGGGCCGCGGTGCTTCAGCGCCCGCAGCATGGAGGTCATTTCGCCACCGATATTCGAGGTCTTGCCTCGGTGGATCAGGCCAGCGATGC
Source organism: Pseudomonadota bacterium (assembly GCA_029781795.1). Taxonomy (GTDB): domain Bacteria; phylum Pseudomonadota; class Alphaproteobacteria; order Kiloniellales; family JACOMY01; genus JAKOWB01. The sequence goes on along the minus strand of JAKOWB010000026.1, from coordinate 101 downwards.
CGCACATTGTCGGATGTTTCCTTTCTCTCCTCGGGCAAAGCCCCGCCCGTCGCGGCGGCGGCGGCCCAGGGGCGGCGCCCCCCGCGGGGTTTGAGGGGCGG